>JAGKXA010000030.1 GCA_021151615.1 Cellvibrionaceae bacterium | reverse complement strand
GTTGGGTTGAACGTCCCAGAATTATTAAATTAGAAGAGAAGGAATAAGCGGACATGTGTGCTCTATTCACTCCGGGGTTGAATATGCGTAAATTTTTATTGGCGTTGATAGGTGTTGTTGCATCGCCTGTCTTGTGGGCTAACACTCTTAAGTCCATTGATTTCTCTCAGTTGCCGGGAGAGCGTTTTGAAGTGCGTATGGCATTCGAAGCGGCTCCTCCAGAACCTAAAGGTTATACGATAGAGAAGCCTGCTCGAATTGTTCTTGATTTTCCTGATGTGGTAAGTGGATTAAAGGAGCGGCGCTTCCCATTAGCTGTTGATAATGGACAAAGTGCTATGGTGCTAACCAGTGAAGGGCGGACGCGTCTTATTCTAAATTTGAACGATTTGGCCACTTATACTACGCGCATTGATGGTAATAACTTTGTTGTTGAGGTTGGAGCTGTAAAGGGGGTTGAAAAGGCTCAGGCTCAACGTCCATCAGTAGAGATCTCAAATACGGGTGCAGTAGATCACAAGGACACCCTGGGAAATCAAACACGAATTACTAATATTGATTTTAGACGCGGGACGGCGGGCGAAGGTCGTGTGGTGGTCACCTTATCAAGTCCCAAGGTGAGTGCTGATATGGTTGGTACCGGTGCCGGGGTCAAATTGTCTTTTAAAGATGCCTGGTTACCCCCAGAATTGCGTCGTCGTTTGGATGTGGTGGATTTTGCCACGCCTGTTTCACTGGTTGCAGCCTCTCAAGAAGGTGAAAGCTCCGTTCTGAATATCAGTGCTGGTGGTGATTTTGATTATCTGGCATATCAGACAGATAACGAATATGTGGTCAGTATCAAGCCGTTGAGTGCACAGGAGAAGCAGGAGAAGAAAAAAGATTTTGAATACACCGGTGAAAAGCTGTCTTTGGATTTCCAGGATATCGAAGTTCGTGCAGTGCTGCAAATTATTGCGGACTTTACTGAATTAAACCTTGTTGCTAGTGATACGGTGCAAGGACGCATTACTTTGCGTCTGCAAAATGTGCCTTGGGATCAAGCGCTTGAGATGGTTCTAAAAAATAAAGGTTTGGATAAGCGTCAGGTCGGTAATGTTTTGATGGTTGCACCGGCGGCGGAGATTGCTGAGCGCGAGCGCCAGGAAATTACTACCAAGAAGCAGCTTGAAGAGCTGGCTCCCCTGCGAACTGAATACATTCGCGTGCGCTATGCAAATGCGAAGGAAATGTTTGAATTGTTTAGAGGCGAAGGTGGAGGTAAGGCTGGTGGATCTGGCGGAGGCCAAGGAGGAAGTAGGGCTACAGGAAGCGTTCTTTCCGAGCGAGGCCAAGGAGTTGTTGATGAGCGAACCAATTCGATTATTATTACAGATACTGCAGAGCGTATTGAGGCGTTTAAGCGCTTGGTAGAGCAAATTGATATTCCTATTCGCCAAGTCATGATTGAGGCTCGTATTGTTATAGCCAATACAGATTTTCAGCGCGAGTTGGGCATCCGTTGGGGCGGCGCAGGTTATAATGCAAACCGCAGCCGCGTAATTGATTTCGCCGGTTCCCAAGAGGGGTTGGATGATGAAGATGGGACACATCCCTCTGGTTGGTTTACCCAGGGGCCTGATGATGAAAAAACACTAAATATTACCGAAAATAATGCGGTGGATCTGGCGGTTAATAACCCCTATGCTTCTGCTGCCATAGGTGTCTTAACTGATAGTACATATTTGGATTTAGAGTTGAGTGCACTCGAGAATTCAGGCTATGCAGAAATTGTATCTCAGCCCAAAGTGATCACCAGTGATAAACAGCTTGCGATTATTAAATCTGGTAAGGAGATTGGCTATCAGGAAACAGCTCCTAGTGGCGGCACTACAACCGGTTTTCGCGAGGCAGTGTTGAAGTTAGAGGTGACACCACAAATTACTCCGGATAATCGCATTATTATGGATTTAATAGTTTGGAAAGACTCGTTGGGACAGACGACTGATACGGGCGTACCAACAGTAGATATCACCCGGCTTGAAACCAAGGTTCTTGTTAACAATGGTCAAACCGTTGTCCTAGGGGGAGTGTTCTCTGTTGAAGGCAACAAAACTGAAAACAAAGTTCCGGTGTTGGGAGATATTCCTTATTTGGGGCGATTATTCAAAAAAACTATTGATAATCAATTCAAGACTGAATTATTGATTTTTGTTACTCCCAAGTTGATTTCGGAAAACCTGTCAAACTAATGCGCAAGTCTGTTATTTTTCTGGTCGGCCCCATGGGGGCCGGCAAATCCACCATAGGTCGATTGCTTGCTAGCGAGCTGGGTTATAATTTTCGCGATAGTGATCGAGTAATTGAGGAGCGTACCGGTGCCGATATTCCCTGGATTTTTGATATGGAAGGGGAAGAGGGGTTTCGCGAGCGTGAAACAGCAGTATTGCAAGAATTGGCCACAGAGCTGGGTATGGTTGTCGCAACTGGTGGTGGTATTGTTTTACGTGAACAGAATCGTGAGCTGATGAAGTCTGCGGGATATGTGTGTTATTTAACTGCATCAATTGATCAGTTGGTTGAGCGCACTGCACGGGATAAGAAGCGTCCATTGCTGCAAGTGGAAAACCCCCGCCAAAAAATAATAGATTTGCTTTCTTTGCGTGAGCCTCTTTACCAATCGGCAGCTGACTTTATTGTAAATACAGATCGACGTTCTCCCAAAGCTGTTGCCCAGGATATTGCCAATCTTGTTTTGAATGCTTGATTGCCTCTAGGTATTTCCACAGCCTCCCTGATTTAAGTCCCGTTATCTGAATTCAGCTGGCGCTTTATGGTAAAGTGCCCGCTGTTTTTGTCTCCAAAGGCTTTCCGTTATGCAGGTTCTAACCGTTAATCTGGATGACCGTAGTTATCCTATCTACATCGGTGAGCAACTCCTATCCAGATCAGAGTTAATTGCTCGACATATTCGTGGTAAGCAGGTATGTATTGTCACCAATGACACTATAGCGCCTTTGTATTTGGGGGCTTTAGTCAAAGGATTGGAGGGCTATCAGGTTGACTCGGTGATATTACCTGATGGTGAGAGCTACAAAACGCTGGAGGTGTGGGCGAGTATTTTCGATAAATTGCTCAGTGCTCGCCACAATCGTACAACCACTCTAATTGCGTTAGGCGGCGGCGTGGTAGGGGATATGACAGGGTTTGCGGCTGCTTGCTACCAGCGCGGAGTGGATTTTATTCAGATTCCTACAACGCTGCTATCGATGGTTGATTCCTCGGTGGGAGGTAAAACCGGCGTCAATCATCCGCTCGGCAAGAATATGGTCGGTGCCTTTTATCAGCCCCAATGTGTATTGGCTGATACTTCTTTACTGTCAAGCTTGCCTCAGCGTGAATTATCTGCGGGGATTGCTGAAGTTATTAAGTACGGTTTGATTTCAGACTACGAATTTTTCGTCTGGCTGGAAAATAATATCGTTGCTCTTATGGCTGGCGATAAAGAAGCGCTCGCATATGCGGTAAAGCGTTCCTGTGAAAACAAAGCCGATGTTGTTGCGCAGGATGAGCGTGAAGGTGGGCTGCGCGCGATATTAAATTTGGGGCACACCTTTGGACATGCGATAGAAACAGCACAGGGTTATGGCAATTGGTTGCATGGTGAGGCTGTTGCAGCGGGCATGGTTATGGCGGCGGATTTATCCTGGCGTCGAGGTGCAATCAGTGAGCAAGATCTTGCGCGTATTATTCATTTGTTAGAGCGTGCCAATCTGCCCACCAAGGCCCCTGCAAATATGACTCCGGATCAATTTAAGGAATTAATGGGTGTTGATAAGAAAGTTTTGGATGGTCGTTTGCGTTTGGTGTTGCTGGAGTCCATGGGTAAGGCAATAGTCACCAGCGATATAGATGCAAATTTGTTGCAAAAGACTTTTGATGCATGCAAAGCCGATTAATTAATCAGGTTAAAAGAGACTGAGATTATGACGGGAGAGTCACCACTACGTGCCCAGCCAGATAGCCGAATTCTGGATCAGGATTCTCAACAAGGTTATTTGTTTCATGATCAGGATGAGCAAAAAGAAGATCCGTTATTGGCGGATTACCGTCAGCGCTATGGTTTATCCGAAGATCCTTTTGCGCACGATTATTCTTTCCCATTGTTTACGGGGGCAGGGCGTCGTCAGTTGCTCGACCAGTTGTTGCATTTGTGTCAATTTAGCAACAGTGTGTTAGTTGTTATGGGGGAATACGGCGTTGGAAAAACACGTATCGCCCACGCCTTTATGGATTCGCTTTCGGATCAGGATCAAATTTGTTTTCTTGGGCTTCGAGCTGGACAAACGCTGGAACAAATACTGCTATCGATTAATCAGGCTTTTGGTGTTCAAGCTGGCGATATTCCCTCTGCGGAAAATTTGCTAGCGACGCTGGAGGGTTTTATTGCCGAAGAGGCGTTAGCGGAAGATGATGGCTTGGCGGTTGTTGTTCTGGATAATGCGCATCTGCTGGATGATCAATCTATTTCTGTACTCACCTCTCTCTTGAATAATTTCCCGCAGCAAAACCGTTTGCATCTTGCGTTGTTTGGAGAACCGTCGCTCATGCGTCGTATGGAGCGATTGAGCCCGGAAAATCTATTGTGCAATGATTTTTACTTGCAAGCATTTACACTTCTGGAAACCGTCGATTATTTAAATTTCCGCATGGAAATGGCAGATTATCTCGGTCCGGAAATTTTTACTGAAGCTAAAGTGGATTCTTGGTGGCGTCAGTCCCATGGACAATTAAATGTTTTGCATGGCCTTGCGGAAGAACATTTGCTGGAGTCTGTCACACCTGCGCGAGTAATGAGTAAACGGCCGTTACCAGTGGTGCACATTGTTGCTATCTCGGTGGTGTTGGCGCTGGTTGGTGTTGCGTTTTTGTATCTGGGAGATGAAAAGCCAGTACCATCAATTGCGATAACTTCTACCTCAGTACAACCTACAACTGCATCTGTTGCAGCATCAACGGCAAGTTCGCTGGAGCTAACCTCCACCGAAACGCCTGTGCAGCCTTTAATGCAGAGCTTGCCGCAACCGCAACAACCGAATCAGGAAGTACAAGTTGTAACACAATCTCCGTCAACTACTGCACTGGAGTCTGTAGTTGCATCGCCCAGTAGCGAGGTGCAGACCAAACAACCGGAGCGCGAAATTGCACAGGAGCAAGTTGTTCCTCTAGCTCAGCTACCGACAACGCCGCCAAAAGTAGCCGCCCAATCAACGGTGAGTGAGTCCAGGCCTGTTCTCACGCCCGCTTCAGCACAAGTTACTGCACCTGTCTCAGTGGAGCCAACAACAAAGCCAGTTGTGGAAGAAAAGTCGCAGCCTGTATTGGTGGCCGAGCCAGCAAAGCCTGTGCGCCCAATGGGCAGTGTGCAAGAGCGGAATCTATTAAGCTGGAAGCCGAATGAATACACGATTCAATTACTGGGCGTGAGTAATCAGAAAGCAGCACTTGATTACATTGCGGCACAGTCCAATAAGAAAGAATTGCTTATGTTTAAGAGTAAGCGGGCAGGAAAAGATTGGTTTGTGGTTGTTACCGGGCGTTTTGTCAGCTCTGCTCAGGCGCGTCAGGCAATCGCGAAATTACCCGCGGTGCAACGCGATGCTGGACCTTGGCCGCGCGATTTGAAAACTATTCAGGCAGAAATTAAAGCTGCAATGTAAAAATCTATTGCTTTTATGGTTAGATAAAAAACGCGGCAACGGCCGCGTTTTTTATTGTAATAATTTCAGTGAAGTTACTCTTCGCTTTCCAGCATTTCGCGGTATTCTTCTGCATCCATCGCATCTTCCAACTCGGACAAATCGTCAGGTTGTACACGGAAGAACCAGCCATCATCGTAAGGCGAACCATTTACGGTTTCGGGTGCATCCTGCAGCGCTTCATTGACCGCGACCACTTCGCCGGTTACCAGTGTGTAAATATCGGAAGCGGCCTTTACTGATTCAACTACGCCAGCTTCTTCACCCACGGCAACACGTGATCCCACTTCCGGCGTTTCTACATAGACAACATCGCCCAGTGCGTCTTGCGCATGGTCAGTAATCCCGATGGTCACTGTGCCGTCTTCCTCTACACGCGCCCACTCGTGGCTGCTCAGGTATTTCAATTCTTTGCGAATCTCGCTCATGATGCTGTCCTGTTACTTTGCTTGTTTAACGTGATGTGTTGGGTTTTCGGGCGAAGTAAATCCGCCACGCATTTTGCAAGTTGATTTAACGCTTTTCTCGGGGGTATCTAAATCAAGGGTTTGCCGTTGCGGACAAAACTGGGTGCAACGACTTCAACCTGAACCTGTTTGCCGCGCATCTCTACCAGGCACTGGCTGCCGATGTCGACAGGCACGCGCGCCAAAGCAATAGAATAGCCCAAGCTGGGCGAAAATGTCCCGCTGGTGATAATGCCTTTTTCGTCGCTACCCTCAATAGTGACCACCTGCTCCGCGCGCAGTACACCGCGCTCACGCAGTACTAAACCTACGAGCTTGTGCTGCTTGCCGTCCGCTCTTTGTGATTCGAGGGCCGCGCGGCCGATAAAATTGCGCTCGGCGGGTTGCCAGGCGATGGTCCAGCCCATATTTGCCGCCAAGGGTGATATGGTCTCATCCATCTCGTGGCCGTAGAGGTTCATACCGGCCTCCAGGCGCAAGGTATCGCGCGCGCCCAGACCGCAGGGGGCAACGCCGGCCTCGGCCAGTGCGATCCAGAATCCTGCCGCTTGTTCATTGGGCAGCATGATTTCCAGTCCATCTTCACCGGTATAGCCGGTGCGGCCGATAAACCAATCGGCGGCGGGCAGGCCCTGGAATACTTTCAACTGATCGATTACCGCGGCTTTGTCGCTGCCGGCAACCGCTTTGGCAATGCTGATCGCCTTGGGGCCTTGTACAGCAATCATGGCCAGATCGGCGCGCTCTTGCAGTGATACGGTAAAGTCGGCGGCAACCTTGTTCATCCAGGCCAGGTCTTTTTCCCGTGTGCTGCAGTTGACTACCACGCGATACCAATCACCCAGGTTGTAAACGATAAGGTCGTCGATAACACCTCCCTCGGGCGTGAGCATGCCGCTGTAGAGCGCTTTGCCGAGCAGGTTATCCAGTTTGGCGACATCGTTGGCCAGCAGGTATTGCAGGTACGCCTTGGCACCTGTGCCGGTCACATCCACCACGGTCATATGGGAGACATCAAACATACCGGCATGCTGGCGTACCTTGTGGTGTTCTTCAATTTGCGAGCCGTAGTGCAGAGGCATATCCCAGCCGCCGAAGTCGACAAGTTTGCCGCCCATAGTCTGATGGGTGGCGAAAAGAGCGGTTTTATTGCCCATGGGAGGTACCTGCTGGAATGAGGGTGATCAAAAGGGGCGCCATTCTAGGCGGGCGCCCCCGCACTGTCCAATTGAGTTAGCGAGCCTGCAATGGTGCTGCTGTTGTGGTTAAACCAGTGCCTGGTGTTGCCGGGCTTGATGACTGGCTTGATGATGAGGTCGTGCCGCTCGGATCATCACTGGCTTCATCGGGTTCGATCATTTTTTCGATCAGGTTCTTGTCCTTCTCCGGCTTCTCCTTGCGCTCGTTATCGACCCTGGCTTGCAGAGCTTCAATGTCTTTGGTGAACGCCTCCAGTGAGGTATCACCACTCATGCGCATAATCGGTGGGTAAAGTTTGCTGAGGTAAAGCTCATCAGACAGATAATTGCTCGCCTGGTACTGTTTCGCCATGTTGATCCCAATAGCGAGCAGCGCCAAACCGGCGAGATAGAAGCGCAGGCGCTGCGGCCGCTTGTTGCCGGCAGTTAGCAGGTGGAAATAAAGCACAAACGCGAAAATCATTATGATTGGCTGGCTGGTAAAGCGGGCGAGCCATTCCAGGCTGAATGAATAGGCGATAATGCCGCTAAAAAACTCCCAGATTTCTACGATCGCGAGACCTGCGCTGACAATAAACAAATGGCGACCAAAGCGGGCATGGCCATTCAATAACTTGCTGAAGACGGCCCAGGTGCCAGCCCAACCCAGCGCAAAGCCCAGGGTACTGACCAGTTCGAGCAGGTATTTGCTGAGCGTTCCCTGTTGCAAGTCGCCCAGCCAATTGCTGAGCAGGCCTATCACCAGTAACAAAGCTCCCCCGAGTAGCGCCGGCAGCCAGCCTTCCCAGTGGTGATTAGTGGAATCGCTCACTTCCGGTGCCACTTCATAGGTGGCAGTGCGCACGCGCAGGTGTGTGTGGCCCAGGCGGTAAATTGCATCGCCATTCACCACAAAGAAATCGCTACGCTGCTTACCCAGTGCTATGCCGTTCTGGCTGCCCAGGTCATTAATCACCAACTCATCCAATTGATTGAGTTCAATCTGTGCGTGATGTGCGGCTGTGTGCTGGTCGTCGAGGATAATATCGTTGTCGTAAGCGCGGCCGATGCGAATAGGTAACTGGGTAAATTTGCTGCGGCTAATGACTTCATCTTCCGGCGTGAGCAGTTCAACAAAAACAGGCTGGCTCATTCGCTCACCTCCGCGCCTGCTTTGGCCGGCGCAATGCGATCAATACCCTGCATAAACTGGCTAATTAATTTCACGCCATTGGCGTAGGACACGCCCTGGATGTTAATCATGCTTTGCAAACTCTTGTCGCTGTCGTCGGTACTGGCGGTGATAAGGGTGAAATCATAGAGATCCTTGAATTTGTGGTAGGCCTCGGCACATACCAGTGCGCGCAGCGAAATATTGTTGTGACCGACAAAACTTTCGGTGCAGTAGGCAGGGGTAATGGTTTCGCTTTTGGCGGTGCTGTACACCTGGCCGTTGTAGAGATTGGTGGCCAGTTGGGCAAATTGCATTGCATTGAGTTTTTTGTTGCGCGCAAACTTGTGATGCATGCTCAGGTGCCCGGTTTGCAGTTCACCCGACACAAAAATCGCCGATTCCATATTGCAGTTGATGGTATCGATGGAATAAGCCTTCTTCTCGCTGTTATCGGTGTTGCCCCAGCAGCGCACTTGCTCGGATTCGCGCACCGGTACTTGATAAGGCCCCAGTTGTTTAATACTGAAAGGTTTCGCCAATAAAGTATCGACCATCGTGCTTTGGTGTTGCAGCAACTGTTCACCAATGATGGGATTGAAATCTTTCGGCGGTGTCATATCGGCGCTGACTTTTGCAAGCAATTGCTGCACAAAGATTGCCGGAACCAAAAAGCTCACCAGTTCGCCGTCACGTCTATGGGCGACATTCACCCCGGCGAGTTGGCCGCTGGCAGTGACATTGGGGCCACCGCTCATACCGGGGTTAACGGGGCCGGTAAACATCAATTGCGCGGAAAAACCGCGATGGCTCTCGCCGTTATAGGTGCCTTCGGAAATGGTAAAGCCCAAATCCAGCGGGTTGCCCAGTGAGTACAGGTGCTGCCCCTGCTTCAGCGCTTCCAATGGGGGTTGGGGTTGATCACCACCGGCAAAAGGCACGTTAAAAAAACCGGTGCCTTGCTCATCCACCCGCACTACCGCCAGGTCGTGGAGTACATCCACGGCGAGCAATTCAATCGCACCGCTTTTACCTTGCGTGTCTTTGTATTCACCAAAATAGGTATCAGGTTCCAGCGCGATTTGCGATACCACATGGTAATTGGTGATTACCAAATTGGACGTCCCGATTAAAAAGCCCGAGCCAACCGAGCTTTGGCTGTTGCCACTTTTGGTTAATACGCGCAGTTGCAGCAAATCCTGCTGGGCCGATGCATAAAGTTGTTGCGCAGTGGAGGAGGCTGTTTGTACCGGTGCAGGTGTTTGCGGAGGCTCGCTCGGTTTGGGTTTGAGCGCCTGGGCGTTACTGTCAAGGGCACATGCGAGTGCCAGTGGCAGTAGAAGGAAGCGAAATTTCATGAAAGTCCTTGCGGCTGGGTTGATCGAAATTATGCGTGGATATTAGCGGCAATTGCTCGCCACGGGTAGGACGAAATGCCTCTGTTTGGGGCAAATGCCCTGCACAAAAAACAATTTGCCGGCTATGGCAATCGCACCGGGGCGACCCGCGTTGATAATCAATGATCCGGTGTGCGCGCCAATGCCCATATATCCACTCGTTGGGCGCCCGCATTGAGCAGAAGTTCACTCAAGGCGCGCGCCGTCGCCGTAGTGGTTACGACATCATCGATCAGCGCGATCTGCGCGCCTTGTATTTTTTGCCTGTTTTTGTCGCGAATCGCCAGTGACTGGCGCAGGTTTTTTTGCCGCTGCTGCCGCCCCAAGCCTTTCTGTGATTCGTGGTAACGGGTCTGGCGCAGCGCATTTACGACTGGCAGTTGGAGCGATTTGGCCAACTGGCGTGCGAGCAATTCGGTCTGGTTAAAGCCTCGCTGCCAGCGTTTGCGCCAGTGGATGGGTGCTGGTACCAGGAAGTCGGGGCGCTCCGCTTGACGGCAAGCCTCAACCAGTAACTCCCCCAATAATTTGCCACTGGTCAGTTGGTGGCGATATTTAAACTGGTGAATCAGGAAATCCAGCGGGTATTCGTAACTAAAGGCGATACAACTGCTACTAAAGGCCGGCCTGCGCTCCAGGCAGTGACCGCAAAAAGGTGCTGCGCTTTTTAGCGGCAGGGCGCAACAACTGCAGAGAAAGGGGAATAGCTCCAGGTGCGGCAGTTGTTCACGGCAATGGGGGCAAAGCAGGACGTTAGCCTGTGTTTCGCCGCAAAGCAGGCAGCGATTGGGAATCAACTGATTGACGAAGCCGGATAAGAATCCTGGGGTGGGGTTTGTGAAGAGTCTTGAAATCAGTGTCATGGTGCAATCCTTGCTGTAGCTATCGCTGGTGGAGTTATCTTCATGGTGGATCCTAGTCTATCGACCTGGTTGCCAGTGTCAAAACCTAAAGGTCAAACGCCCCAGATAAAACCGGGCAGTAAACTTTTCGCCTCTTTAAAAGTTGACAACTTTGGTCTCGTGGGTAAGATGCAGTTAACTCCGTAAATTCCCCATCAGCCTCAGGGATTCGTTATGAACGCCAGTTTTGCCCCTTCTATCCGACATGATTGGACCCGCGCCGAAATCACCGCGCTGTTCGCCTTGCCCTTTAGTGACCTGATGTTCCAGGCGCAATCAGTACATCGCGCCTATTTTAATCCCAACGAAGTTCAGGTCAGCACTTTGTGCTCGATCAAAACCGGTGCCTGCCCGGAAGATTGCGCCTATTGTCCGCAATCGGCTCGTTACGACACTGGCCTGGAAAAAGAAAAGCTGATGGCGGTGGAAAAGGTGATCGAAGAGGCGCGCGCGGCCAAGGCCTCGGGGGCGACCCGTTTCTGTATGGGTGCTGCCTGGCGTTCACCCAAGGGTAAAGATATGCCCTACGTAACGCACATGGTGAAAGGCGTTAAGGCCCTGGGCATGGAAACCTGTATGACACTGGGTATGCTGGACGAGCAACAAGCGCAGGATCTGGCTGATGCAGGCCTCGATTACTACAACCACAATCTGGATACCTCGCCCGAATACTACGGCGAAATTATCACTACCCGCACCTATCAGGATCGTTTGCAAACCCTGGCCAATGTGCGAAAGGCTGGTATGAAGGTCTGTTGCGGAGGTATTGTGGGCATGGGCGAAGAAGTGAGTGATCGCGCGGGTTTGCTGCAACAACTGGCGAATATGCCGGAGCACCCCGAATCTGTTCCTATCAATATGCTCGTAAAAGTCGGTGGAACCCCATTGGCGGATGAAGCGGATCTGGATCCGTTTGATTTTATTCGCACCATCGCGGTTGCGCGTATCCTCATGCCTAAATCCCATGTGCGCTTGTCTGCCGGGCGCGAGCAAATGAATGAGCAAACCCAGGCCATGGCATTCCTCGCGGGTGCCAACTCGATCTTCTACGGCGAAAAATTGCTGACTACGCCAAACCCTGAAGCCAACAAAGACATGCAATTGTTTAACAAGCTCGGCATTAAGCCCGAAGCTTATGAAGTGCATGAAGATGACAGCGAACAGGAAGCAGCCATAGTGCATCAATTGCAAGAGGCGGCTATGGATTCAATGTTCTACAACGCTGCAAAATAATTTGCGGTGAATTATTCATGTGGCGGCTTTTGTATAAAGCCGCCCTACAAGTTTTTTCCACATGTCTGCTCATCTCGATCAAACGCTCGCTCCTCTTCTTGCTGAACGCCGTGCAGCGCATTTGTATCGCACCCGCAAAACCCTGCAATCACCGCAAACACCGGAGGTGATTGTCGATGGGAAAAAATATCTCGCGTTCTGTAGCAACGATTACCTCGGGCTTGCCAATCACCCTGACGTGATAAGTGCGCTGGCTGAATCAGCAAAACAATTTGGCGTAGGCAGCGGTGCATCGCATTTGGTCGCGGGCCACTCCAGCGAACACCATGCATTGGAAGAGGCGCTGGCCGCATTTACCGGGCGCGATCGGGCGCTGCTGTTTTCCACCGGCTATATGGCCAATATGGGCGCAATTACCGCGCTGGTAGGGCAGGGTGATGCGGTATTTGAGGATCGCTTAAATCATGCGAGCCTGTTGGATGCGGGCTTATTAAGCGGTGCGCGTTTCCAGCGTTTTTTGCACAACGACCTAAATAATTTGCAGGTGCGTTTGGATAAAACGGAAGCGGCACGCAAATTAATTGTGGTAGACGGTGTATTCAGTATGGATGGCGACTGTGCTCCTTTACCTGAACTCGCTGCGCTTGCACGAAAAAACCACGCATGGCTAATGGTGGATGATGCCCATGGTTTTGGTTGCCTGGGAAAAACCGGTGCGGGCAGTGCGGAGCATTTTGGTTTAACGCAAGAACAGTTGCCGATTTTAATGGGCACACTGGGAAAGGCAGCTGGCAGTTTTGGTGCTTTTATCGCGGGTAGTGAAACACTGATTGAAAGTTTGATTCAATTTGCGCGCCCTTACATCTACACAACTGCTACGCCTCCCGCTGTCGCTGCTGCAACGCGTGCAAGTTTACGTTTAATTCAAACGGAACACTGGCGGCGCGAGCATCTCAATCAATTGATTGCTCATTTTCGTCGCGGCGCCGCTGAACTGGGGCTGCAATTAATGGATTCCTTTTCGCCGATTCAGCCGGTGGTCATCGGCAGTGAAGCAAAAACCTTGGCGATTGCCGAGCAATTGGCTGCACGCGGTATTTTAATTATTGCAATTCGCCCACCGACAGTGCCCGCTGGCAGTTCACGTTTGCGGATTACCTTTTCAGCGCAACACACTATCGCGCAGGTCGATCGATTGCTCGCTACGCTGAATGAAGTGATGGATAAAACGATGAACGATGCAACGAGTGAATTCCATGATTAACCTGGTACTCTTGCATGGCTGGGGTTGTGACAGTCGCACCTGGCAACCGTTATTGCCGGCGCTTGAAAAAATCGCGCGTGTTACGGCACTGGATTTACCCGGCTTTGGCAGCGCGCCAGCGCTGGGTCAGTTTTCACTGGGTGCGGTGCTCGAAAAGGTTGCCGCGCAATTGCCCGATGAAGCAGTGATTTTGGGGTGGTCGTTCGGCGCCATGCTGGGGGTGCAGCTGGCGGCGCACTATCCAGAAAAAGTGCGGGCGCTTATATGTCTGGCTGCCAATGCAAAATTTGTGTCGAGCGATGATTATCCAACCGCTATGCTCGATATTGTCAATCGTGAATTTAATTTATCCTTCGCACAGGATGCGCAGGCCTCGCTGAAATTATTTTATGGGTTGATCGCGCAGGGCGATAATGCGGAACGCCAGTTGTTAAAAAACTTGCGCAAGCTAAGACCGGAAACTGTTTCAGATAATTGGCTGCCCGCGCTGGAGTTGTTGCGCGAGCTGGATAATCGCGTTGCACTGGCTGAATTGCGCCAGCCAGTTTTGCATTTGCTGGCTGATAAAGATGCGCTGGTTCCTGCGGCGGCGGCCAAGGCAATTGCCAATATCAATCCCGCGCATAAGCTGGTGTTTCTTTCGCAATCGTCCCATGCCGTGCACTGGAGTCAACCGGAAAAAGTTACTGCGGAAATCGAACAGTTTTTACGTAAAACCTTTCAAACCAATTCGATGCTGAATAAGAAGACGGTGGCGCAATCCTTTGGTCGTGCAGCGCCTACTTACGATTCGGTGGCGCAGTTGCAGCGCGATGTTGGCAAGCAGTTGTTGCAATATTTGCCGGTAGCGATTGATGAACAGGCTTTTGTAATGGATTTGGGTTCCGGCACCGGTTTTTTTACCCGGCAGTTGGTCAGTCGTTTTGATTCTGCCTGTGTGTTGGGGGTGGATATCGCCGAGGGAATGGTGCAATTTTCCCGTGCCCAATCGCCAGCACATACGCTTCATTGGTTGTGTGGCGATGCCGAGTATTTACCGCTTGCAAGCAATAGTATCGATCTGATTTTTTCGAGCCTGGCCATCCAATGGTGTTCCGATTTGCCGCAATTATTGCGCGAATTAGCAAGAGTGTTAAAGCCGGGCGCATCCATGCATATAGCAACACTCGGTCCTAATACCTTGCATGAATTAAAATCGGCGTGGCAGCAGGTGGATAATTACGTCCACGTCAACCATTTTTATCCACAGGATGAATTGCGTTTAGCGGCGGTTGCTGCCGACCTTGCCATTGAACATTTTGCGGTGGAGCAGAGGGTTATGTTTTTTGAGCGTTTGACGGAATTGACGCGCGAATTAAAAGCGCTCGGCGCGCACAATATGAACCCTGGCAAACCGGAAGGATTAACGGGTCGCGCGCGTATTGCCTCATTTAAGGCCGCCTATGAACAGTTTCGTGATGAACGCGGTTTGCCCGCAACCTATGAAGTATTTTATTTATCCGTACGCAAGAAAGATCATTAAGCAGCTGAACTATTTTTATGGCCAAGAAACAATTTTTTATCGCTGGTACAGATACCAATGTGGGTAAGACCCTGATTGCAGCCGGCTTGCTGCTAGTGGCAAAAAATCAGGGCTTGCGTACGGCGGCTTTGAAGCCGGTGGCGGCTGGCTGTGAAAAAACCGAAGCCGGTTTGCGCAATGAAGATGCGCTTTTGTTGCAGTCAGTGATCACCGAGCAGTTGGTGTATGAACAAATTAATCCTATTGCCTTGCACGCGGCCATTGCGCCGCATATCGCTGCACAGCAGGAGAGGCGTGTGTTATCGGCGGATCGCATTGCCGGTTTTTGTCGTGGCAGTTTGATGCAGGCGGATTTTACGCTGGTAGAGGGAGCGGGGGGGTGGCGTGTGCCGTTAAATCCACGCGAAACTATGGCTGATCTTGTGCGCATATTGCAGTTGCCTGTCGTTCTTGTAGTAGGGGTGCGTTTAGGGTGCATCAATCATGCGCTGTTAACGATTGAGGCGATTCGTAATGATGGTTTGCAACTGGCCGGTTGGGTAGCCAATTGTGTGGATGCGGATATGCCGGTGTTGCAGGAAAATATCGACAGTTTGTGTGCACGTATTCCCGCTCCTTGTCTGGGCGTGGTGCCATGGTTGTCTGCGCCAACTCCTGAGCAGGTGGCGGATGTGATTGATCAATCGGCTTTTGCGGCGGCCTTACTGCAATCATGATTTTTATATTGCGTCTATTGCTGGTGTGTGGGTTAGTGTTGCTGCAATTCGCGTGCAGCTCGCTGCCAGACACAAAGAAAATCCCTACGCAAAATGCGTCGCAACAAATTCATTTTATTTATCGCGAATGGCACACCAGTATTTTATTGCCGGCAGCGGCGGTACTTGCTCATAGTCGTTTTTTGCAAGCAGAAGCCCAGGGTAAACAATATATTCGTGTGGGCTGGGGCGATGGCGATTACTTTACCGGTAAGAGTAAAAGTTTCGGTACTGCAACCAGGGCGTTATTTATTTCCCGATATTCGGCGCTGCAGGTGCTGGGTTATGGTCGATCACCTTTTAACGAAATCCCCTTAGAAACCCGTGTATCCCTGGCAATTACCGAGCAGGGCTTGCGTCAGTTGATTCGCTATATCGATGATTCCTTCGTATTGGATGCGGCGCAGCAGCCAGTGCCGCTGCAGGCTTATGGTGAAGGGGTTGGGCATTTTTATCAGGCGCAAGGTCGCTATGGGCTCTTTAGCAACTGCAATACCTGGAGTGGGCGCGCGTTACAGGCGGCGGGTTTGCCGGTGCGCAGCCAACTGCAGTTAACGGCGCAGAGTGTATTTGAGCAGGCCAAGGCAATTTCCGATTACCAGCAGGCCGGCAATCGCTCTACACCTGAATAATCGTCGGTTATATCTTTTGCTTTTTTAAACCAAACTTGTCTTAGAAAAACGGCGATAGGCGGCAAGTCCGCCTGTTTTTTGTGTGTTTTGCGGCGTAAACTGTTATCAGCATTGGGGAATTGTTTATTCCTCATGGGGTATATCCAATTTTGGTTTGAAAATACTGGCGTCAGCCACACAGGTAAGAGAGGTGACATGATGGACGTAGGTTCAGTGGTTAACCAGGGGCTGATTGGCATGCAAAAGAGCCAGGCATCCATGGCGCAATCCGCCCAGCAGATTGCCCAGGCTGGTACAACCCAGCGCGCCGATTCGCCGCAAGCCAGTTCCCAGTCGCAGGATCTATCGGAAGCTTTGGTTAATCTCAAGGCCCAAAGCCAGGTGTTTGATAGTTCGGCCAAAGTCGTCAAGGCGGCCGATGAAACTATTGGTACCTTGCTGGATGTCAGAGCCTAGAGCATTTATTGAGGTGATTTGAGTGATCAGTAATACGCTTCCTTCCAGTTATGCCAATACCGTAGCGCCCTATGCGCCGCTCGGTCGTGCTGCTGTTGGGCAAGAGGATACCGAACTCAAATCCTCGACTTTTAAGCCCACCGAGCAGTTGGCAGAATCCGTGCGCTCGCAGAATCGCCGTTTGCCCGATGAGCGCCCCAATGATGAGGTAGAGCAGGATCGCCAAACTGCACTAACACAAGAGCGTCGCGCCAACTCCGGGCGCACTGAAGAAGAACTCAAAGTCGAGCAAAAGCAAATTCAGGAATTGGCTGCGCGCGACCGCGAAGTGCGTTCCCATGAGCAAGCTCATGCCGCGGTTGCCGGCCAGTATGCCAGTAGCCCCACCTACAGTTTTGTGCGTGGCCCTGACGGTGTTAGTTATGCTGTAGGTGGATCTGTTGAGGTGGATACCAGTCCAATTCCGGGTGACCCGGAAGCTACCCTGCGCAAGGCTCAGCAACTGCGCCGCGCGGCTAATGCCCCTGCTGAGCCCTCTGCGCAGGATGGGCGAGTAGCCGCCCAGGCAGCCAAGATGGAGCTGGAGGCTCGCGCCGAGCTGCGCGCAAAAGAGGCTATCGAAGCGGAAGAGCAAGATAGTTTGCGCAGTGAAGAGGTAAACAAGAGCGAGGAATCGCAGGTGGCAAATTCATCCAGTGATGCGGAGACTGCTCGTCGCGAGCGCGAAGAGGAGCGCATTGCTCAGGATGAAGAACGGTTGCAGCGCGAACAGTTGGAGTTTGAGGAGGAGCAGCGTCTGCTGGATCAGCGTCAGGCGCGCGCCGAGCTCTTTAACGAATCCACTCGTCGCAACATTGATATTAACCGTCGCTTGATCGAGATAGGTGTGTTTGCCGATAACAATGCGGTTGGTAGTTTCCTGAATAAAACTGTTTAATAGTTTTGTCACGCCGATAGATTAATTTATCCACAGTTAACGCATTCACTAACAAGCGGAATTTATCTATTTGATGATTCAGGAAAAATTCTCTTGACCATCGATAGTCACCTACCTATAATGCGCGACCTCACTTGAGCAGTTAGCAAGATTGAGTTTCAGTCGCGGGGTGGAGCAGCTTGGTAGCTCGTCGGGCTCATAACCCGAAGGTCGTTGGTTCAAATCCAGCCCCCGCAACCAAAATTCTTTGCGCTTTGCTGATCGTTGATTTGCAAAGGCAGGTAGAGAAAAAGGGAATTCCCGGTTCTCGCCAGACAGCTGTAGTGAACTTGCCTTGTATCAAGGCAAGTTCAGGTCGAGAAGCCCCTTTATGGGGCTTTTTTGTATTCGCTGTTCAGGGTTTCGGCCCAAGTCACGCAGGCCTGTGTGATTAAGTAGTATTCGTTCGAATGGGCCTTGTGCCCATTTTTGTTTTTTAGGCCTCAGGTTTTTAATGTGAACCGCGCGAGGCAAATCTCGGATTAAAGCATGGCATCCAAGCAAGAAATTCTGGAGCAACTGGTTGAGCCGGTGGCGGCTTCTCTGGGCTGCGAGCTCTGGGGGCTGGAGTATTTAACTCAGGGCCGTTACACCACTGTGCGTATTTATATTGATGGCCCCAACGGCGCATCGCTTGAGGACTGTGAGCGAGTGAGCCGCCAGGTGAGCGCGGTGTTTGACGTGGAAGATCCAATTGATAATGAATACACCCTGGAGGTTTCATCGCCAGGCCTGGATCGTCCGCTCTATAAAGAATCGCACTACGCGCGTTTTGTGGGGGAAATCATTAACGTGCGTATGCGTATTGCGCGCGATGGCCGCCGCCGCTTTAAGGGCGTGATTACCAAAGTGGAAAATGGCGAAGTGTTTGTGCAAGTGGATAATCAGGAGATCCAGTTGGCGATTGATGCGATTGATAGGGCCAATGTGGAGCCTCGCTACGACGAAATTTTGCGTCAGCATAATTTACAAAACGACAAAGATTAGTTTTATTTAATTATCGCTGTGTGAGCGAATTTGAATTCGTCGAGCACAGTATCGCAATGGAAAATTTACCAATCCGATGCGTTGATTTACAACGCCGGCTAGAGGAGTTAACAGAGGCAAACCAATGAACAAAGAAATTTTGCTGGTCGCTGATGCGGTATCCAATGAAAAAGGCGTTGATAAAGAATTAATTTTCCAGGCGATTGAGACTGCGCTGGCTACCGCCACTAAAAAACGCTTCGATGAAGACTCCAATGTTGAAGTAAAAATTAATCGCGCCAATGGTGATTACGAAACCTGGCGCAGTTGGGAAGTTGTTGCTGATGATGCTATGGCCGAGTTGGGTACCCAGTTGTACCTGGACGAAGCGCGTGAGAAAGACTCTGCATTAAAAGTGGGTGACACCTACCGCGAAAAAATTGAAAACGCTGATTTTGGTCGTATTGCTGCACAAACTGCCAAGCAAGTGATTGTGCAAAAAGTTCGCGAAGCCGAGCGCGCACAAATGGTAGATGAGTACCGTGATCGCATGGGCGAATTGATCAGCGGCACTGTGAAGAAAGTAACACGTGATAGCATAATCGTTGATCTTGGTAATAACGCTGAAGGTGTATTGCCGCGTGATCAATTGATTGGTCGTGAAATTTTCCGCATGGGCGATCGCATTCGCGCCCTGTTGCTGGAAGTGCGCAGCGAAGCGCGTGGACCACAGCTATTGTTGAGCCGTTCCAATCCAAAAATGTTGGTGGAATTGTTCAAAATTGAAGTGCCGGAAATTGCTGAAGAAATTATTGAAATTAAAGGCGCTGCGCGCGACCCGGGTTTGCGTGCAAAAATCGCGGTGAAAACCAATGATGGCCGTATCGATCCGGTAGGTGCTTGCGTTGGTATGCGCGGCTCGCGTGTGCAGGCAGTATCCAATGAGTTGGGCGGCGAGCGTGTAGATATTGTCTTGTGGGACGATAACCCGGCGCAGTTTGTAATCAACGCTATGTCACCGGCTGAAATTGAATCCATCGTGGTCGATGAAGATGCGGCTTCTATGGATCTTGCTGTGAACGAAGAAAATCTGGCGATGGCTATTGGTCGCGGCGGTCAAAACGTACGTTTGGCGTGCGAACTGACCGGTTGGAATATCAACGTCATGAGCGTTGCTGATTGGCAATCCAAACAGCAAGCGGAATCCGGTAGCTACATCAATATGTTTATGAGCGCGCTGGACGTCGATGAAGATATCGCTGGGGTGTTGGTGGAAGAAGGTTTCACCACGCTGGAAGAAGTTGCCTATGTGCCGTTGGAAGAAATGCTGGCAATTGATGGCTTCGACGAAGATATTGCTGAAGAGTTGCGCGCACGTGCAAAAGATGCACTCTTAACCCAGGCGCTGGCTTCGGAAGAGCGCATTGAAGGCGTTGCACCTGCAGAAGATTTATTAACGATGGAAGGAATGGATGCTGATTTGGCCGCTGAACTGGCGCGCCGTGGCATTGTGACCATGGAAGATTTGGCAGAGCAATCCATTGATGAGTTGGTGGATATCAAAGGTGTTGATGCGACTCGTGCCGCCGCACTGATTATGAAAGCGCGTGAGCCCTGGTTTGCCTGAGTGTGAGCCACAAGCGAACCCCTAGGCAACGAATAGAATCCCTGAGGAAAAACAATGGCAGAAGTAACTGTTAATGAACTCGCCAAATCGATAGGTGCGCCAGTCGAGCGTTTGCTCAAGCAAATGCAAGAAGCTGGTTTGCAGCACAAAAATGCAGAAGCGAAAGTGTCGGATGACGAGAAGCAACGCTTGCTCGCCTTTCTGAAAAGCAGCCACGGCGAAGCCGCTTTAGAGCCAAAGAAGATTACTTTGCAGCGCAAAACTACGACCACCATTAAAACCGGTACGGGTAATGCAAAGAAAACCGTGAATGTTGAAGTGCGTAAGAAACGTACCTACATCAAGCGCGAGGATGAAGTGGCAGAATCCGCTGTTGCTGAACAGCATGAGCCGGAGCATGAGCCGGAAATTGAATTGGTGGTACCAGAGCCGGTAGCCGCCCCGGTGGAGCCTGAGCCAGAGATTGTGGTTGAGCCTGAACCAGTGGTTGTTGCTGAACCTGTGCCCGTAGTTGCCGAACAAGAGTCAGCGGCGGAAGCTCCCGCAGCAGAAACCCATTCTCACCGTATCTCTTTTACGGATGGTATTGAAGAGAAGCGTCGCGCTGCTATCGAGCGCCGTCAGGCGGAAGAAGCTGCGCGTCAAGCGGAGCTGAAACAGCGTGAAGAGGCCAAGCGTGCTGCTGAAGAAGCACGTCGCCAACCGCGTAATGATAAACCTGCGGAAAAAGCCGCAGCACCAGCGGCAAACAAAAATGCCAAGCCGGATGCGCGTCAGCAACCTGCGGCTAAAGGCAAGCCAGCCGTGGCCGTTGTAGCGCCACCTGCTGATAAAGAAGATACCCGCCACGGCCATGGTCACAAAAAGAGTCATCACCACCGCAGTGAAGATGATGATGATGAGAGTGGCGATCGCGGTGGCAAGCGCGGTGCGGGCAAAGCTGTTAAGAAAGGTGCAGCTGGCCCGAAAAAAGCCGCCAAGATCGATTTACTTGATTTTGTGGCAGAGGATGGGGAAGACAGCGATGTATTGGCTCGCCGCAGTCATATCCGTGCACACCACAAGAAAACCAACAAACACGCCTTTAAGAAACCGACGACCCAAATCGTGCATGAAGTTGACGTTCCAGAAACTATCGCTGTAACCGAATTGGCCCAGCGCCTCACTATTAAAGTGAACGAGCTGATAAAGCGCCTGATGAAAATGGGCGTAATGGCCTCTATGAACGAATCTATCGATCAGGACACTGCGGTGTTGATCGTGGAAGAGTTGGGTCACAAGGCTAACCTCGTGAGCGAGAACGATATCGAGCATGCGCTCGAGAAGTCTCTGGAAACCGAAGGTGAGCTGACTACCCGTGCGCCAGTCGTAACCGTAATGGGCCACGTTGACCATGGTAAAACCTCGTTGCTCGACTACATCCGCGAAGCCAAGGTGGCGGCGGGTGAAGCCGGTGGTATTACCCAGCATATTGGTGCTTATCGCGTAACTACGTCGCGCGGTGAAATCACCTTCCTGGATACCCCGGGTCACGCCGCGTTTACCGCCATGCGCGCCCGTGGTGCCAAAGCCACTGACGTGGTGATCCTGGTGGTTGCTGCTGATGATGGTGTTATGCCGCAAACCGAAGAAGCGATTCTGCATGCGCGAGCTGCAAATGTGCCTATCGTGGTAGCTATCAACAAATGCGATAAGCCATCTGCCGATCCGGATCGTGTGACAAATGAATTGGTAGTTAAGGGTGTTATCCCGGAAAACTACGGCGGTGACACCCAGTTTATCCAGGTGTCTGCACATACTGGTCAAGGTATCGACGAGCTGTTGGAAGCGATTTCCTTGCAAGCTGAGGTGTTGGAGCTGACTGCGGTTAGCAATGCGGCTGCTAAAGGTGTAGTGATTGAATCACGTGTTGATAAGGGCCGCGGTACTGTAGCGACTGTGTTGGTACAGCAGGGTACTCTGAGACAAGGTGATTTGCTCCTTGCAGGTCAAAGCTACGGTCGTGTTCGTGCAATGTCGAACGAGCGTGGTGAGCAGGTGAAGGAAGCTGGCCCATCCACGCCGGTGGAAATCCTGGGTCTGGATGCGCCACCCAGCGCTGGCGATGATTTCGTGGTGCTGGACGACGAGCGCAAAGCGCGCGAAGTCGCAGCATTCCGTGCCGAGAAAGAGCGTAAAGAGAAGCTTGCCCGCTTCCAGGCAGCGAAACTGGAGAACATGTTCTCCAATATGGAAGCTGGCCAGAAGAAGACACTGACTGTTGTTGTTAAGGCTGACGTACGTGGCTCGCTTGAAGCAATCCAGGCATCACTGGCTGATATCGGTAACGATGAGGTGCAGGTGAATGTGATTTCTTCCGGTATCGGTGGAATCACTGAGAACGATGTGAACCTGGCGATTACCTCCGGCGCTATCATCGTTGGTTTCAACGTACGTGCTGATGGTTCTACCCGTCGTTTGGCAGAAACCGAAGGTGTGGATATTCGCTATTACAGCATCATTTACCAATTGCTGGATGAGGTGAAAGCTGCACTCAGCGGTATGTTGGATCCGGAGCGTGTGGAAACCATCGTGGGTATTGCCAACGTGCGCGAAGTGTTCAACTCGCCCAAGTTTGGTCAAGTGGCCGGCTGTATGGTGGTTGAGGGTACCGTGTACCGCAACAAACCAATCCGCGTACTGCGCGACAACGTAGTTATATTCACCGGCGAACTGGAATCATTGCGTCGCTTTAAAGATGACGTCAGCGAAGTGCGTAACGGCTTCGAGTGCGGTATCGGCGTGAAGAACTACGACGTTAAAGTCGGCGATCAGATCGAAGTTTACGAAGTGAAAGAGGTGGCACGTCAGCTCTAAGTCTGGCGTAAAACCTATGCCCCACCCCTGCGAGGGGGTGGGGCTTTGTTATTTTTAAAGAGGTTAATGGCGCATGCCAAGAGAATTTACCCGTTCAGATCGGGTTTCCGATGCGATCCAGCGTTTACTGGCGCACGTGATTCCGGCTGAAATTCGCGATCCACGCATTGGTATGGTGAATATCAATGAAGTTACTGTCACTCGCGATATGGCTTTTGCCAAAGTGTACGTCACGTTTGTTGGTGTGGACGATGAAAAGCAAAGTCTGGAGGCCGCAGCCATCCTGAATAAAGCCGGTGGCTTTTTACGCACCTTTCTCGCGAAAGAGTTGAGCATGCGCACCGTGCCCAAGCTGCAATTTATCTATGACAAAACCTCGATCAAAGGCCAGGCATTGTCCTCATTGATTGATCGCGCAATGAAAGAAGATAGTCTTCATCAGCACGATGACGAGCCGTCAACTGATAGCGACAAGGGCGAGCAACACTGATGGCGCGCAAGAAAGGCCGCCCGGTAGATGGCGTATTGTTATTGAATAAACCCGCAGGTATGACTTCCAACCACGCATTGCAGCGCGCCAAACGCCTATTCTTTGTGGAAAAGGCGGGCCATACCGGTGCGCTGGATCCACTCGCGACCGGTGTTTTGCCGCTCTGCTTTGGCGAAGCAACCAAATTCTCCCAGTTTTTGCTCGATGCCGACAAAGGTTATCGCACCTGTATTCAATTGGGTGTGGCGACGGATACTTGCGATGCCGATGGCGAAGTTATTGCCCAGGTTTCCGCGGCGGCGGTTACCCACGAGCAAGTGGAAGCTGCGTTGAAACCACTGCTGGGTGATATCCTGCAAGTCCCCCCTATGTACTCCGCGCTTAAGCTCAATGGTCAGCCGCTCTATAAGATGGCGCGCCAGGGTGTTGAGGTGGAGCGCGAGCCACGTCCTGTGACTATTTTTAAAATCGATATTCTGGCATTTCGCCCGGGTGAGCAGGCCGAGGTTGAGCTGGATATCCTCTGCAGCAAAGGCACTTACATCCGCTCGATTGCGGTAGATTTGGGTAATGCGCTGGGTTGCGGTGCCCACGTGAAAACCCTGCATCGCTCACTGGCTGGCCTGTTCGATGAGAGTCAATGCATTAGTCTTGATGAGCTGCAGACGGAGTTTGAACGGGTTCTGGCAGAACAAGGCGAGGATGCCGCCTATACTGCACTGGATCGTCATTTGTTGGGCGCAGACGCCCCTGTCGCAACCCTGCCAAAAGTGGAGCTGGCTGCCAATAGTGCCTACTACTTTCGTCTGGGTAATCCGGTCATGCACCCGCAGATCTACCGGATTGCCCCACAAGCTGCTATTGTGCGCGTCTTTTGTGCAGAAACCGATCAATCGCCCCGCGCATTTCTGGGGCTGGGTGAGATCACTGACGATGGTCGTGTCGCCCCCAAACGAATTATTGCCAATCGCTCGGCTAACGAGGCCTGATTGGCGCAAGCTTTACCTCACCGAGTGATCGGCAGGGTAAAAAGGCCGCGTTGACATCCCCTTTGGTGGCGATAATCAACGCAACAACCCACCTGTAAATATGCACGGGCGGGCTGTAATTTTTCGGCATATTAATTGAGGAAAACATCATGGCACTGAGTGCTTCTGAAAAAGCTGCAATCGTTAAAGAGTATCAACAAGCGGAAGGCGACACTGGCTCGCCAGAAGTTCAGGTAGCGCTGTTGACTGTCAACATCAACAAGCTGCAAGGCCACTTCGCTGACCACAAGGCTGACCATCACTCACGTCGCGGTTTGATCCGCATGGTTAACTCCCGTCGTAAGTTGCTGGATTACCTGAAAGGTAAAGACTCTTCACGCTACGTTGCTCTGATCCAAAAATTGGGTCTGCGTCGCTAAGTGTGTACTGTGCCCGCCAATTGGCGGGCACTTTTATTTTCAGTACCAGTATTTTAGCGAAAGATTTTTAGGGAAACGCGGTAGTGAGAGCATGCACAACATTACCGCACTGACAGGATGTATTTACCGCATTGATGATTGAACCAAATTTGTTGTAGATAAATTCAAAGCTGTAAATGAAGTGTATGAAGAAGGCGCGTTCATGTAATGAAAAGCCGAACGCAAATTAAATTGAAAAAGAAAGGATAAAAGAGTGAATCCGATTATTAAGAAATTCCAATACGGCAACCAAACCGTAACCCTCGAAACTGGCCGTATTGCCCGTCAGGCAACCGGTGCAGTATTAGCAACCATGGGTGAAGTGTCTGTACTTTGTACCGTTGTTGGTGCAAAAGAAGCAAAAGCAGGCCAGGACTTTTTCCCATTGTCTGTGCATTATCAAGAAAAAGCTTATGCCGCTGGCCGTATTCCTGGTGGCTATTTCAAGCGTGAAGGTCGTCCTTCTGAAAAAGAAACCCTGACCTCGCGTTTGATCGATCGTCCAATTCGCCCGCTGTTCCCGGAAGGTTTCTTCAACGAAGTACAGGTGATTTGTACCGTTGTTTCTACCGATAAAAAGCAAGATCCCGATATCATTTCTATGATCGGTACATCAGCAGCCCTTGCGATTTCCGGTATTCCATTTAACGGTCCAATCGGCGGTGCACGCGTAGGCTACACGCAAGAAGAAGGTTACATCCTCAACCCAAGCTATAAACAACTCGAAACTTCCGAGTTGGACATGGTGGTTGCCGGTACCAAAGATGCGGTATTGATGGTTGAATCCGAAGCAAAAGAATTGCCGGAAGATATTATGCTCGGCGCCGTTCTCTATGCTCACCAGGAATTGCAAGCGGTAGTTCAGGCGTGTGCTGAATTGGCTCGCGATGCAGGCAAACCGCGTTGGGAGTGGCAGGCACCTGCTGTAAACCAACCCTTGAAAGATGCCATTGCGCGCAGCTTTGGCGATTCAATCGGTATGGCTTATCGTATTACTGACAAAGCCAAGCGTTATGATCGTTTGGATGAATTGCGCAGCCAGGCGGTTGCCGAGTTGGTAACAGAAACTTCTGGCTTTACTGCGGATGAAGTAAAAGGCGAATTCGGTAACTACGAATACCGTTTGGTGCGTTCACGCATTGTTGCCAATGAGCCACGTATCGACGGCCGCGACAACAAAACTGTGCGCCCGATTTCGGTAGAAGTGGGTGTATTACCAAAAGCGCACGGTTCGGCATTATTTACTCGCGGTGAAACCCAGGCACTGGTTGTTGCAACCTTGGGCAATGCGCGCGATGTACAAATTATCGATTTCCTCGAAGGCGAGAAAAAAGAAGCCTTCATGTTGCACTACAACTTCCCACCTTTCTCTGTGGGTGAGTGTGGTCGCATGGGCGCCACTGGTCGTCGCGAAATCGGTCACGGTCGTTTGGCTAAGCGCGGTGTGCAATCTGTTCTGCCAACGCAAGAAGATTTCCCTTATACCTTGCGTGTAGTAAGTGAGATTACTGAATCCAACGGCTCAAGCTCTATGGCTTCTGTGTGCGGATCTTCATTGGCGTTGATGGATGCTGGTGTTCCGCTGAAGGCGCCAGTAGCGGGTATCGCCATGGGTCTGGTGAAAGAGCCGGAAGGCTTTGCGGTTCTGACCGATATTCTCGGCGACGAAGATCACCTCGGCGATATGGACTTTAAAGTGGCCGGTACTACCAGCGGTGTAACTGCACTGCAAATGGATATCAAAATTGAAGGTATCACTGAAGAGATTATGGAAATCGCTCTGGAGCAAGCTCTGGCCGCGCGCCTGCATATTCTCGGCGAGATGAACAAGGTTCTCGCTAAATCGCGCACTGCGGTTAGCGAAAATGCTCCGCGTTTTGAAACTATCAAAATTCATCCGGACAAAATCCGCGACATCATCGGTAAAGGCGGTGCGACTATTCGTGCAATTACCGAAGAGACTCAATCTTCAATCGATATCGATGATGACGGTACCGTAAAAATTTACGCCGATAACAACGAAGCGCTGCAAGCGGCAATTCTGCGCGTGCAAGGTATTGTTGCTGAAGCGGAAATCGGAGCAATCTACGAAGGTACTGTGGTGCGTATCGTGGACTTCGGTGCATTCGTTAACTTCCTGCCGGGTAAAGACGGCTTGGTACACATCTCTCAAATCGCTGAAGAGCGCGTAAACAACGTGAGCGATTATCTGAAAGAAGGTCAGGTTGTTAAAGTGAAGTGTTTGGACGTAGACCAGCGCGGCCGCATCAAGCTTTCTATCAAGGAAGCAGTAGCGGAAGAGTCTGGTGCTGCACCAGCAGCGCCAGCTGAGGCTGCGGCGGAAGAGTAATTTTTCGCAATTAACGCTCAACAAAAACGCCCGCTTTCGCGGGCGTTTTTGTTCTTATAACTTTTTGGTAGCCGTGCAGGATACCTATGTACAGCATCAGGTCAATGATGTTTATCGTGAGTATTATCTCGGGCCTCAAAGTTCCTTCGAAGAAAACTATGGTTATCCTGGCGACTTTGGAGCGTCATCAGCTGATGCCAGTGGTTCTGTCGGCAATCAGCTTCAAGCCGACGCGAAAGGACAAAACTTTATTGTTTCGTCCGCTAAACACAGTTGGATTTACGATGCTCCATTTAATCCTCAATGGGAAAGTGGCCCCTTCCAATCGTTTTCATTTTCCAACGACTTGCAAGTAAATCGCACCGCTCACATAACTAATGATTCATCAGAAGATGTGCGTCTGACGTTTGATTATCTAATCAATGCTGGAGCATTGGAATATCGGCTGCCTGAGTTAACCAGCAATGAATATTTTTCCCTTCTGTTTATGATGGACATTCGATTAAATGATACGGAGAGTCTGTGGTTTTCCGGTGGCAGTGCACTTGTTGGTGAACGATATTCAAATTGGGGCTTTGAACACTTCAGATTGTTGGCGGGTAATCTTGAAGGCAGTGAGTATGCTTTCACGACTGCCGGTGAGCAGAGTTCGGATGGTCCGATAAACCATTGGCGCTATCAGTGGCAACAGCAGCAGGGTCAGATGGACCTTGGAGTTTTAAAAGCTGGCGAATCGATAAAGCTCGATTATTTTTACCGCACGCGTGTTCGTGGCTTTATGGAGCATTGTGTTCCAACTCGCGACACTGAAATTGCCATTATCGGTTGTATAGATAATTTAGGTAGTGCTCAAATTGGGTATTGGAATGATGGTTCATCAGCATTGATTGATGAATCAACAGTTAAAGCAGTTCCGGTGCTGGAGCCTTCCCCAATGTATTTATTCATGCTGGGCGTGTTTGGAATATTCATGGCGCGCACAAGAAAAGAAAAATAAAAATCTGTAAAAAAGCGCCCGCCTCAGCGGGCGTTTTGAATCTTCCAAGATATGAGCCAGCTTGCTGATGTATGTTGCAAATTTCATATCAGTTCCACTGGTACTTAGTTAGGCAATAAATTCTTTAAAGTGGCTTATGGCAGGCACTGGTTCCTAATGTACAGAATCATCAGGTGTGGAGTCAGTGACATTGCCCGAATACAAAATCGTTCCATCTGGCAATTGCCGGCAACTCAGTTTTTGTTGTTCCATCAAAT
>JAGKXA010000548.1 GCA_021151615.1 Cellvibrionaceae bacterium | reverse complement strand
CACTCATCTCAACCCTTGTATCCAGAGTTTTTAGTCACCTATGCAGAACACCGCACCGCTCTTTCGCTCGCTGGCACTCCTCCTGCTGGTTTCCAGTTTATTTGCCTGTAGCACCCAAAAAATGGCGCGCGACGAAAACTGGCCGGCGACCATGCCGCCACGTGCCTATTTCGTAAAAGCCTTTGAGGCCGACGAGGTTAATAAAAAAATCCAGACACAACAGGAATATATGACCTGGATTGTGCGCTTTTACAACGGTTGGGAGCTGTATAACCGCGGCTGGACCAAAATGACCAACGAGCTACTGGCCCAAATCAAAAACCCCAGCGAAGCCAGTGAAATCAAAGACAAAGTGGATCGTATCGGCCGTCAGGTTTCGGCAGAGTGGGCCAAAAAATCTGACACCCGTACCATTTACTTACGCCATGTATCCATTTGGGGAAACGCGCTGCTGGAATCCCTGGATCGCGATCAAGCATTAGAGCTGGTAAACAAAGTAAATCAGGATGTAGATGACCTGCTCGCCCATAAAATAAAACCCGGTGTCATTACCGCCGAACGCTACTTTCCTGCGGATGAAGACGATCCATTTTTATAATTTCACAATCGTGATTAAAAAAATCCCCGGCACGCCGGGGATTTTTTTGTCTTGATATTATGCTGCTAATTTCATTTTTCCTGCTGTATTACTTACCCCAAGCTTACCAATTCCAGTTAACACCCAGCTTGATTGTTGTGGGCGGGCCAGCAAAAGTACCATTAGGTTGGGCGAAGTTTGATGGCAATCCTTCACCAGCACCGCCAAACCAATCCTGATAGCCACCGTGATTAACGGCATTGGTCAGGTTCAATACATCCAGGCGCATACTCAAGGTACTGCCATTAGCAATTGAATTAGTCGTGATTTTTTTACTAAATGCGACATCCAATTGTTTATAGCCAATAAAGCCATCACTCTCAGGTTTAAACGTGTTGTACACGCACTTATTCCAACCAGCGCGACAATCAGTTCCCATGTAAGTTTTTACGCTTTCCAAATTTAATTTCGCCGAAAAATCCACACCACCCGGCAAATCAAATAAGGCCGCAATTACCAAACGATGTTCAGGCACAGAGACAGAATCAAACCAGGTGTAATCATCCATGCTCGGATAGTCGAGCGCAAAAACTTCACCCGCTTTACGATTTTCCTGTGCATCGGTGAAGGTATAGGCAATAG
>JAGKXA010000547.1 GCA_021151615.1 Cellvibrionaceae bacterium | reverse complement strand
CAGTGTTGGAAGTGCCTGATTACTGGGTGATTGACGCTATGGCTTCTTACCCGGTAACCAAAAATATTACTGTGCAATTGAACGTGTTTAACCTGGCGGATGAAGAGTACGTAGCCAGCTTGAACAACGCCGGTTCACGTTATTTTGCTGGTACCGAGCGCTCTGCACGTTTGGGTGTTAACTTCGCATTCTAATCATCTGATTAAGTGCGAACAGGTTGGGGCGCGCCTCTTGTTTCAGAAGAGGTCGCGCCCTTTGCATTGCAGGGCTGCAAAAAAATAGAACATAAAATCGGGTGCGAAATATTCCCCATCCAAGGTGACATTATGTTAATCCACATTCCACAATTGCTCAGCAAACAACAAGTTGCGGAATGCCGTGCGCGGCTGCATCAGGTTCAATGGGTAGATGGCAAAGCAACGGTGGGTGTGCAAGGTGCACAAGTCAAAAAAAATCGTCAAATCGCGGTAGATAATCCTGTTGCGCGAGAATTAGGTGAAATTATTTTAACGGCGCTTTATGCCAATCCATTGTTTATGTCTGCAGCGCTACCACTGCGTATAGTCCCACCATTATTTAACGCTTACTCTGGTGGCGAGCATTACGGTTTTCATGTTGATGGTGCGATTCGTTTGGTGCCCGGTAGCAACTTGAGTTTGCGTACGGATGTGTCATCCACTTTATTTTTATCTGAGCCAGAAGAGTACGAGGGCGGTGAGTTAATCGTTCAGGATACTTACGGCAGCCACGAAGTAAAATTACCCGCAGGCGATGTAATTTTATATCCCTCCACCAGTTTGCATCAGGTTGCACCGGTTACTCAAGGTGAGCGCGTGTGCAGTTTTTTTTGGACGCAAAGCATGGTGCGTGATGATTGGCAACGTAGTTTATTGCACGAGTTGGATTGCAATATTCAATCGCTGCGTCAAAAAGTGGGCGACACAGAAGAGTTGGTTTCCCTCACTGGCCACTATCACAATTTATTGCGGCAATGGGCGCAAGTCTGAGGCGCTGGTAGTTGTGCAATAACTGTTAATTTGCGCCGTGCAGAGTGCTGAATTAATAAAATATAACAACCGTGGTAAACATCTATTATCTTTTAAGAGGCTTGGGGACGCAGAGTGCGAAACGTTTTATTTCAGATTCACTGGTTTTTAGGAATTACTGCAGGTCTGGTGTTGGCCGTTGTTGGCCTCACCGGCGGTTTGATGAGTTTTGA
>JAGKXA010000029.1 GCA_021151615.1 Cellvibrionaceae bacterium | reverse complement strand
ATCGCGGTTTGCCGCTGGCGTTCCCCAAGCTGGATCTGGAAGACAGTTTGTCGTTAACCGCCGATGATCTCTGGGCTGTTGATGTGGAAAAAATCAAAGCCGCGTCATTGCGGTATAAAGCGGATGCAATCCTCGTTGGACGTTACATGCCCACAAGCCTTGGGCCTATTCCGTTGCCGATAGTGAAGGATCTGGCTGCTGCAACCGATCCAGGGCTGGTGGCAAGTAGTGAATCCTCATCATCAGTTGTTGCCAGCTCAAGTGAAGCATCTTCAATCGCAGATGCAGCCCTGGCGTTGCCGCCAGCGTTGGGTCCCTGGTTGGGCGACTGGCAATTGATTCATGGCAATTACCCGCAAACCTTTGCGGATGAAACTCCGGAAGTTGCGGGACTGTTTGCATCGGCCATTGATCGGGCGGCAGATTACTTTGCTAACCAATACGCAATTATGCCCACCAATCAGGGGCCACAAACCATTGTGTTGCGAGTAGGCAATATCATCAGTTTCGGTGCCTTCAAGCAGGCGCAGCGTTATCTGGATGATCTGGCCATGGTGCAGCATATGGAAGTGGTGACAGTGAATGCCGATGGGCTGCTGGTGCGTTTGACTACCGAGGGCGATATCAAATTATTGATGAGCACCCTGGCACTGGGTCGCCGCCTTTCACCTTTGCAATCCGATAGTCTCTCTAATGCCGGTGTTCAGGTAGTAGCGGCAGGTGATCCTGCCAGTCCGGTTGTTGCGCCAGATTCCGTTATGGATGCCGAAGCTATGGCAGAGTTGGATCAGGCTCTTGCGAGCGAGCAAGCCGCTAATGCTCAGCTTGATGGTGCGCCGGCGACAAATACAGCACCCGCAACTCCGTTCATACCTGCTCATGCCGGTACCCTGGAGGATCCTTTAATTTACGTTTGGCAAAAATAGAGTTTGGCAGAAGTAGTTATGATTGACTTGCCGCAACAGTTATCCCTCAGCGTCAATTTGAATGATGACGCCACCTTTGAAAATTTTTACGCACCTGCTGCAACCCACAATGCCATGGTGGTACAGGGCTTGCGCGCGCAGCTGGATGCGAGCGGCGAAGCATTTATTTACTTGTGGGGTGCGCCGGGTTGCGGGCTAACCCATCTCCTACAGGCCGCTTGTCATCAAGCCCAGGAGTCGGGTTTGTCGGCACAATACCTGCCATTGCGTGATCTGGTGGGCTACGCTCCGGATGAATTGTTTATTGGCCTTGAGGCCCTCGATCTGGTTTGCCTCGATTGCCTGCCCTCTGTCGCGGGGCGAACTGACTGGGAATTGGCTATTTTCAATTTGTACAATCGTTTGCGCGAGCAGGGAAAGCGCTTGTTGGTAGCAGCCGAACACAGTCCGCGCGAGCTGGCCATTTCGCTGGAGGATTTACGCTCGCGTTTGCAGTGGGGTATTACTTATCAGGTGCAGAGCCTGAGTGATGAAGAAAAGCAGCAGGCCCTGCAATTGCGCGCTCGGGCCCGCGGCCTGGAGTTGGGTGATGAAGTGGCGCAATACATCATCCAACGTTTGCCGCGCGATACCAATGAGCTTTTCTGGCAGTTGCAGCGGCTGGATCATGCCTCGCTAGCTGAACAGCGCAAATTGACCATTCCGTTTGTAAAGAAAGTATTAGCTATTTGATCCCGTCGGGTTTCGCACCCACAATCATTCCAATTCTGATATCCGCGACAACTAGTTTCTGTCGTGGTCACCACTTCAGGTTTTTTGCGTAAATCGGGGCGCTCCAAAGTGGTTTGCACTTTAGATTGCGCCGCGTCTTACCCCACACAACAGCGATAAACATAACGACAGTGCTATCAACTAGCCTGCAATGGAGACCCCTATGCAATTTTCCTTCAACCCTTTGACCAAATTTGTTGCTCTAATAAGTCTTTCCGGCTTTCTGGTGGCCTGCGGCAGTGGCGGTAACGATAGTTCTGGCGGCAATTCCGGTGGTGCTGCCAGTACGACCTCCAGCGCGGTTGCGCCCGCTGCCGGTTTGATCAAATTGAATCAAGTGGGCTTTTTGCTGGAGTCAATGAAGCTTGCGGTGGTACCCGATGTAGCGGAGACCAGTTTTAAAGTGGTAAAAGCCGGTACAGCAACTGAAGTATTTAGTGGGCGTTTAGGGCTGGGGGCGGTCTGGGATGCTTCCGGTGAAAGTATAAAACTGGCCGATTTTTCCGGTGTAAAAATACCTGGCGATTATCAAATCCATATTGAAGGCCTTGCGGATTCACCGGTATTTACCATTGCTGCCGATGCCTATGAGCCATTGCTAGCAGCGAGTATCAAGGCGTTTTATTTCAATCGCACCAGTGCGGAGTTGTTACCGGAGCATGCCGGGAAATTTGCGCGTCCCCTGGGGCACCCGGACACCCAGGTATTGATACATCCGTCCGCTGCGAGTGAAGCGCGCCCTGCGGGTTCGGTAATTGCCAGTCCCAAAGGTTGGTATGACGCGGGCGATTACAACAAGTACATAGTGAACTCCGGCATAGCCACTTACAGTTTGCTTGCCGCTTACGAACATTTTCCGGAATTATTTAATGCACAAAATTTGGTGATTCCCGAGAGTGGTAATTCAGTCCCGGATTTACTCGACGAAATTTTGTGGAATCTGGAGTGGATGCTGAGCATGCAGGACCCAAATGATGGTGGGGTTTATCACAAGCTCACCAACAAAAATTTTGATGGCACTGTGATGCCGCACCAGGCAACCAGTGAGCGTTATGTGGTGCAAAAAACCACGGCGGCCGCCTTGGATTTCGCGGCGGTTATGGCGACTGCCAGTCGCGTATTCGTGCAATATGAAAACGAGCTGCCGGGTCTGTCAGCAAAGATGTTGGCGGCGGCGGAGTCAGCCTGGGCTTGGGCAAATGCCAATCCGACAATTACCTACCAGCAGCCGAGCGATGTGAAAACCGGTGAATATGGCGATAAAAATCTCGCGGATGAATTTGCATGGGCGGCGGCTGAGTTGTATATCACTACCAGGGACGATGCTTTCTATAGCGCGCTTAAACCAAATGAAACACAGAATACAGTGCCGTCATGGGGTGATGTACGCGGCTTGGCCTGGGTGTCTCTGGCGCAGCATCGCAATCATTTAACACCAGTGGCCGATCAAGTATTAATTGCTAATCGCATCGAATCCCTCGCTGCAAGTTTGCACACTGCGTGGTCGGTATCGCCTTATAAAACCAGTATGCAAAAAGGGGATTTTGTATGGGGCAGCAATTCAGGCGCCTTGAATCAGGCGTTGATGTTGGTGCAGGCCTATCGCTTAACCGGCAAGCGCGAGTATCTTGATGTGGCGCAATCGCAACTGGATTATGTGCTCGGTCGTAACGCAACGGATACTTCGTTTGTTACAGGTTTTGGTGAAAAATCTACTTTGCATCCACATCATCGCCCGTCAGAGGCAGATGGAATTGCAGAGCCAATTCCTGGTTTTATTGCGGGTGGCCCACAGCCTGGGCAACAGGATAAATCCGATTGCAATGCTACATATCCATCCTCGGTCGCAGCGAAATCTTATTTGGACAATTATTGTAGTTACGCGAGCAACGAAATTGCTATTAACTGGAATGCGCCATTGGTGTATGTAACTGCTGCAGTGCAGGCGTTAACGCCAAAATAAAAAATTGCCGTTTTAATTTCTTTTCTGCCGTTAATTCTGAAATCGCCAGCAAGTTGCTGGCGTTTTTATTTCTGTGATCTTTAGGGTGTTTTTGCAGTGTCGGGCGGCGCATGATAGGTTTTCTTTAAAAATCGCGTAAATACCGAAGTCGGACGAGGTATTGATCATGCAAATCTGTGTAAGAAAAATAATTTTAATTACCAGTGGTTTGATGTTGTTATCCTGTGGCGGAGGGAGTGGCGGTAATAAGTCATCAGCCGCTTCTACTATTTCTGCGGCAACCTCATCCGAAAGCAGCGTTGTTTCCGGTCTTGCCAATCGACCCGCAAATAAAACCTGTATGGCACCCGCGCCAATTGTTTCTGGCTCCACCAATATCAGCTGGTCAGCGGTATTTCCATTGCTGCCGAATATTTCCCAGGCCACCAGTTTAATCCAGTCGCCTGATGACAATAGTGTTTGGTATGCGCTGCGTCAGCCCGGCGTCGTTGTGCGCTTTCCTAACCAGGCATCTGCAAACAGCTTAACAACTGTGTTGGATATTGAGGACCGCGTGGACTTTAACGATAGTGAAACCGGTTTGCTGGGCATTGCCTTTCACCCGCAGTTTGCCAGCAATCGCTATGTCTACTTTTATTACATGGGGCGCAATCAGGGCAATGGATTGGAATCGCGTGTGGCGCGTTATCAATTTTTAGCGAATGGAAATATTGATAAAAATAGCGAAGTGATTTTATTGCGTTTTGATCAGCCTTTCTCTAATCACAATGGTGGTCAGCTTGCATTTGGTAAGGATGGTTTTTTGTATATCAGCTCCGGTGATGGTGGTAGTGGGGGTGACCCACAACAAAATGGTCAAAACAAAAATAATTTACTGGGAAAAATTTTACGTATAGATGTTGATTCATCAAGTACAGGGAAAAGTTATGGTGTACCCGCAGACAATCCATTTGCCAGCGGTGGTGGCCCCCCCGAAATATGGGCTTATGGGTTACGCAATCCCTGGCGATTTAGTTTTGATAAAGAAACCGGCGAGCTATGGGCGGGTGATGTGGGGCAAGGTGCTTGGGAGGAGATCAATTTAATTACCCGCGGTGGTAATTATGGCTGGGGCGATATGGAGGGTGATAGTTGTTACAGCGGCAGGCCCAATTGTTCTACGGCCAATAAAATTCGCCCGGTGTTATCGATTAGTCACAGTACGGGGGTGTGCTCGGTCATTGGCGGTTTTGTTTACCGTGGCAGCCAATATCCTGCGGCTTACGGAAAATATTTCTATACCGATTTTTGTATCAATACCATGCAGTCCATTACGCGCACCGGTGAAAATATCAGTGTAGCCAGTCATGGTAATGTACCGGTGGATATAGTGTCCTTTGCGCAGGACAATCAAGGTGAACTCTACGCGATTGGACAGCGTGGCGCCGGCTTACAGATTGTAAAATTGCAGGCAACCGGTGGCAGTTTAATTCCCGGTACTATGGCGCAGCGATTATCAGCAACGGGATGTGTCGATTCGGCTAACCCACGCCTACCATCAGCGGCAATGATTCCTTACAGCGTAGAAAGTCAGCTCTGGTCAGACTCGGCAAACAAAGAGCGCTACCTGGCGCTGCCGGACAATAGCAAAATTGATGTGGCTAGCGATGGCGATTTTTTATTTCCGGTAGGAAGTGTGTTGCTGAAACATTTCAAACTCGGCGATAAAATAATCGAAACGCGTTTATTTGCGCGCGGCCAACTGGGTTGGCAGGGTTTTAGTTACGAGTGGAGCGATGACCAAGCCGACGCAACCCTGTTAACGGATGGGAAAGAAAAAATCATCGACACTATTCGTTGGCAATACCCCAGTCCCGCACAATGCCTGGTATGCCATACCCAGGCAGCCAATTTTTCGCTGGGTTTGGAAACATTGCAATTAAATGCAAACATGGATTATTCCGGTATTAATGCAAATCAATTGGATACGCTTGCCTATATCCAATTATTTTCTGCAGCAATCACCAGCACATACAAAGCGCAAAAATTATTTCCATTGGATCATCCTTCAGCAACGCTCACACAGCGGGCGCGCTCCTATTTACACAGCAACTGCAGCGGGTGCCACCGCCCAGCGGGCGTATCATCCGTCAATCTGGATCTGCGTTTTACCACGGCATTAAGTGCAATGAACGCCTGCGATACTCACCCCATGGTAGAAGACCTGGGGATTGCGAATGCGCGTTTAATTGCACCTGGCGAGCCAGCGCGATCAGTACTATTGGCGCGCATGAACGTGCGTGACGGCAACCAAATGCCCACACTGGGTACGCATTTGGTTGATGAAGCGGCGGTGCAAGTGGTGAGTGATTGGATTGCCAATTTAAGTAACTGTAATTGAGCATTTTAGATTGCCTTTACCAAGGTTTTCATTTCTTGCCAAAGGCTTCGCTCATTAATGGCTTTGCTGCGCAGTTGCTCCAGCGCTTCTCTGGAAAATAACTGGCCATGTTTTACTACATAATCCGGATGCTGGAGTGCCTTTAAATTTTCAAGTGGATTCTGCGTGGACAGAATCAGGTCTGCGTTATAGCCCATGGTAATTTGCCCCAGCTGCTGTTCCTTCCTTAGTGCTTTAGCTGCGTTCACTATTGCAGCGCGCAGAATGGCAATAATGGGAATTCCGGCTTGTTGCATTAACTCCATTTCTTTGTGGGTTGCGAGCCCGTGTGGTGAGAGTAGTACACCGGAATCTGAACCCACCAACAAGGGCACCTTGGCCTCGTAAAGCTTCCGCGTAATTTGCTGTAAGAATGCCAGGGTTTGTTTATTGTGCTCTGCCATTTGCACTGTGCTGTTAAGCCAGCGTTTTACCTGGTTGTTGCGTTCCTCCAGGGCGATAATCGGTGAAATATAATCTGTTGGCAAACTATCGATATATGACTGCTTTTGCGCACTGATTTGTGTGAGGTGCCAAAAGATATTCAAGGTAGGGGTGATAGGTGTATTCAGCTTTTTTATTTCGTGAATGGTTTCATCCAGTTTTTGGTTATCTTGCTGAAAATTCAGTGGTCCTTGGAAAATATCTTCAACATGTTCCAGTGATTGCAGATCTGCAAGTTCAATCCACTGCATATCAGCTGCCGGATGTGGCCCGTGTTTTGCGACGGGAATCTGCTGCATTTTTGCTTCGTGTAACAGTGCATTCAGTACTGATGCGGTCAAATTGCCATAAGCCTTTATCAAATCATAACCCTGTTGTTTGGCTTTTCTTACTGCATTAATGGCTTGGGCAGGTGTGTTTGCTGGGTCATGTAAGTGCGCATTTTTAAAACCTGAAATAATTGGACTGCTGACGGTGATGGTGCTGCCAATGCGTCGTCCGTTTTCAAGTTCGTCGCGCCAGATTAATTGTTCATTTACGCCATTCATCAGGCGTAAGTGAGTAATACCGTGGGACAGCGTTATGGTAAATGCCGCCGGGTCAAAGGCGTGCACATGCATATCTATTAACCCGAGTGTGGCATAGCGCCCCTTGGCATCATGACGCAGGTAATCCTTTTCTGTAATTGAGGTGTTGGCCGGTTTAATCGCGGTGATTTTACCATTGCGAATTTGCACCTGACGGTTGTGATTTACCTGGCCGGTATTGATATCGATGATGTGCAGGTTATCCAGATAAAGCGTTGGTTCTGCCTTTGTGTGGGAGTGACTCGCGAAGGTTGGAAAATGCTGGGTGGTAATTGCCAGGACGCAGCAGTTGATAAACAGGCTGGATATTTTCATAAGAGTGCTTCCATGTTATTAGACGTAAGCACTCTTGCAAAAATATTCCCTGTAATCGTCTAGTCGCTTGATATTAAACGGTCGGAAGCGTGATTCTGGACGTGTTGTGTAAGTTTCATCTTACGAAATTCACTGGGTGTCATGCCGGTAGTTCTTTTGAACGAAAGATTGAAGGTGGCTTTTGAACTAAAACCTGCGGCAAGGGCGAGATCCGTAATGTTGGATTCATCGTCTGTCAGTAGCGCAAGTTTGATCTGCTCTATACGGTGTTGATTGATGTAGTCATTAAATGACATATCGGCGACCAAATTAATACTTCGGGAAATATCGCGCGGCGTCATGCCTGATAAATTGGAAAGCTGGTTGAGGGTTAGGCGAGGTTGGCAATACCAGTGTTGCGTACGGATTTCTCTATCGAGAATTGCAAACAGGCCTTGGTAGTCAGCCGCTGACTCTGTGTTTTGTTCGGTGTTCTTTTCCATGCCATCTGTATTAATTGATGTCGTGTTGATTGCCCGTGGAGTTTCAGCGATGAGAGATTCAGCAATTGTTTCAAGTTCAGTTCGACGGTTATTAAGTATCCATACCAACAGCAATACAACAATAAAAAAAGCGAAGGTGCTTGCCGTATAACCAATCATATTGAAGTGTGTGCCTAGTTCCGGCTGAAAATTAAGTCGCACCAAATCAAACACACTGGTCACAGTCGATATACCAATCAACCAAGCTAGCCAGCTTAAAGAGACGTCGGTTGCATCTGAGCGCTGCATGGTGAGTTGGCGATTAAATTCAAGAATCAGCTTGAGTGTTAACAGTGCATAGGCAATGCGCCAAAGGCTACCCACCGCGATAACCGTTTGAACCTGGGCTGTGAAGGGCAGTAGCAAGAGCATAGGCAAAAAATGCCACAACGAGTGCGAACCCATAGACCCGGAAATTAGTCGTTTGATCGCAATGTACAGCGCCGGGCCATAACCCAGTACAAAAACCGGTGAGATTAAATGCAGATCACGCGAGATATGCAGATCTTCCAGCAGATTGATCAGTGTCGCCAGACTGATTAATGCCAGCAACACGCAGATACCGCGGTAAGCGGGGGTGCTGATAAACATCAAGCAACCCAGCCCCGCGATTGACATGCTGCCTGCATTTAACAGGCTGACTAATATTGTCAGATCCATTGAATAGTTAGTCTCCTAAATAGCCCCATTTTTATTGGGCAGTATCAAGGCGCAACACACTCAAAACATTTCACATAAATACCGCGTGGGTCATTCGGGCTTTGAATTTCCTGCAGTGGTTTAAGTGTGGGTGCCAAGTCATTTAACACGCTGAGTGATGCAAATTTTTCCAGCAGTGCTTTGGGGGCGAGTGTACCCGCTTGGCCTTCAGTGAGTGAGCGTAGGAATTCCTCTTTGGGGGATAATGGGCGTTTTACAAATTCTACTTTATAGTTGTCCAGCTTTGCTTCCTGTGCAATGGCAGCGATCACATCTTTTAATGTGCCCAACTCATCCACCAAACCAATTTCTTTGGCTTTGGTTCCTGTCCAGACATGGCCCTGGGCAATTTCGTGGATTGCACTTTTATCTTGTTTGCGCGTATCGGCAACCAGTGTGATAAAGCGCTGGTAAATGCTATCGACACTTTGTTGAACAATTTTGCTGGCTTTTTCCGAGAGTGGACGATCAAGGCGCATGGTGCCGGCCAGTTCGGTAGTACCTACACCATCGGTATTAATGCCGATTTTTTTCAAGGAATTTTCCAGGGTTGGGAAGGCGCCAAATACGCCGATTGAACCGGTAATAGTAGTGGGTTGTGCCCAGATTTTATCGCCTGCGGTCGCAATCCAGTAACCACCGGATGCAGCGACGCTGCCCATGGAAATATAAATAGGAATTTTCTTCTCGCGCAGTTTAATAATGTCGGCGCGGATAACTTCTGAAGCAAAGGCACTGCCTCCGCCAGAGTCTATGCGAATCACCAGGGCTTTTATATCCTTGTCATCTTTTACTTGCTGTAGCAATTCAAGCATGCTGTCGCTGCCAATCGAACCATCGGGTTGATGTCCATCCACAATAGAGCCCACGGCAGTGATAACAGCAATTTTATTTTTTTCCAGATCCGGGTGCTTGCGAATATCGGCGAGATAGGATTTAACACCCACCCCTTTGTACCAGTTGCCATCGTCGCTTTTGCCAATAGTATCAATCAACATTTGATGGGTTTCCTGGCGTGATTGAATTTTATCGACCAATGCTTTCTCGATGGCCAATTTGGCGCTGTCGCCTTCAGTGAGAGTCATATGCGCATCCAGATTATTCACATAATCGTTGATGCTGCCGGGCGGCAATTGACGGCGTTGTTCGATATTGCCGGTATAGGTAGTCCATAGTTCATTGAGCCACTGCTCATTGTGTTCGCGCGATTCAGCCGACATGTCATCGCGCAAATAAGGTTCCAGGTAATCTTTATATTTGCCAGAGCGGAACGCATGGATAGTAACGCCGAGTTTATCCAGCGCCGTTTTGTAGTAATTCATGTAACGGCCATAGCCGGTAATTTCCACCACACCCATATCGTGCAGGTAAATTTCATCGGCAAAGCTGGCAAGGTAATACTGCTCTTGCGAATAGTTGTCACTCACGGCAATGATTTTTTTGTCGGACTGTTTGAAATTTTCCAGTGCCTGGCCAATTTCATTCATTTTGCTCAGGCCACCCCCCATTAACAGACCAGGCTCCAATACCAGATGGGTAACGCGTTTATCTTTGGCCGCTTTGTTAATCGCTTCTACCAGTTCGCTAACCACCGTTTCGTTTTCATCCGGATTTTCATCCGAGAGTAACAGGCTGGTAGGGTCAATATAGCTGCGTTGATCGACCAGTACACCGGTTGGTGCAATGCGCAGCGCAAAACTTTCGGGTAAAGGTTGCGGTGCATTGGCGCCAATGGCAGCGAGCAAAATTAAAATAATGATAATAAACAATAAATTGGCGAGGGTATTCCTTACCCAGGTTAATGCCCCACCCAGATACCCCATAAAGCGCCAGAAGCCAATAGGTTCTTTGGGTGTAGCAGGGGCTGTTTTTACAGCGGTGACAACGGGTTTTGCCTGCTGTTGGGATGGTTGTGGCAATTCTGGTGGTTCGTAGTAGTTGACTGACACGATAGGTTCCTTGGATTAACTATGGCTGTTTTCTGCAGCAGACGTGTGAGTGGATTGATTGTTACCGGATTGATGGTTGCCGGATTGATTGTTACCAGCTTGTTGGTTGATAGATTGTTTGGTGAATACATAATAATTCCAGTATTGCAACCAGCGGCTGGTCATCATGGCACCAACAAACAAGCTGCAGGTCAGCAAGGTGATTAGCCAATAGGCGAAAGTCCAACTGCTCATGAGTAAGGGAATAACTCCAACGAAATACATGAGCGATACAAAGCACAACCAGCTGTAAGTGCGATGCGTTGGTTTGCGCAGCAACGGAATAAAAATCAGCAACGGAAACATTTGGAACAACCAAAACACCAGATTGAGTTTTTCGCTGGTGAGGTTGAGCAGGGTAAAAATAATTAATAATCCACCAAAGCTGATCAGTGTGATTAATTTTCCGGTGCGCAATTTCTTTTCCAATACCAGTGCATCGGCGTCAGTAATAATAATTTCTTTTTTGCGTTTTCCGGTTTCCGGTGTTTGTTCGGGTTGAGTCATGAATTTGCCTTATGGTTTCTTGCGTGATGGTTCACCGTGCAAGATCAGGTTCAGGATTGCAATTTGAGTGCAAGGGTTGCGACGCGCTTGCCGAGTGCCTGGCACAAATCAATTTCATCGTCACTGAGTTTTGTTGGCGTGTCGCCATGGGCGAAATGCGATGCTCCGTAGGGACTTCCACCTGTACGTGTGCTGTTTAATCCTGGTTCACTGTAGGGAATGCCGGCAATGACCATACCCTGGTGCAGGAGTGGCAACATCATGGATAGCAGGGTCGACTCTTGCCCACCATGCAATGTGGAGGTTGATGTAAATACGGCAGCAGGTTTATTAATTAAATCGCCATTTAACCAATGGCCGCTGGTTCCATCGAGAAAATATTTCATGGGAGCGGCCATATTGCCAAAACGGGTAGGGCTGCCGAGGATCAAACCGGAGCAATGCTTTAAATCCTCAGCGCTGCAATAAATTGCCCCGCTGGCGGGGATCGCAGGCTCACTGGCTTCGGTCGCGGGGGATACCGCAGGCACAGTGCGCAAGCGCGCCTCGATGCCTCCAATCTGCTCAACCCCGCGCGCAATCTGTTTCGCCATTTCAAGGGTGGAACCATTGCGGCTGTAATAGAGTACCAATACATAGGCGGACATGACCTTACCTCCGTTTACAGAATGGTCAAAATATTTTCCGGTGGGCGACCAAGGGCGGCTTTGTCACCGTGAATCCCAATGGGGCGTTCAATCAATTTTGGATTTTCCACCATGGCTTTTATCAAGGCTGCTTCGCTAAGCTTTTCATCGGCCAGATTTAATTCTTTATAAGCCTCTTCGCCTTTACGCAATAAGTCGCGTGCACTCATACCCAGTTTTGCCAGAACAGCCTTTAGTGTTTTGGCGTTAGGTGGCGTTTCCAGGTAGAGAATAACCTCAGGTTCAACGCCCTTGTCTCGCAGCAGGCTCAAGGCATCGCGCGATTTTGAGCAGCGCGGGTTGTGGTAGAGTGTGATCATTTTCAGTGTCCGTAGGGGGAATGTCGCCGATTATAGCGGCTGGGTACCCGTTTAGGTTTAAGGATTTGTTGATATGCCCTGGTTCAACGCATTTTGGAGCAGTGTAAAGAAGCACTATCGCTGGTTGTTGGGATTTCTCTGCTTAATGGTTCGCCAGTACAAGGCAAAGTCCTGCCAAAAGAGCGCTGCATCGCTGACCTATATGACGCTCTTTGCGACTGTGCCCATGATGACGGTCACTTACTCCATGTTTTCCATCATCCCTGCCTTTCAGGATTTGGGCGATCAATTGCAAGCCCTGTTGTTCAATCATTTCCTGCCTAACAGCGAGCAGGACCTGGGCAAATACTTACAGGATTTTTCCAGCCAGGCGCGCCAGCTTACCGCCTTTGGTTTGGCGTTCTTGTTGGTCTCCGCGTATTTGATGCTCAAGAATATCGAGCAGAACTTCAATAGCATTTGGGGCGTAGCGCGCGGCAGGCGCGGAGTGGCCAACTTTTTACTCTACTGGGCGATCCTGAGCCTGGGGCCGTTGCTACTGGGCGTCGCGCTGGCGATGAGTACTTACCTTGCTTCATTCCGGTTGTTGGTGGGTACCTACGATAGTCTTGGCGTTTTCGAAACAGTTTTACAGTTCGCCCCCTGGTTGCTGACCTGGGCGGCATTCACGCTGTTATTTGTCGCTGTGCCTAATTGCAAGGTGCTGGTGAGGCACGCTCTGGTGGGGGGCTTCTTTACCACACTGGGGTTTCAGGGGTTAAAAGCGGCGTTTAGCTGGATTGTCAGTCATTCTTCGTTCACCTTGGTGTATGGTGCTTTTGCTGCTGTGCCATTGTTTTTATTGTGGGTCAATCTGATCTGGACGGTTATTCTGGGGGGCGCCGTGTTTGTGCACACCATCAATGCCCATCAAATTGATCTGCGCGATCGCAATTACCCCGATTTACTCGCCAGTCTGCTGATCCTATGGCGCTGTTATCAGGCGGCGCGTGAGGGCAATGCAGTTCCTGAGCGAGCGCTGTTGCGCCAGGGCTTGTCGGCTGAGCAATGGTTGCGGATCAGTGAGGCACTGGTTAAGCAGCACGTACTGACTACCAACTATCAAGGCGATTATTTGCTCTGCCACGACCTGAATAATCTTCGCTTGATTGATTTGGCCGAAATACTGGATGTACCGCGCCAACTACCGCGCGAACACGAATCCCTGGCAGATTTACCCTGGGGGGAAGAAGCCGTGGCCCAGCTAGGAAGGGTAGACAAGTTTACCCGGGAGCAATTGGATAGATCGGTCGAGTCCTTGTTTTGTACATCTGCTGGCAACAAAAATCTGCAAACATAAGATGGATAAAAATATTTCTGTGCGGAAAAAACCCTGTCTATACTCTCGATAACAACCTGATTTTGCCCTTTACACTTTAAAAAGACCTGTTCTAGCTATGGCGATTCCCCTTTTGATTTGTGATGACTCTATGATGGCGCGGAAGCAAGTCGCGCGCTCCTTACCGGAAGGGTTGGAGGTAGATATCACCTTTGCCACCAACGGGGCAGAGGGCTTACAAGCGATTCGCGATGGTAAAGGGGAGATGGTATTTCTAGACCTGACGATGCCGGAGATGGATGGTTATCAGGTGTTGGAAGCGGTAAAAAATGAAGGCCTGGATGCAATGATTATTGTGATTTCTGGCGATATTCAACCCACTGCACACGCCCGTGTCACCCAATTAGGTGCCCTGGATTTTATCCAGAAGCCAGTTAACCCCGATAAGCTTGCCGACACACTCAAGCGATTTGGCATCATTTGATTCTGGTGTTTTGCCCGTTCTGCCGTTAGATTGCCGCCAGTTTGTTAATCACTGAGCTGGCGCCCCTACATGACTCCTTCTTCGCTATCACTTTCCCGTTTTGGCCAAAAGCTTTGCACTGACGCAGGCATAGTCACCCTGATGGATGATCTGGGCGATGCGTTGCGTGTTAACCCCGACATGATTTTTATGGGCGGCGGTAACCCCGCACGCATTCCCGCCATGGAGCGGGCATTTGAAGCGGCCTTGCGCGCAACGCTCGATAATGAGAAAGAGGCCCATCAACTGCTGGGCGTGTACCAGCCACCGCAAGGTGATGCAGAATTATTGGACGCAATTGCAGAATTATTGCAGCGTGAATATGGCTGGCCGATTTCACGTGCGAATGTCGCTTTATCCAATGGCAGCCAATCAGCATTTTTTGTGCTGTTTAATTTGTTGGCCGGCGAATACCCCGATGGCAGCAAAAAACAAATCCAATTGCCCTTAACCCCGGAATATTTGGGCTACAGCGATTTGGGAATTGATACAGATTTTTTTACTGCAACTCGCCCAAGTATTGAATTATTACCCGATGGTTTTTTTAAATACCATGTGGATTTTACGCAATTAAAAATTACCGAAAATACCGGTGCCCTCTGTGTCTCTCGCCCCACTAATCCCACCGGCAATGTAATTAGCGATCATGAATTATTAAAATTGGATGAGCTGGCGCGAGCGCATCGTGTTCCGTTTATAGTGGACGGTGCTTATGGCACACCCTTTCCAAATATTTTATTTGCCAACGCCACACCACACTGGAATGACAACACGATTCTGGTATTGAGCCTTTCCAAATTGGGTTTGCCTGGAGCGCGCACCGGCATTGTGATTGCCAATCCGGATATGATTAATGCCTTTGCCAAAGCCAACACCATTCTCAGTTTGGCCACGGGCAACTTTGGTCCGGCACTCGCCAAACATTTATTGGCTGATGGAAAAATATTGCAACTGAGCCGCGATGTGGTTGCGCCTTTTTATCGCGCACGTATGGAGCACGCGGTGGCAACGTTTAAACATTACCTCGGCGACTTACCCTGTTTAATTCATCAGCCGGAAGGCGCCATTTTTTTATGGCTCTGGTGTAAAGATTTACCGATTTCCAGCGAGGAACTTTATCAGCGCTTGAAAGCGCGCGGCGTACTGGTGGTTTCCGGGCATCATTTTTTTCCTGGCTTGGAAGAGGATTGGCAGCATAAGCACGAATGTATTCGTGTGACCTACTGTCAGGATCCGGCGATAGTGGAGCAGGGCGCAAAGATAATTGCCGATGAGTTGAACTTAATTTATCACGTGTAATAGCCAAGTTTTTTTCGTTGTACTTAAGTAATCCCCTTAAAAGAAAAAACCCGGAAAGCCAATTGGCTTTCCGGGTAAAGATCGCATCCGTGTTGCGTTCCAAGTTCCTGAGTTTACAGCCCGTTCCCGTTAATCCAGACGTTGCCAATTCGCCCATTTGCGGTAGGCATTTTCACGCTTGAATAGCCAGCTTTCTCAGCGATGGTCATCAACACGTTGCTGTGATTTACCCCGCCTTGCGTCGCCACCTGGTCGCCCCAGCGCTTACCTGGTTCACCTAATGGACGCAAATCTACGGAGCGCCCGGTGACGAGCCCGGCATTTTTTCCACCTGCCAACAGCATCGGAATACGGTGATGGTTGTGGTAGTTGCCGTGTCCAAGGTCAGAGACGGTGCAGATGATGGTGTTATCCAGCAGACTGCCGTTGACATCCGGTGTTGCGGCAAGCTTTTGGATAAATTGACGGATTTGACCCATCCACCAGACTTTACTGGTGGTGTGGGCAGCAGCGTCTTGATGCGACAAGTCATGGTCACCGGTACTGGTGCCCGGCACCACTATGGGCGATACAGGGACACCGTACATAAAGGCGATGCTGCGGGTTATGCCGCAAGACAAGGTTGCTACAGCGATGTCCTGTTGGATGGCGGAGATGTTGGCCAGTACCTGAGTCGCCCAGAGTGCCTGCTCTTCACCGCCGATTACTGCGTCCACACGGGGTTTGATGCTGGTTCCAACGTCCAGGCAGCCGGACATGGAGGCTGCATTCAGTTTCTGCTCAAGTACATCCAGCGCTGCTACGTGTTGCTCCAAACGATCCCGCTCGATGCTACCAAGCGCGGTACTCAGGCGCGTTAAATCTTCACGCGCCCGTGCCAGTACCTGGATTTGGTTGGGGTCTACGCCGGCCGCCGCCGCACCAAATAACTGTGGGTAAAGGATTCGGGGATCATCTACCGGATGCAAGCTGGTACCGTTATCGTAACTGACACGTTTGGAGGTATCGCTACCCCACTTGGTACCAACCCCCATTTGCAAGGATGGGCGGGACACGCCAGAGGTGGCGCGGTTGGCCCAATCCTCTTTCCCCATTTGCACTTCAATGGACGAGGCGCCCGACGCCGAGGTTGCAACTCCGGTGAGGCATTTGAGCGCGCCACCTTCGTGGGTATTGGCCGTTCCCTCGTAGCCAATCCCGTCCAGGAACAGTAGATGCTGGGCCACTGGCTGCAGTGGTGCGGTCATAGCCGGAAAGCTTGCACCGGCAAGCGACCCGGCGCGCGGGAAAAACACATCTGGCACACAACCGTTGGGATGGTAAATGAACAATGTGCGAGTGCGTTGAACTTCTGCTGCCATGGCTGAGCGAGCGAGCATAGTCGCCAGCGGGGTCATCGCCGTCACAGACCCAGCCGCAATGGCTTTGATTAATGAGCGTCTTTTCATGATGACTCCTATTTGCGATTCAGGTAGCTGGGTGAAGTTACGGTTTCGAGCATCATGTCGCGCAGGTCAGTGGACTTGCCCTGCCAGCGCGAGTAGCTCGCATCAACCGAACACTGGTTTGGATCGGAAACGCCTGTCGCAAAACGTTGGTACTGTTGAGTCACGCACTTGGAGGCCGCTTCGGCACCGGAGCTGGCCAATACGGTTGAGAGGCCGCGCAGATCGGTAAAGGTGTAGCTATCTGTCTCGGTCATGACTGCCAGGCCGGAAATACTGCCACTGGCATCCACAGGGATGTTGTTGCCTTCCAGGGTGCGGAAGCGGCCCACAGCATCATAGTTCTCAAACCCGAAGCCAATATTGTCGATGTACTGGTGACAAGACTGGCAATTGGTATTGCTGGTATGGGCTGCGAAGCGTTGGCGCGTCGGTTTGTTAGGATCAAGCGGCTCCACTTCACCCACATTGGGTGGTGGCGGCGCAAATTCCTGGCAGAGCAGGTTGCGACGAACCAGCAAACCGCGATGGATTGGGTGAGACTCCTTCTGGGTCGCAAGGGTTGCGGTAATCGCGCCCAGGTGCAGCACGCCGCCGCGTTGCGCGTTAGTCGCTACCTTCTGGAATTGCTCGCCACTTACGCCTGAAATGCCGTAATAGCTTGCCAGGGGGCCGTTGAGGAAGCTGAAGCCAGGGTTAAACACGTCCGCAATTTTGTAACCTGGCTTGAGGAATATTTCCGTCAGGAAGCTATCCAGCTCGGTTTTCATGGCTGCACCAATCGCGGTGGTGAACTGTGGGTACAACACCTTGTCGCGTTGCAGCGCTGCAAGATCGTCTACATGCAACCATTGCTGTCCAAAATAGGCGAACTGTGCGCTTGCCTTGACAGTTCCTAGCAGGCGTTCCGCTTGGGTGCGTAACTGCGCAGGAGTGCTCAGGCGGTTGTTATCCGCTTCGGTAAACAAGGTCGCATCTGGCATAGAGCCGGTGAAGGTGTAGGCCAGAAGCGATGCTGTTTCATACTGGGTCAGGCTGCCGGTGCCGCTGAGCGTTGATCCAATCTCCGTGCGATAGAGGAAGTTGGGCGAAGCGAGCATTGCTTGAACTACCAAGCGTGCGCCCGCATCGTTGCTCGCGCCCAGGCGGAACAAATTGTTGTAAGACGTTTGTTCAGCACTGGTCAGTGGGCGACGGAATGCGCGCTTGCCAAAGGCAGGTACGAACGTAGAAGCACACTGATCGCGTGGCGTTGAAGTTGTACAGCTCATCAAGCTGGTGAGACTGACATTGGTTGCGAGGTTCTTGGCCGCATTCCAATAGGTGTCCATACCGCTGCTATTTATCTTTTTAGCATTGACGTTATCAAAGCCTTTCACTTTGGTGTCAGGTTCCAGGGTGGCAGCGATGGTTGCCCCGCCAGTGATACCCAGTAGATCGTTAATGGTATTGGCATATTCGCGATTGGTCAGCAGACGCAAACGACGCGGCAGTATGTCTTCACCAGTGGTACAAACTACCGGCGGTTTCCAGGTGAGAATGTAGTCGGCAATTTTGGTTGCACACTCACCCACGCAACTGCTCGGATCATTGAGCGGCATGGTCGAGTCGATCTTGGTGATCAATGAATTACGAGTCCAGCGATCCACTACGATAGGACGCATTGGGTTGTCCCCGCGTGCGCCATGGCAGTTGGCGCAGCCTTTCTGGGTATAAAGTTGTTCCCCGGTCAGATTACTCATAACGCTGGAGCTGACTGACGAAGCGCTTCTGCTGCTGGAGGACGAGCTTATCGCAGGTTTCAGAGACAGGAAGTAGGCGGCAGTGTCAGCGGCACATTGGCCTACGCAAGCAGTTGGGTCGCTTTTCGGCATATTGTCTTCAATGTATTTAACGATATTGGCCGAAGTGGTAAAGCGCAGGTTGCGCGGATCGATTTTGCTCAAGCTGCTGCCTGCAGTGCCATCGGCATTTACGGCATGGCAGAACAAACAGCCGATTGCCGGGCTTTCCCACAGGGTTTTGCCGCGTGCTGCATCACCGGGCAATGCTATGAGACTCGACGAGCTACTGCTGCGTATACTCGAGCTGGTGCTGCTACTGGAGGACAGTGGATCAACCCCCTGATTCCAGAGCACATTTACAGGAGTAGGGTGGATTGAAGGGATGCTGCCTTTGTAGCTGATGATCTTGAAATCATAAGGACCGGGTAATGGCAGTGTGTTATTGAAACTCACACTATTCGCAACCACTCCGCCCAAGCTAACCCAACGACCATCAGTGCCTTTGCGGCGAACGAGGAAACCGGTTTCGTCGGCACTGGTATCTGCCCAGTTGATGTTTGCATTACCGCTGAGGTTGACCTGTCCCATTAGCCCGACGGGTGCCGTTGGAGCAGAGGCCAGGGTAATAGGGTTGGGTGCGGTGATCGCGTCGCGCTTCAAAAACATCTTGAAGTACACAGGAACACGCTCGCCAATAGAGGATGCATTGACCGCTGCCCTAAGCGCTTCGATACCCGCATTCATCTCGAAGTCAGCGCTATTGATGAGGATAGGTTTGCGCGGAGAAACGCTCAGGCTACTGTTGCTGTGTTTGATGATCAGCGCATCAAACGCTACCGATTTCACGACACCGTGCAGAATCAGATTGCCGGTTAAGGGTTGAATGGCAGTGGAGCCTACAGGCAGATTATCGAGACTCGCCAGATCCAATTGGGTGGTGAAGTACAAGTTGGGTAACAAGTCAGATTCAAACAGCATTTGCTTCATGCGGGTATTACGCAAATCTATACCCGTAGCAATGCTTGCCAGCGGAATAGAGAGCGTTGCGTTGCCTGCGTTGGACACGGTGCCCTGCAGTTGGCTGAAGCTAAATGTTTCGGCTACATCGGTATTTTTTATTGAAACAAAATTCAACAGGGATTTGCTTTCATCCACAAACCACAGCGCTTTACCGCTAATACTGCTGGTGCTGCTACTGCTCAAACTTGTGGAGCTGCTGCCGCGACTGGTCGAGGTTGCAGACGAAGTCAGCGGCGCAAGGCTACTGCTACTTTTGCTACTACTGGTTGTTGGCTGGCTGCTGGTGCCGCCGCAACTTGCACCATTCAAGGTAAAGTTAGTGGGTATGGCACCGGGCGCGTTGTTGTGGGTAAAGCCAAAATTCACACTGGCGTTGGTGGATAAATTGCCGTTGTAACCGGCATTTTTGACACACACGCTTTTTCCGTTTTGGGTGCGCGTACCATTCCACAAATTGTTGATGGTTTCGTTGCCGTTAAACGTCCAACAGAGTTCCCAACTGGTTTTTGCGCTGCCGGTATTGGTGAGAGTGACATCTGCCTGGCCACCATTGCCCCAGCTGTTAGTGATTTTGTAATTGACGCTGCAACTCGCCTGGGCTGTGGCAGTACTAGAGACCAATAAGCCCAGTACCACCAATCCAGCGGGAAACAGCGATTTGGATAAGAATCGTTTCATAGTCGTTGCTCTCCTGGCCAATTAACGTGCGTCAAAGACGAGAGTGAAATCCACGGGAACCGCCTTGCTAATCGAGGCAATAGCTACGGCAGCGCGCAGGGCTTCAACTCCGTTGCTGAGGTCGTAATCTGCAGCGCTTACCAAGACTGGGGTGAGGTTTTGCACCAAAACGCGATTGACCGTCAGTTTTTGCACGGAGATTCGAGTGGCAAGTGGTTGGTTGACGCCATGCAAATTCAAGGTGGCAGTTACATCAATTTCGCTAGTGCTACCGACCGCGAGGTTGGTGAGCAAGCCGTTGGGTACTGCCAGGGTGACGGTTGCATTGGGGAAACTGGCAATTTCAAACAGCAGGTCACGCATACGTTGGTCACGCAGGGCGATACCTGTATTGACACTACCCAGATCAATCACCAGCGTTGCGTTCCCTGCATCGCTAATGCCGCCGGATAGCTGATCAAAACTATGCGCTTCAATCACGTTGGTATTTTTGGTGGTGACGAAATTGATGTAAGAGGCACCGGCGTTCAGGTTCCAGATATTGGTTTGTGCCAGCGATGAAGCGCTGGAGGAGCTACTGAGCGGAAGTGACGAGCTACTCAGCATTGAGCTTGTTGAGGAGGGCGGCAGACTGCTGCTCGATAGGCTTCGACTGGTTGCGGAAGAGCTGGCCGGGCTACTTGATGTCGCGCTGCTAGACGGAGCGCTACTGGAAACAGGTTGAGTGTTACAACCGATACGCTCACCACCCACGGCCACGTCATCAATCCACCCTTCAATACCACCGCTTTGTTGGTAGCTTCTGAAGCCAAAGCCTAGCCAGTCAAGGCTCGCTGGAACTGCTGCGAAGCCAGGCAGGTTGGTCGCTCCAGTTGTTCTGCCACCATTGGTGAAAAACAGCTCTTCGCCGTTGCGGAAAAAGCGATAGGTTTGCGTTTGGTGGTTCACGTACCACTCGGTGCACACCCAACTGCTATCAAAGTTGTAGGCGTAGGCGCCTTGCAGGGACACATCGCCCGGCTCTACGTTGTAAATGTATTGATGCTTGCCGCTGGCTTCCTGCACTGTATCGACAAAGCGAAACTCTGCGTTGTTACCGCGCGAAGTCACGAAGGTTCCGTGGAGCCAGGTATTGATGTTGGGCACCGGCGTTTTCATCTTGTAATAGAGTCGTCCCCAGTGAGTGCCGGAGACGCTGTTCTTTTTGAAGTAGCCGTAGTTACTCGCGTTGGTGCTGGTGAACTTTACCGAGCGATTTCCGCTATGGGCTTCTTGGCCTTGAACTACAGCGATGCCATTACCTTCCTGGGTAAAGCCAGAGGGGATTGTCCCCGGTGTGGTGCTTTCAAAGTCCAGGCAAAAGAGTGCGTTAGTACCGCATCCCATAACCGTGGGAATGGAGCTATTGGAGCTACTGATCGCGGTGCTGGAACTTGAAGATGCGGGTGTTGAGGATGACGTGGGTGCCGAGGACGTGGATCCACCACAAATTGCCCCGCTAATTACCGGCAGTTCCGCAGGTGCGCTGCCTTTACTGCCTTGTACGCCAAATTCAACGGTCTGATTGGGCTGCAAGCTGCCATTCCAACTGACGTTGCTGGCGGTATAGGGATTACTGCCAGATATGGTCACGTTCCAACTGCTGGTAATCCGGTCGGCACCGTTGTAGCGCCAGTTGATATTCCAGCCGGAGACAGGTGCGGTGCCGGAGTTGGTTACTTTGATGGTCGCGGTAAAACCGCTGCTCCACTGATCGTTCACGACATACTGACAAGCAGCGAATGCCTGGGGTGTTATTGCGGTAATGGCGAGTGAAACACCTACAGCCCAAAGTGGACGGCAAAGCCGTCCCAGTGGGCGAGGTGGTTTCACTATGGCTGCAAGGTTGCTCATAGATTTCTTCCTCCTGGGTTGTGTTGAGTGCTTTAGGGTCTTAACAAACACGGTTACAGCGACTTTCCCTAATCCCGAAACGGCACATGAGCGCCAAAAGCCAAGGTCGTCATCAAGAGTGGGGTTGTTTTTATCGTTATGTTTTTTTGGTTGCAATTGTGATTGCGTTAACAAATTATTTTTTTAAATATTCATCACTGTTTTTTATTTCTATTTTTAGAGCTGGTATTACGCTGTGTAAAAGTTTTCTTCTCGGTCACTTTAAGTCTAAAAAATCTTATTTTTGCCATCAATATATCGAAAATTGTCGCTAAAAGTTGATAAATCAATTAATTGTTAGATGGCTGTTTACCAATCAGGCGCCGAGTATTTATGGCCGCTAAGGTGAAAGCATTTAAATGATTGCGCAATCTTATTATGTTGTGCGCCAAATCTAGTGCACAGCCAGATGTTGAGCAATTCTTTAACGGTGGGATGAGTTGGAGCGATTGAGGTTGATTAATGCGTGAAAATTCGCGGGGAAATTATCTGAAAGTCTTGTTCGGTGCGGGTTAGAAGTAGAATTGGGGTTGAGATGGGAGGGAGCGTTGTTAGATTGGTTAACAAAAATTATCACTTAAGTAGTCTGAAATTATTATCCGTGGCTCAAATCACTCATCAGTAAAAACCGAGGGACAAAAAAACAGCGCCCGAGGGCGCTGTAGAAATGTACTGATAACTGTTTTCTTTCTCGTGTTTATGACCAAACACCTGTAAGTGCGCCAGATGAGTAAGCCGTGTAACCAGTTAAGCCAATCGCTTGTGCAGCGTTATCCAACAGTTGGGTGTGCATGCTACCGCCAATTACGCGGCCGCCGCGGAATGCACTGCTACCCGAAGCCAACATCAAAGGCGCATCTTCACCCAAATGAACCTGACCGTTCCCCATATCGCTCAACTGTACGATTAAGGTTGAGTTGAACAATGGTGCACCAGTTTCATCTGGAGTTGATTTCAGGATATTAATCAAACTGGCAACACGACCTTGCAAGTAGGCGCGTTGTGCAATGAATGGTGCATCCTGACCCACGTGGATAGAGCCGTGGTAAGTATCAGTAAAACCAGTCGCGGCAAAGTTACCACCATCGGTACCCATCTGAATGCTGACCACCTTGGTCAGGTTGCACGCCAGTGCTAAAGCGGCGTTGCGTGCTTGCTGATCAAACAACTGGGTGAAATGTGCGCCCAACATTGGGTCTGCCTCCACAGTTCCGAAGTTATCCCATGCCGGGTTAGTGCAAGCGCCGCCAGTGGTTGTGGTGGAGTTGTTCAGATCGGTCTTCAGTTTCTGAATTGCTGCGATATTTTCATCTACACGCAACTGCTCCTCAGCGGACAATTGATTTCGGATTTTGTTGAGCGCTGCCAAGTTTACGTCATAAATTTTCAGCTGTTGTTGTTGCGCGGTAGAACCAGTGCTGGCGCCGCCCGTGAACAAACTGTTGAACACGGTGCGTGGGTTACTGACGTAGGTTGATTGGGTCCAGGTGTTCACCGAGGAGATGGAGCAATCCAGAGTTGCACCGGTAGCCGAGTTAGCCATTACTCCCAAACGCAAGGAGCCAAAACGAGAGCTGGCGCCGATGGCTGATTGTGCCAATACGTTATCCACAGTAGTACCGTTGCCGTTAAAGGCACCCAGTACGCGGAAGGTCAAACCGTGTCCACCCGCTGGAGTAGTACCGGAAACAATGGCTGCATTACTAACAAAAATACAGTTTTGTTTGTGGCTATCCATGGGTTGCGAGCAGGCCTTCATCGTCAGTGCACCGTTAGATGCAACAGTCGGGGTGAAGGTAAGTGACGCGTGGCCTGGAGTGCCACCAGGAATAAACACAAAAATTACACGCTTAACTTTATTGGAGGATGTTTGCGCCTCGGCGAAGCGGCTGGACATTACGCCCATTGCCAGGGTAGATGCCTGGAGCGCTGGTATTGAGATACCAGTTTTGGCAACAAACTTTAAAAAATTGCGGCGATGCTCATCAGCCATTTTTTTGAAGTCATTCATAGTTAAAACCCTTTTTATCCCTTGTCGGTGAAACCACCGACGATTGATTGGGAAGAAATCTTTTTGTAAAGGGTGGGGCGTACCCCACCCGGATTTTTAGGTTTGCTGGCAATTAGAAGTCTTTGCGGTAACGCACTGACTTCAAGCTACCGAGGCTTTGCAACATGACTTTCGGGCTATTGCTATTGGCTGCCATTTGCTGGATCAGCGCGGCAACTTCGTTGGCATTAGCTTGTTGTTGGGCAGCAGGTAACTGGATTGGCTTGTCGTCACTACCGGTCAGGTTGCGATCGAAGTAGCTAATACCGGTACCAAATGCCATGCGGTAGTTGTTTTCAACAAAACACGCACGCAGTTGTGAGTAACCATCGGTAGAAGCAACCAGTTTGGCGCCCAGGTTGTTGGTGCCAGTAAAGGTCAGGGTTTTGCCATCGTCCAGGTTGTTCACGCCATACAGAGTGCCATCATCTTCCAGGAAGCCAACAGACAGGTTGTTGTCGTCACGCGTGCGTGGCAGGCCAACCGGGCTGAAGTCTTCGAAGCCGAAGCCGAGAGGGTTGATGATCTTCAAGTGACAGTTAGTACATGGGCTTACGCTGGTCAGGAAGTGGTACTCCTGGCGAGAAGTCGCAAATCCACCCTGGCTGGCTTTCAACGCTTCAAACGCTTGTGCTTGTTCTTCACGCAGTTTATCCAGCGCCAAACCGGTTGGCGGGTTAGGTACGTCATGACACAGGAATGAACGACGGGTGCGGACTGCACGGATGATCGGAGCAGTTTTGGCGAAGTGAGCGTTGCGTGCCATAAATGCGCCCGAAGCAATCAAACCGCCGCGGTTAGTGGTGTTCACTTTGCTTACGCTGGTTCCCAATCCACTGGTGCTCAGGCCATAGAAGCTTGCCAGAGCCGAGTTAGCGAAGGTGTAAGAGCTGCTGTATAGGTTAGCGAAAGGTGCGCCGTCCAGAATTACATCATTGTAGATTGCACGAGCTTCTTCCAGCATGGCTTTCTGTACATCAGTGGTATAAGTCGGGTAGAGCGCCGGGTTGCGAGCGTCATACTGCAAACCTTCGGCATCCAGCCATTGAACAGCAAAGTTACCGAAGTGTTGACGTGCCTTGGTGGTAGCCAACAGACGGGTAATTTGGGTTTCGATTTGCGCTTTGGTCCACAGTGACTTGCTGTCGGCAGCGGCCAACAGGGTCGCATCCGGAGTGCTACCGGTGTAGGTGAAGGCCAGGAATGACGCGAGTTCATACTGGGTCAACACGTAAGCGGTATCAGGCAGGGTAGTGCGATCAGCGCTTGGAACATCGTTGATGCTGATGTTTGCAGACGCGTCCACAGTGCCGGCACGCAGGTCAGCCACTTTCACACCCATTTCACTGCGGTACAGGAATTGTGGTGAAGTGAATACTGCACGCAGAGCCAGTTTCAGCGCATCGCTGGTAGTAGACACACCCAGGCTAGAGGAGAAGAAGCTTGCATAGTTGGTCTTTTCTTCAGTAGTCAGCGGACGACGGAAGGCGCGTTTGGCGAAGTCGGCAACGAAGGTGTCGCCACAAGCCGCTACTGTGCCGGAACAGCTGGCAATTCCAGAGAAGCTGCGAGCGGCGGCTGCGTCAGCAATCTTTCCTGCCAGGAGTTCGTAGGCGCGAGCGCTGTTCTCGGAGATGGTGGCACGGGTGTTGTTGGTGAAACCGTTAACCAGAATATCCGCCGGGATAGACGCCAGGGTAGCTGCATCCAACGTCGTTTTCAGGTCTACTCCGGTGAGATCCAATACGCTGTTGATGTACTCGCTTTTGCTCAGGATGCGCAAAGAGCGGTCAGCATAGGTTGGAGCACAGCTGTCGCCCACACACACACTGCTTACTGCGCTTGATGCAACAGAGCTGGCTACCGATGAACTGCTGCTGGTGGTTACGCGACCACGCAGAGACCAGAGGTAAGCTGCGACGTCTTGACAGGCGTTGTTGTTACAGTGGCCGAGCATGTTGTCTTTGATAAATACAGACAGATCCAGCGCGGAGTTACCGGTGTAACCTCTGCCAGCGTATTTGCTCATGGTGTGGTAAGTGAAGCTATTCACGTTAAATTGAATATTGCCTTCACTGAATACGCCGTCACCGTTGGTGTCTTTGTGACAACCAGAACAGCTACCGGAACCGGCAAAGATTGTCTGCCCGGTAGTCGCATTGCCAGTAAATGCAGCACTGCTTGCAACGCTGGACGCTACTGCAGATGTAGTTGTGGAGCTGGTGGAGCTGGTTGCACCGGTGGTGAATACTATCGTTACCGGAGTGGTTGCTGCAGCTGGAATACTGTCGGTATAGCTAATGAGTTTGTAGTCATAGCTGCCCGAAGCCGTCAGTGCATCCAGGTAACTCACGGTGTTAGCTACAGTGTTCTTCGCGGTGTACCAACGACCATCAGCCCCTTTACGGCGAATGAGGAAGCCGGTTTCGTTGGCGCTGGTGTCAGCCCAGTTCAAGCTGGCACCGGAGGCAACAGCAGTACCTATCACACTCAATGGTGCGGTCGGTGCCGTCGCCAGGCTGATTGCCGGGGTATTGCTCGGGTTGCTGTTGCTCAGGAACATCTTGAAGTACACAGGTACTTTCTCGCCGATAGTTCCCAATGCTGCAGTATTGCGCAGCCATTCAACACCATAGGCCAGATCGAAATCGGTGGAGTTGATCACGATAGGCTTTTTGGGCGAGAAGGACACGCTACCGGCATTGTTTTTAACAACCAATGCATCAAACACAATGGACTTGGTGATGCCGTGCAGTGTCAGGTTACCGGTGACGGATTGTACAGCAGTGCTACCAGCCACCATGGCTTCAATTGCCGCCAGATCCAACTGGGTAGTGAAGTGCAGGTTGGGCAGGTAGGCTGCTTCAAACAGATAATCCTGCATACGGGTATCGCGAATTGCCGTACCGGTGCTGATACTTGTCAATGGGATGGTCAATATCGCCAATCCGGTCGGAGAAACTGTACCCTGGAGAGTACTGAAGGTCAGGTTCTCTGGAGTTTCTGCGCCGGTAGTAGCGTTCTTCTTCACAGTCACAAAGTGGAAGGTAGAGTTAGTAGCATCCAGTAACCAGCGTGCGGCGGTGGTATTGCTCGGTGCACTGCTGCTGCTGCGGCTGGTGCTGCTGTCAACGTACACAACGCTTGAGCTGCTACTGCTAGACACTGCAGAGCCCCCACAAGCCGCGCCATTCAGGGTGAATGCGGTAGGTGCTGTCCCCGGATTGTTTACCAGGAAACCGAAAGAGGCAGTGCCATTGGCCGCCAGGTTCGGGTTGTAAGGCGCATTCTTCACGCACACGTTTTTACCGGTCTGGGTGTAGACACCGTCCCAGAGGTTGTTAATCACATCATTACCAGCATAGGTCCAGCACAATTCCCAGGAGGTCTTGGCGGCACCGGTGTTGGTCAAGGTCACTTTGTACTGAGCGCCAGATCCCCAGTTATTCACACTGGCAAAATCCACACTACAAGCTCCCTGGGCGGTAGCACCGCCGGAAGCCATGATGCCAAGCGCCACGCTGGTGGAGAGCATCGAC
>JAGKXA010000212.1 GCA_021151615.1 Cellvibrionaceae bacterium | reverse complement strand
ACCCCACCCTCATCCCCTAACCTGCCCGCGCTGCGGTAAATCCCGCAGTCGGGATTACTACCCCCGTGTCCAAACCGGCACTAGAACGTAAGTTTTAGTGCCCTCGTACAGCTTTGCCTGTTGCTATGGCGGCTGGACGGGGCCACCTTCGGGTGGGCCGGTGTGGTTTGGACCGGTGGTAGTAACCCCGTTCAGTTCGCCCCCATGAATTACTACCTCATGGTGGCGGAATCAAATCCAAACTCTGAGATTTTTATTATGGATAATACAACTCCCCCTCCCCCGTTCCCGAATACCTGCGTTATTAAACTCGATCAACTCCAGTACACGTTTTACAAAAAATCCCGCCTTGAAATTCATTCGCCCAGCGGGCAAGTGCTTACGGTAATTTGCAAACCCCTGCCAGCCAAAACCGATGAAGATGCGGCCTACCAATTATGGGCGCAGGCGTGTTTGTTGGAGGTGTTGCTTGATCAGGTGAATGAGCGAATAAAATTGCCGCAGCGGGCGATTAATAGTATTGCGTATGTGATTGAACGGATTGATGGGCATTTGAAAAAGCAAACTGCCAGATAAAACAATGGCGGCAATTGCCGCCTTTAAGTGGATTTGTTGGTAGATGTAATGAGTTCGGTAAACTCCAATACGCAATGACTTCTTTGATATTTCATAAATCACCAACGAATGATTGCGCTATCTCTATCCAAATCTGGTTCACCTTTACGAAATGCGTAAGTTTGGGCGTATTAATAGGCATGAAATGTATATTAAAAATGCGCCGGTTTTAGGAATAGAAGGTGTTAAGTTCTCTCCGATTACCGGAGTACATGATAGAAAATAATAAACCTCAAAGGACTTTATACATGAAATTAAAATCACTACTAATCGCAATTTGCTCTTCACTCGCTCTAAGTAGTTCAGTTACTGCTAACGCGGCAATAGGTTGGACCGAATGGATAGATAAAGACCAGCCAGGGGGAACTAGCGATGCAGAAACGTTACCGTCAATACTACAAAGCGGTAGTTATCCTTCAGTATGTAGCAGCCCGTCCAAAATTGAGGCCCGTTACCAAACCGGAGGAAGCTGGCAAACCATTACTCCAGAATCGGCAAGTTCGGCGCCAAATGTTTTTCGATTTTTTAATGCAGTAGACGGATTACAGTGTTACAACGCGGATCAGTCGGCTAGCAACAAACCGCTCTGCGTAAATTATCAGGTTAGGTTTTACTGTGAGACAGATGCAGAAGATTTATCGAACAAGTATCCCGGCCTAAGGCAATCCGACCAGCAGAACGCGGCCTATAATCAAGTCACTCCCGGGTTTACCAGTGATAAGCCGATAAAGTTAGCAAGAGTTGCTCGAGCTGCCACTTCAACTTCAACGTCCGCCCCACCTCCACCTATTATCATTTTGGACTCACTCCTTCGCTTGGGCCAAGGGTATGACTCATTGGGTAATGTTTATAAAAACCAATGCTTGAACCAAAATCACCCTGACTTTCATATAGTCTCCACACCATCGAGCACGGGCATTAGCTCTTCTGTCACTTATACGGCCTCCGCTGCCGAATTATATCTCGCCATGGATGTGCGTGAAGCAGTTAATGCCAAAGGCACTTTTCCCGTAGACGGGGTGGATATTACCTTGGGGTTCAATCACAACCATGACCGCATCCAGACACGGTACCTCGATGAATCGCGTATGACTTTCGTAGCGCGGTATAGAAATATCCAAAGACATTACGCCCTTGTGACTCAACCTCGTCCCATAAAGGATTCGGTAACCACAAGTTTGCTGCGCGGAACAACAGACATAAACTTTCAAAAGGACTTTCATAAGGAATGCGGTGACCGCTTTTTGCGAGAGGCCGAATTGGGGGCATCTCTTTACATTGTTTTCAGCCTGGACAAGAAAAAGCTCCGCTCGAGCGATATCAATAGCGTCAAAGCAACTGCCGAAGGCGCAATCAGCAAAATTTTTAACGTAAATGGTAGTGTGAGCGATATTAATGAGGCGACCAGCGTTTTCTCAAAATATCAAATGCGGATTGAAGCATATCAAGCTGGGGGGCCAGCTGGTTTGGACCTAACTGGAATTCAGACGAATCCCGCTAGCATTCCAACTGTTATGAAACGTTTTGAAGATGCACTAGCACAAACTAACCCAAACCTTGTTGCATTTAACGAAAAGTTTGACACTTATTCAAAACCTTCAGCCTACGAATCCCTACCCGATAGTGCTGTATTTGCGGATACATCGCTCTTGCAACTAAATGCAGCTCGCTGGTCCGTACTTACCGGTGACTTCATGGCGGCTTGTAATCAAGCAGAGGAGTTAAGCCAAAATAATGGTCGCGATCTGGCAACAGGCTCTTGTGCAAACAAAGCCTCGGCGATTGCTGTATTGAAAGCTGGACTACAGGATTGTATCTTCCCAGCTCGCTGGGAAAAGTGTGTGCATCCAAATGAAGGTGGCTTCGACGGCTCAAGATATATCGTTGATCGTCTATCGCAGGACACACCCTATTATATTCGCGGCAGTTCAACTACTGACACAGTAGAAAAACGTTTCACCAAGTATTGGACATGTGATTATGCAAATATAACGCAGTGCTTACCCGTGCGTTGCCTGGAAGATAAAGGACCGAGCGTAAATGGGAAAGGTTACGATGTAAATTTATACGCGTGGAATACGGCCGTCGGAGGATCGCAAAACTTCAATCAGGATTACTACGATCAGGCAGGGCAACGCTGCGTTAAAGCAGATGCGAGAATATGCGCCAATAATAAATCAGGAGCGCGAATTTCATTCAGTCTTACTACTTACCATCTCTGTCATTCAAATCGCGCGTTTTCGGTTTATTGACAGTTGATAACAGGCAAGATCATCAAAGGAACTAAAAACGAACATAGATGTGCGCAATCAGTGCGCACTTCTATGCTTACCTAGTTGATCCGCACTATTCAACCCAGAGTGTCCGCACGATTAATTTACTGTACATATGATTGAACAGATTGATGGGTATTTGAAGAAGCAAACTGCCAGATAAAACAAAGGCGGCAATTGCCGCCTTTGTCACAACCACAAGTTACAGCGTTTCAATATACGATTTTCCCAATCACCCAAGCCTCTGCACCATCTCTTTAATCACCACATGCAAAATTGTTCTTAGGCAACGGGACTCTCCTGCAAAAGTGGCGGAAAGCTCCGGGCGATTGAGGATAATATTATTGTTATCGTTTTGTGTTTCTGTGTAGAGCCTTAAGGATTCATTCTCGATGCGATTACACAGATTATCGATCAAGCGAATGGCAGTGCTTTTGGATATATTCAATACCGCCGCTGCGTCAATTAATAACTGACGATTGATATCTGCGAAGCGACTCACACCTAAAATAGGCCAAGCCAATTCGGTTTGTTTCGGCCAGCTTTTTTTATCGAAAGCTGGTGTGTCGTAGGCGGCTACGCTCAGTAGATCATAAAAAGGCGCAAGCTGGATGCCTTCATGTGAAACGGTGAAGCTTAAATTTTTTAAATGCGCATCACTATTTCCGACAAGTATATTAAACACTAACCAACGAAATAAATTCGTTCGCGCTACCGCGGGACTACGACAAGCAGCAGCAATTTCCCCAAGACGCTCCATGCTCCCTTGTGTGTATTTAAAACTTTTATCCAATCCGAGTAATTGGCAGGCATCTATCACATGACGACGCTGCCATATTGGTGATTCAAAAAATCGATCGAACCTGTCAATCAAATATACTGGTGATGGAACATAACGACGATGCACATCCGGAACGTCTAGCCCCATACGTTTAGCAAGTGACATCACGAACCATTCATTAATCACGGAGTGCGCATAGTCTTTATCGGGGTGATCGGGCTTGAGGATGTGAGTTGAAGGCGTGGAGCCTGCCGGCTCAAATAATTTACCGCCTTCCAATACAACAGCAAGTTTGTGTTGGGCGCCCGCCAGCGACATACGTTTAATTGCCGCATGAGTCAGCGGCGCTTTAGGAAGTTGCTGTATGCGCTTTTCCAAAACATCGTCAGGTAGCAGGCGCAAGTCTTCATCAAATTGAGAAGGCGCATCGGGTGGGAGCAAAACAATTGAACCGGCCGATTCAGCCCCATACCACGCCAATAAACCGAAAGCGTCTGCGACTTCTATTTTGGCATCTTTAGCTAGCAGGATGCGCTGGCCTTCCTCGGGTAACAAATTATCGAAATACCATTGCACCGGACGCAGAGTTGCTCCATCCACCATTGCATCAGGAACCAGAGGAAGATGAGGGCTTAACGCAAAGCGCGAGGAGTTTATCAGCCATGTTTTTGAGTATTGGAAGCTCCACAAGCCCGATACTTCTTGCAAGCGCCCTACTTCACGCCGGTTGATAGATGCAATTAAGTAGCGCTCGGTCATGATCCATCCCGGGAGTTTTCAGACTCCCTTATCCAGACAGCAACCTCTTCAGGAACATCCACTATGACGCGAATACCCAGGCCTTCAAGGACCTGGAATAACTTGCCCCACTGGACGGACTCGCTTCCTTTCTCAACTTTACCGAGGAAGTTTTCACTAACCCCGATACTGCCGGCAGCATCGTCCTGACGTACTTTTTGCGCCTTGCGGCTGGCGCGCACTACTTTGCCAAGAGCGTTTGCATCAGTAATAGGTATTTGCATAAAAAATCCTCACGATTGCAAGGATTCTACTCGTTTTATGACATTTATCCAGATAATCCTCACAATCATGAGGATTTATGCAGGATTAGGTCATGAAATCAGGAAATCCTCATGATCGTGAGGATAAGCCTCCCTCTAAAGATGATGCAAAGAGAATTATGGCGGGATGACATGCGCGTCAAAAATCAAAACGAATATTCAACACGCACACGCAGGCTGCGGGGTTCAACCGGGTGGAAGTGTAGATCTTCCACGCCGCTTTCAGGCTCACCTGCCAAACGCGAGGCATAAAAATATTCGATATCGCGGTCACGGCTATCAAATACATTAAAGACATCCAGGCCAAGGCTTAACTGTTGCCAACGGTAGCCGACGCCGATGTTGACCAGGCTTGTTTTTTTGCCTTTGTGTAACCCGAATGAATCCAGTTGGCGCGCGCCAAAATGGCGTAAGCGCAGGCTGCCATGGAAACCGGTTTGGGCCGGTGCATAAGTAATGCCTGCACTGGCGACAAAAGGCACTGAACCATCCACGTATTTTCCTTCTTCGGATTGCGCTTCAGTAAAGCGTGAACGCGTCCAGGCCAATTCAGTGTCCAGACTCCAACCTTCTGCAAACCAGAAATAACCGGCGAGTTCAATGCCTGAGCGCGCAGAGGCGCGGCTCGCTTCGGTGTTGCCCGCATCCCCGACAAACAATAATTCAGAATCAAGTTGCAAATGCCACAGCGACGCGGAAATGTTGTAGCTATCCCGATCAAATAATTTCAGCCCAAGTTCTGCGCCTTCTGAACGCGATAATAAATCGACGGGCTCGGCGATGTCGCCGGTGATTGGATCAAGCGCAATCGTTGCGCCACGTGCGTCATTGGAATGAAAGCCCTGGCCGATGTTCACATAGGTTTCAATCGAGTCCGTTAATTGATAACTAACGCCAGCTTTAATATTCGTCATACCGTCGCTGGCATCACCGGAGTTTTGCACCAGATCACTGTGTACATCCACCGCCAGATAGTCGTGGCGCACACCCAAGTGCCCACGAAATTTTTCGGTTAACTGTAAATCGCTTTGCGCAAACAAGGCTATTGAGGTTTCATCAATGGCATCAGTGCGCGTTGTGCTTATACGTTCACGCGCACGGGTTTTGTACAAGCCCACTTCATCAATCGCATCGTGGCGGACTTGCACACCAAGTGTGTGCGTGAGCGGTTTTCCGGCAATGTCAGTGGTGAGGTTCCGTTTAATCTCGCCACCCATTATCTGGCGATTATCTACTTGCTCAAATTCATCGCCGTTAATGGGATCATCCAAAAAATAGGTGAAGTTGGAAAATAAATTCAAGTCCGAATCGATAATATAGGCATTGATTTTCCAATCCGGGTTTTGCCACTGGCCAGAGACACTGTAGCGGCTCGACTCACCGCCAACATCCTTATCCAGCGAGCCAAGTCGATGGATGACTTGCTGCTCAACAGCGCGTGCGGGAATTTGATCGGCTGCCACCCATTGATTGTCATAACCCATCAGAGTTAGTGAGAAGGTGCCATCGGCCATTGCGGTTGAATAACGAGCTAACAGATTGGTTTTTTCCACCGCTTCATTGATGTCTGTCCAGGGGCCGTCATAGGTTTGCGCCTCGACACCGAATAACAATTGCCCTGACGCGAGTGCAGTTTGATGGGCAGCGTACGCACGTCGATAATCAAACTCACCGCCAGTTAGCGCAAGCTGGCTTGCCGCTAACGAATTTTTTACCGAAAATTCGGCGGCACCCGCGCCGGAAAAATCCCCTACTTCGGCGTAATAAGGCCCTTTGCGATAACGAATATCCTCAATTAATTCCGGGATAATAAAATTCAAATCGGTGTAGCCCTGCCCGTGCCCGTGACTGCGCATGTTCACCGGCATCCCATCAATGGCAGTGGAAAAATCTGTACCGTGATCAAGGTTAAAACCGCGCAAAAAATATTGGTTGGCTTTACCCGAACCACTGTGTTGTGTCACCACCATGCCCGGCACAAATTCCAATATTTCCCCGGTGCGCAATACCGGGCGATGTTCAATTTCGCGGCTACCGACGACACCTTCCGCCGCCGCAATGCTGGTGCCCAATAAATTTAATTGATAGCCATACACCATTAAGGTTTCAACCTGGGCAAGCTCACCCTGGTTAATGGCGGTGTTGGCCAATGCCAAATTACTGCTGACGAACAGTGCTTCAACAATAGCTCCAATAAAAATGCGCTTCATTATTTGCTCCTTAACCAATCCAGCGTTCGATTACCCATTGTAAAGCGATGAATGCAATGATTATCGAAATACCGGTCAACGCGTACCGAGCGTACCACAATTGATTCCGGAGAAAAATAAACAGCGGTAATAGCAACAACACAATCGCCATTTGCCCCACCTCCACACCCAAATTAAATGCCAGCACCGTAAGAATTTGTTGATCCGCCGGTAAGCCCAATTCACCCAACACGCCGGCAAACCCCATTCCATGCAATAAACCAAACGATCTATACCGATCCAGATATGTACCATGCCTTGATACACAAACTCATAAAAGGTCTGCCAAGGATCACCCGCCGACACATTCCAGATAATTTCTGGCTGTGCCTCGCTCAACACGCGGCTGCTTTGCGCGGTATCACTGTTCAGGGTCAGCAATAATTTATGCTCGGTATTTTCGTTAAAAAACGCGCGGTAATGGATAACAACGTCACCCGCCAATGCGCATTGCGCGCGCACCGGCACCAGTAGATAGGACTCATTGAAATGGGAATCTATTTTCCATTCATCGGCGACAACTAAAGAGCAAATTGAATTGCCGCGATGGATTTGCAGTTGCTCGAACAAATACTGCTGGACTACTTGCGCACGCGCTTGCAACTCACCCCAACGCAAATTGCCATCACCATTAACATCGACACCAACCGCCTGTTCAAGGTCGAACAGGCGAACCTGCCACTCACCGCTGACCAACCCCTGCGAGTTGACGTGCAATGCTGCATAGGCAGTACTCAGTTGGTGTGCACGCACAGGCAGAGCGGCAAGGCATGCCACGAAAAAAATTATCAACGAAGGCCTACGCATTACTTTGTCTCCCTTGAGTGGATACTTTTTTCCGGCATGTTTTCTGTAACACCCGCCAACTGCTGTGCGCGCACCAATAGTTGTTTATCGCCAGGCTCGCGCGCATCCTGCCAATTACGTTCAGCCCAGTAGAGTGCTTTTTGTGGATCGCTGAAAACATCCAGGTGATAGATTGCCAGATCAGCGGCATGCGCCTGGTCATCGCGCCGTTCGCGCAACGCAATGCGTTCCTGCAATTGCGTTTGCCATTGGCTTTCGCCGGTTAATTTTTTTTCCGCAATCACCAGACGAATCAGCAATGCATCATCGATCTGGCTATTGTGTTTAATGACTGCAGTTATTTTTTCTGCAACCAAGGGATTGTTATTCAGGGCAAGTTGGATATCAGCCCATTGCACCCAAGCGCTCAGGGTTTTTGGCTGGGAAATTTTTTCAAGGAAATCTCGCGCCTCCGTATATTGCTGCAAACGCACCGCCATATCGGCCAACATTTGCAAAATCCATAACTGGCGCTCGTCATCAGGCAGCCCCTGGGATGCTAACAGTTGTTGTAATTGTGTGTAGCTTTCGGCGAGTGCTTTTTCATCCAGGTAACTGCGCGCTTCCAGGGAGCAGGCGCTGAGAGTTAACAAATCTGTATGGCCCAGCAGTTTTAAACAATAAGCCTGCGCCGCCGTGGGATTCCCCTGAATTAATTGCAAACGCGCCGCCAGTAAATTAGCGGCAATGTGGTTTGGCTCGCGGGTGAAAATTTTTTGCAGGACATCTTGTGCGAGCAGGAATTTATGTTGGTGTTGTTGGACTTGCGCCCAGGCCATCAGGAGTGCGGTATCCTGAAG
>JAGKXA010000546.1 GCA_021151615.1 Cellvibrionaceae bacterium | reverse complement strand
CTCACTAGCAGCGACACCGCTGCACTTGGAGGAGATTCCTTGTATGCGACACAAACCGACAATGCAGGGCTGCAAACGACACAGGCTTTGTTGGCTGGGACGGATTTAAACAAGATGGCGCAAAAACTGGTATCAAAAGATTTACTAGGAATGAGTTCATAGGCTGAAAACCCATGCTATTACACACGCAAGCTACCACTTATAAACAACGTACATGGCGCATTCTCAGCATGCTGGTTGTTTTTGCTCTAGCTGTGATTGTATTAGCCTGCATCGTTGGTTCGACAGAACTTACACTCTCCTTCAATGCTGTCACAACAAGCATCATCGAATGGCGCTTGGAGCGTGCCCTTTCTGCCTTTATCACTGGTGCGGCCTTATCTTTGGCTGGCGCGATGATGCAAGCCTTATTGAGAAATCCTTTGGCCGATCCTTACGTACTAGGAGTCTCTGGTGGCGCTGCGATGGGAGCGTTGACTGCCATGTTATTTTTCAGCACGGCCTGGATCATCGACTGCGCTGCATTTGGTGGCGCTGTCTTGGTCGCTTTCTTATTATTTTTTCTGACTTATCGTCATTTTTACAGCGAGGCCAAACATTCTTCTACCCTACTTTTGACTGGTGTCATGATTTCTTCCGGTTGCATGGCGCTGGTGACCTTGATCCTGTCGATTGCGCCAGACAGCCATTTGCGCGGCATGGTGTTTTGGATGATCGGTGATTTATCCGGCGCATCAGCACGCTATCTACCCTGGTGTATCGTCGTCATCGGATTATTGTATGCATGCCGTTTTGCACGTGCGATCAATGTGTTGGCTCTGCACGCTGATACAGCCTCCACGTTGGGAATAAAAGTGCGCAGCTTGAAACAAGGATTATTCTTTTGCTCCGCACTCCTCACCGCTAGCGCCGTCAGCAATGCGGGCAGCATCGGATTTGTCGGGCTCATCATTCCACACGCCTGCCGCTTTGCTTTCGGACAGGATCATCGTTTACTGTTCCCTGTTGCTACTTTGGCAGGCGGTACGTTTTTAGTGCTGGCCGATACACTGGCACGCAGCTTGCTAGCACCACAGCAATTGCCCGTTGGTGTCATCACAGCTTTGATTGGCGTACCATTGTTTTTATTGCAATTAAATTACGTTACAAAAAAATAATAAAAATAATAAAAATAATGAGCCTAATTTTTAGCAATATGCAAACACATAGCTTATCCCTGCA
>JAGKXA010000211.1 GCA_021151615.1 Cellvibrionaceae bacterium | reverse complement strand
TTTTTACATATGAAAAATATGACATGAGGGATCAACATGACAAATATTTAATGGAGACGTTTAAATGAGATTCCTGACAGGAAAATTAGGCTTGGCACCACTGGCATTGGTACTAAGCAGCTTCAGCTTGCCTTCACTTGCCCTGGATTGCACCGGAGTGGCTCCCTGGCAAGCCGGCACGGCTTACACCAAAGACATGACAGTGATACAAAACAACAACAAATACCGCGCCAACTGGTGGACCAACAACAGCCCGGCCACTCATTCCGGACAATGGCAGGATTGGACACAGGAGGGCGCGTGCGATTCCAACGCATTGGATGCACTGCTAGCCAACCCGGCCAATAGTCAGTTAGTTAATGCCCCCAGCGTGCGCGTGTTTTATATGGTGCCCAGCAATGAGCGCCGCAATTCCGACTTTGTAAAAGCCCTCTACCACGCCAATAAACACATGCAGGACTATTACCTGAAACAGGTCGACAACCAAAAAACCTTCAGTTTTAAACGTCCGAATGCGCCCGTTGAAGTGATAGGTACCGATAAAACAGCGAGCTGGTTCCGCGATAACAATCCGAATAATTCCACCAACTGGGTGTCCTGGGGTAATGCCCGCGATGAGCTGGCGCGTATTGTTGGCCAGCGCCCTGCCAATGAACGCTGGGTGGTTTATGTGGATTCAGAGCCAGTATGCGATCAAAACTCTGGTGGTGCTGCGGATGGTGTTGCCATTATGTTCCGCGAGGATATGTTGGGCCTGATCAACCAAAGCCATCTGGCCGCCTGTAGCAACCACGTATGGAATGACCCCTTCCGCTGGATTGGTGGCCTGGCCCATGAAGCTGGCCACACCTTTGGTCTGCCCCACGATGACGGCTGCAGTTCTTGCTTGATGGATACCGGCTATACCATCTACCCAAGCGCCATACTGCGTGAAAATGCCTCCGGACTGCCGCCACTGCGTACCAGCGAGTTCTTCACTCGCCTGCCGCAAATCAATGCCGTATTTGCCAAGTGGGAGCAACAACAAGCACTCACTGCCACTGCAACCCGTCAATTTGTGCATCAGGGTAAAACGCTCTACTTCCGCCAATACACGGGCAACCGTTTCTTTGTCGCCCATGAAGACAACCTCTATCAGGTGGTTAATTCCGTTAAAGACAACAAAGGCAGTATCACCTCGGTATTTGTCGGCCTGGGTAACACCCTCAACCCTGAGTCTGCAGATTACCTGAGCGCTATCGCCAACCCGGTAGATCCACAATAAGGTTGTCCATCTCCTATTTCCTCTTGTGCTCCGCGCTACTCGCGCGGGGCTTTTTTTGGCGTCATCAAACCATCACCAAATCGTCCCTAAACCGCCACAGCGTCGTAACATTCGCTGCCTAAGCTGCGCCCCAAGATAACTATTACGCTTGGGAGCCAGTCATGAAATACCTGCCTATAAAACAACTGCCGCTAAAACATCCTCGTCAACCGCTAGCCCTGGCAATCGCCTGCCTCTGCGCCCTGCCCGCCAGCGCCGATTTGTATTTCTCGGAATACGTTGAAGGCAGCAGCAATAACAAAGCGCTGGAGATTTATAACAGCAGCAATAGCGCAGTAAGCCTGAGCAATTACAAGGTGGAGATGTATTTCAATGGCAGTAACACAGCAGGCTTAACCATTAACCTCAACGGCAATATTCCTGAACAGGGCGTATTTGTACTGGCCCACGGCAGCGCCAATGCCACTATTCTCGCCAGCGCCAACCAAACCAACAGCGCCGGCTGGTACAACGGTGACGATGCGATTGTGTTGAAAAATGGCAACACAATTATCGATAGCATCGGCCAGGTGGGTGTTGACCCGGGCTCTGAGTGGGGTACGGGGTTAACCAGCACACAAGACAATACCTTGCGCCGCAAAACCTCCATCACAACTGGCGATGCGATTATCAACAACGCATTTGACCCGGTTATTGAGTGGGAAGGTTATGCGCAAGACACCTTCGATCACCTCGGTACTTACCAAGGCAGCAGCAATGGTGGAGGCAACACAGGTGGAGGTAATACTGGTGGCAATACTGGCAACTGTGGTCAGGCAGCGACATTGATCAGTGCAGTACAAGGCAGTGGTGCCAGTAGCCCGCTGGTCGGTAACATCGTTAGCATCGAAGCCATAGTGGTTGCCGATTACCAAAATGCCAATCAACTGGGCGGCTTCTTTGTTCAGGAAGAAGATGCGCAGACTGACAGCAATGCGCAAACATCAGAAGGGATTTATATTGCGAGTACCAGCGCCGTCAATGTCGGTGATCGCGTACGTATTAGCGGTAGCGTGGCGGAAACCTTTGGCTTAACGCAACTCGCGAGCGCTACTGTCACTGTATGTGCCAGCGGACAAACCCTGCCAACGCCTGCCAATGTTTCTTTACCCGTTGCATCCCTGGATAACTTCGAAACTATTGAAGGCATGTCAGTTGCAATCCCACAAACACTCACCGTCAATGAAACCTATCAATTGGGTCGTTACGGCCAGCTATTACTCGCCAATGGTCGCCTGCAAACGCCGACCAATATTGTTGAGCCGGGCCCAGCGGCCAGCGCACTGCAAACACAAAATAATTTGAATAAGTTGATGATAGATGACGCAAGCAATTTGCAAAATCCTGACCCGGTAATTTTCCCGGCACCCGGCTTGTCAGCGGAAAACACCTTACGCAGTGGCGATACTGTTGCGAATTTGCAAGGTGTGATCACTTACGATTTTGGTGTGTATCGCCTATTACCCACGAGCACACCGAATTTTATTCACATTAACGCACGCCCACTCTCCCCCATAACAGATTCAGCCGCGAATTTAAAAATCGCCAGCTTTAACGTGCTGAATTTTTTCAACGGTAATGGTACGGGCGGTGGTTTCCCAACCTCACGTGGCGCCAATACGGCGGCGGAATTCGCTCGCCAGAAAGCGAAAATTGTTAGCGCGTTGGCAGGCCTGAATGCCGACGTAATTGGCCTGATTGAAATTGAAAATGACGGCTACGGCAGTACCAGTGCGATTGCTGAATTAACCGCTGCATTAAATGCAGCAACCGGCAGCAATGTGTGGAAATTTATTAATCCCGGTGTCAATAAAATTGGTACTGATGAAATTGCCGTAGGCTTTATCTATCGCAGCGATAAAGCAACTGCCATTGGCAATACTGCAATTCTGGATTCGAGTGTTGACTCGCAATTTATCGATACCAAAAATCGCCCGGCACTGGCGCAAAGTTTCCGCGTCAATAGCAACCGCGCAATCGCCACTGCAGTGGTCAACCATTTCAAATCCAAAGGTTCGGACTGCAATGACCTCGGCGACCTGGATATCGGCGATGGCCAGGGCAATTGCAATATCACCCGCACCCGGGCGGCTACTGCACTGGTGAACTGGCTGAACACTAATCCCACCGGCGTGAATGATCGCGATTATTTAATCATCGGCGATTTAAATGCCTATGCAAAAGAGAATCCCATCACCCAAATTATTAACAGCGGTTACACCGACCTGATTAATAAATTCGGTGGCAGCAGCGCTTACTCCTATGTATTTGATGGCCAAGCTGGCTATCTCGATCACGGCCTTGCCAGCAATACCCTAACACCACAAGTATTGTTCGCGGCGGATTGGCATATCAATGCCGATGAACCTGTCAGCCTGGATTACAACACTGAGTTCAAATCGGCTGCGCAAATTAATAATTTTTACTCAGCCGATGCCTATCGCTCATCCGATCACGACCCATTGGTCGTTTCATTGAAACTGGTACTGGATTTGGATGGCGACGGCGATGTGGATAAAAACGATGTGCAAATAGTTACCAATGCGCGCGGCACCATTCCAACTGCATTTGATCAGCGTGATGTAAATGGTGACGGTGCAATTAACGCGCTGGACACGCGCGCACTCACCTTGCAATGCACGCGCACGGGCTGCGCAACCCACTAAGACACTATTGAAATATTTTTGCAGGGGCAAAACATGAAACATTTGAGAAAATTTTGGGTATCGCTGGTACTGTTATTTACTGTGGATGCCCATGCAATCAGCATTGATTTGGTTGCTGACCAGGCTAGTGTTAATACCGGCAACCTGGTATCAGTGGCTGTAAATATCAGTGGATTGAATAATACGTCTGCGCCTTCTCTTGGCGTTTACGATCTGGATATCACTTTTGATAACAATTTATTTTTGCTCGACAACCTGGTCTGGGGTGATAGCAGCAAAGGCAATCAACTGGATTTAACTGGTTTTGGCAGCGTGCAATCAAGCAACCTCAGCACCGGCTTGATCAACTTGTTTGAATTATCGGTTGATGACATTGCCAGCTTGAACAATGGGCAAGCAGGGGAATTTACGCTGTTTACCTTGGTGTTTAATGCCATCGCCATTGGCAGCGGCAATTTTTCGCTGGGCGCGAACTTATTAGGTGATGCTGAAGGTGAATACCTGTCGCTCAACACCATCAACAACACCCAGGTTACTGTCACCAACGTGACTGTTCCTGAACCCTCCAGCTGGCTATTAATGCTCGGCTTGGTTGCGGTAGTGGTTCTACGTTCACGAATGGCGCAATCGTCGAAATAATAATTGCAATGAGATAGACAATAAAAAGCCCGGTCATTTTGAATGACCGGGCTTTTTTCTACTGGCGAAATGAATACTAAAAATTAACTCAGCACTAAATTATCGCGATGAATTAATTCTTTATCATCTTGATAGCCGAGAATGTCGACGATCTGGCTGCTGGGTTTTCCGATAATTTTTTGCGCTTCCTCGGCGTGGTAATTTACCAACCCGCGAGCGATTTCTTTACCTTGCAAATCCACACAAATCACCATGTCGCCACGGGTAAAATCGCCGCGCACTTCTTTAACGCCAACCGGCAATAAACTTTTGCCCTGTTCGCGCACTACGCGCACAGCGCCATCATCCAACACCAAAGTGCCGCGTGTTTGCAATTGCCCGGAGATCCAGCGTTTGCGTGCAGCTTGTGGCTGTTGATCCGCCCATAAAAAAGTACCGATATTGTCACCCGCTGCAATTCGCAGCAGTGCATTTTCAATGCGACCACCCACAATCACTGTATCCGCGCCGGAGCGCGCAGCAACACGTGCGGCGCGCACTTTGGTGATCATGCCGCCGCGCCCCAAAGCGCCGCCGGTACCGCCGGCCATTTGTTCGAGGCGCGCATCGTCGGCCGCAATTTCACTCAGCAATTGTGCATTGGGATTGGAGCGCGGGTCGCTGTCGTACATGCCTTTTTGATCGGTGAGAATCACCAGCAAATCCGCTTCAATTAAATTGGCGACCAACGCCCCCAGGGTATCGTTATCGCCAAAACGGATTTCATCGGTTACTACGGTATCGTTCTCGTTAATTACCGGAACGACATTCAAGCTGACCAGAGTTTTTAAGGTGGATCGCGCATTTAAATAGCGTTGACGCGAAGAGAGGTCATCGTGATCCAACAACACTTGTGCAGTAAGTAAACCGTAGCGCTGGAATTCCACTTCATAGGTTTGTACCAAACCCATTTGGCCAACCGCCGCCGCCGCTTGCAACTGATGAATTTCAGTGGGGCGTGATGCCCACCCCAAACGGCGCATTCCCGCCGCTACCGCCCCGGAAGAAACCAACACCAATTCAATGCCGCGCAAACGCAGCTCGGCCATTTGTTTTACCCAACCGGCAATTGCTTCAGCATCCAGCCCTTTGCCGTCGTTGGTTAAGAGTGCGCTACCTATTTTTACTACCCAGCGTTTCGCTTGGGGAATGATGTCTCTTTTGCTCATGAGAGAAATGCGCTCGGGAATATTCGTCAGTTATTAATGTAAAAAGCCCGGAGATGATCCGGGCGTGAGGTTACACTATTTTGTAAGTGGCGCTAATCGCTTTTGTGCTTGACTCAATTCGCCAGTGATTAGTAATTCACATAAATCACTTCAACGTCGTAATCGTCTTCATTGAAGTTATCATCATCTTCACCGCGTGCACGACGCGCTTCACGCTGCGCCTGACGCAACTCTTCAATGCGCTCACGCGCTTCCTGTGCCATCTGGTTTTGCAATTCAAGCTCGCGCTCGCGCGCTTCAGGGTTGGATTTTTCCTCTTCCCAGATCGCTTCCAGCAAGTCCATCGCCTTACCTGCCAGCGGCATAGTGCCTTCGCGATTCAACGCCGAAATGCGGAACACCGGGCCAGTCCAGCCCAGCTCATCCACCACCGCCTGGCAGCGAGCCTCTACTTCATCAGGTGGCAACAAATCAATTTTATTGAGTAGCAGCCAGCGGTCGCGTTTGGCCAATGTCGGGCTGAATTTTTCCAATTCATTGGCAATGATGCGCACATTGTCAGCAGGATTTGTATCATCCACCGGCGCCATATCCACCATGTGCATTAATACACGGCAGCGGGTTAAATGCTTGAGGAAACGCACCCCCAAGCCAGCGCCTTCTGCCGCACCTTCGATCACACCGGGAATATCGGCGATCACAAAGCTGCGATGCTGCTGCACTTTAACTACACCAAGATTCGGCACCAAGGTGGTAAACGGATAATCCGCCACCTTGGGTTTTGCGGAACTCACCGCGCGGATAAAACTGGATTTACCGGCATTGGGTAACCCGAGCATGCCTACATCAGCTAGGACTTTTAATTCGAGTTTCAGGTTGCGCGTTTCGCCTTCCGTTCCCGGAGAAGTTTTGCGCGGTGTGCGATTGGTACTGGTTTTAAAACGGGTGTTGCCCAAACCGTGAAAGCCACCTTGCGCAACTTTTAATTTTTGGCCGTGCTCCGTCAAATCGCCGAACACTTCTTCAGTGTCCATATCGATAACGGTAGTACCTACCGGCACCGGCAAAAACAAATCCGCACCTTTTGCGCCAGTACAATCCTTACTGCCACCTTTCTCACCATTTTCAGCGCGATACTTGGGCACAAAGCGATAATCGATCAAAGTATTCAGGTTTTCATCGGCAACCAAATAGACGCTGCCACCATCACCACCGTCACCGCCGTCCGGGCCACCTTTGGAAATAAATTTTTCCCTCCGGAAGCTCATGAATCCGTTGCCACCTTTACCGGCTTCGACATGAATTGGGGCTTCATCAACAAATTTCACAACAGACTCCAGAGGAAAAAAGAAAAACTAAAAAAGAAAAACTAAAAATGACTAACTGCGAATATCGCCGCTCCTGTGCATCCATGCACCCGCGGCATACCGTTCTTCCTGAACATAAAAAAGCCCTGACGTTTTCGACAGGGCTTTTTTATTGTTCTTCATGGCCTGCTGCAAGCAGCAAGCGGGCTATTCAGGGCGCAATATTAAACAGCAGGAATAATGCTGACGTATTGACGACCAAAAGCACCTTTGATTTCGAACTTAACAGTACCGTCCACTTTCGCGAACAGAGTATGGTCTTTACCCAGACCTACGTTTGGACCAGCGTGGTATTTGGTACCACGTTGACGA
>JAGKXA010000545.1 GCA_021151615.1 Cellvibrionaceae bacterium | reverse complement strand
GCTTATATGAATGTAGGCTATTTCATGAAGGTTCATGTTGCTCCGTTGCATCATTTACCCTTGGCATTGCAGCGAGACGATTTCCCGGAAACCTGCGAACAAACGTTAAGCGCAGAAAACAAGGAAACGCCCTATAGCTATTTTAATAAGGCAATGCCTTTATTTAATTCGGGCAAGGACGAAAACGAAGCAAAAACCCTGCATTTCCTCACTCTGTGCGGTAAGGGTGGTATTGAGGGCTATAGCTGCACTTGGGGATATGGCAAAGAGGGAATGACGAGCGAAGCCGCTTTTAAATTATTGCATCGCAAATATGCTAATAGTAACTGGGCAGAGAAAACCCCATATCATTACTAATGTAGGGAGAAGGGTATGGTGATATTTATTACAACTCGTAGCGGCTATGAAGAAATGAAGTCGTTGATATTTAGTGTTCAATATTCTGTATGGGTTGGTGCTGGCGTTTTGAGTCAACTGGAAATAGATGATATTCGATTGTTGGGAGTTGAGTTAACGCATTTTACTTATTCAATTGATCCTGAAAATAGTGATCAGATAGAAGCTGCACTAAATACAATTAGCGATCACCATCCTGGGCAAAGAGTGTGGCTTGAACGAATTCTGTCGATCGACGAATAGCATAAACAGGCTGTAGTCCTGCTTGGCTTCATGTAATAGTTCGTTAAGCAATTAGAACTCATCGCATTCCCTACCTACACTGGTTTTTTGTTTATATCACAATAACAGCCAGTGTTAGGTTTGATTATGAATTCATGTCTTCAGTTTATTCGATACGCCTCTCTGACAATAATCACTGGTGTCCTGCTTGCCAGTTGCGGACAGGGCGGTGGTGATATCAGTAACGCTCACTCTGATTCAAACTGGCAATCTGGCGAGGATTGGCCCTGGTATCACGGCAATCCCCACGGCACTCATTATTCGACGCTCGATCAAATCAACAAAGAGAATGTTAAGGATTTGCAAGTCGCCTGGACGTTTGATTCGGGCGATGCCTTTGGTGAAGGCGGTAGTCAGTCGGATATGCAAGGCAACCCGCTTATTATTAATGGGGCTTTTTATTTTGTTTCACCCAAAGGTCGGTTGTTTTGTTTGAATGCTGCAACGGGTAAGCAGCAGTGGGTTTTTGATCCGGCGTTTGGCGAAGCGATAAATACCAAGCAGCGCTTGCGCGGTATTTCCTATTGGCGTGAAGGTGATGAT
>JAGKXA010000544.1 GCA_021151615.1 Cellvibrionaceae bacterium | reverse complement strand
GCTCTTACATGGATGGCGATTCTTACATTGATCGCTACTCGCGTGATAAATCCGTCGTCTACGGTATTGTCGATTGGGATGTAACCCCACAAACACTGTTATCCCTCGCGATTGATAAGTCTTCAGTCAATTCCCGTGGTGTTTACAACTGGAGCTCTAACCCGGCGTTTTACACCGACGGTACCTTGATCGATCACGACCCGTCGTTTTCAACCGGCCATGAGTGGGCACACCGCTTCATTGACCAATGGAGTGTCATGCCTTACGTCGAGCATGAATTTAATAGTGGCTGGAAGTTGAAAGGCACCTATCGCTTTGCCAAAGCGACTCAAGATGTTAGCAATGCTTCCTACGGTGCTTATGTCGATAAAGAAACTGGCGATCTGGTTGACCCATGGGCAACGCCGTATTCATTATTTTCTGATCGCGCATCGGATACCCAAAGTTTCAACATAGTGACCAACGGTGGATTTGGTTTGTTCGGCCGCGATCATGAAGTGGTGCTCGGTTATAGCTACAGCAAAAATGAATTTGATTTGTTGTTTGATTACGCCGATATGCCGACGTACAACCTCTATGATCCGAACCCCAACCCAGCCGCGCCGGATTACTCGGGAGAGTCTTCTCCTTATGATCAATCAGAGTCGCGCGAAGTAGGTGAGCAATCCGGTGCTTATGCAACGGTGCGTTTCAGCGTTGCTGATCCGCTGAAAATTATGGTGGGTGGTCGAGTCAGTGATTGGACTTACGACAATCGCGATTTGATTTCCTCCGTCGTTGTGCATGCGGAAGAAAAAAATGTGGTTACGCCCTACGCGGGTATTGTGTATGACGTAAATAGTTTTCTTTCGGTTTACAGCAGTTACACCGGTATTTTTAAACCGGTAGGCAATTATGGAGCTGATGGTAATTTGCTGGAGCCAACCGAAGGTACCAACACTGAAGCCGGTATCAAGATGGCATTTTTTGATAACGACTTGAATATTTCTGCGGCAGTGTATCGTGCTAACAAAGATAACGTGGCTGAGTGGGCTAATATGGGCATGTTGCCAAATGGTAATTGGATTTACAGAAGTGTTGATGGAACTGCCCGAAAATTTTCCTATCCCTATAGTGCTTGTGCAGCATATGCCGGAAAATTTCACTAAAGCTTTTGCGGAGCGCTTGAACAAGCAATGCAAGATTCGCGTGCGCGAGGCTGTTGATGGCGATTTGTTGCAGC
>JAGKXA010000543.1 GCA_021151615.1 Cellvibrionaceae bacterium | reverse complement strand
GTGCTGGTGAGGTGATACTGCGAGATGGTAGGGTTGAACTTATCGAATTTTACCACCGCGGAATCAATGTTACCGGAGGCATCGGTTCCGATCACGGCATCGCGGTAGGAAAAACGGACCCGCTTCAATGCAATCTGATCAAGCCGCATATTGAGCGGGTTTCGATGGCGTGGTATCCACCGCAGTCGTGTCTCCGGCGAATGCGTCCACGATAAACTGGAAGTTAAATGCCGCATTTTCTGTTGCGGTACGGTCAGGAATTGCATTGGCAATGGTAGGTGCATCGTTAGTATTAGCGACCACAATATCGAAAGTATCTGTCACTGTACCGCCGTTGCCATCATTGGCGATGACATCAATCGAAACAGTACCAACGTTGGCATTCACAGGTGTGCCACTAAACGTGCGCGTAACCGGATCAAAGCTCAACCACGCCGGTAATGCACCACCACCGGCAAGTTGTGCAGAATAAGTGAGCGTATCGCCAACATCAGGATCAGCAAAAGTATTAGCCGCAAATTGGAAATTAAATGCCGCATCTTCAGTGGCGTTTTGATTGGGAATAGCGTTGGCTACTGTAGGTGCATCATTGGCATTACCGATAGTGATATTGAAAGTATCGGTCACTGTGCCGCCATTGCCATCATCGGCAATCACATCAATCGAAATTGTTCCCACATCACCATTGGCGGGTGTACCACTAAAAGTCCGCGTGGCTGCGTCAAAGGTTAACCAAGCGGGTAATGCACCGCCGCCATTTAATTGTGCTGAATAAGTAAGTGTCGCTCCCGCATCTACATCGGCAAAGGTGTTAGCTGCAAATTGAAAATTAAATGCGGTATCTTCAGTCGCATTTTGATTGGGAATTGCGTTGGCAACCGTAGGCGCGTCGTTGGTATTAGCGACCACAATATTGAAAGTATCAGTTACCGTACCACCGTTGCCGTCATCAGCAATTACATCAATAGATACAGTACCAACATTCGCATTTACAGGTGTACCGCTAAAAGTGCGCGTAACCGGATCAAAGCTCAACCACGCCGGCAATGCACCACCACCAGCAAGTTGCGCAGAATAAGTAAGCGTATCGCCAACATCAGGATCAGCAAAAGTATTAGCCGCAAATTGAAAATTAAATGCGGCGTCCTCTGTGGCGTTTTGATTGGGAATGGCATTAGCAACCGTGGGCGCATCATTGGCATCCCCCACAACTATGTTAAAG
>JAGKXA010000028.1 GCA_021151615.1 Cellvibrionaceae bacterium | reverse complement strand
GTTTGTACATGTGAGGGCATCTCTATGATCGAAATTCGCCATTTAAAAACCCTGATTGCCCTGCGCGAAACCGGCAGTCTGGTGGAAGCGGCCGAGCGTTTGTTCCTGACGCAATCCGCCTTGTCCCATCAGTTAAAAGAGTTGGAGTCGCGTCTGGAATGCGAGTTGTTTATTCGCAAGAGTCGCCCTTTGCGTTTCAGCGAAGCGGGCAAGCGCATTTTGCAATTGGCAGATGAAGTGATCGCTAAAGTTGCGGAAGCCGAGCGCGATGTAAAAAAATTGGTGCACGGCGAAGCGGGGCGTTTGTACATGGCCATTGAATGCCATAGTTGTTTTAACTGGCTGATGCCGACGATTGATGTTTATCGTAACCAATGGCCTGGTATTGAGCTGGATTTTTCCGGTGGATTTACATTTGAACCGCTACCTGCATTAGCGCAAGGTGATATTGATCTGGTGATTACTTCAGACCCGCAAGCAATTAAAGGGGTTGAGTATGTGCCGTTGTTTGGTTATGAAATGCAAATTGCGTTGGCAAATAATCATGCACTTATCGAAAAACAATTTTTGCAGCCGCAGGATTTGGTGGATCAAACATTAATTACCTATCCGGTCGCACGTAACCGGCTGGATATTTTTAAGCAATTTCTCGAGCCAGCAAACCTTGAGCCCAAAGCAGTACGCACGTCTGAATTGACGCTGATGATGGTGCAATTGGTTGCCAGTGGGCGCGGGGTCTGTGCGTTACCCAATTGGGTATTGGCGGAGTATGTGAGCCAGGGTTTGATTAGCGTGCGCTCAGCGGGTGCCAAAGGTATATGGCCCACGCTTTATGCAGCAATCCGCGATGAGCAGGTGCAAGCGCCTTTTGTGCAAGATTTTTTGCAGCTTGCTAAAGCACACTGCCTCAAAAATCTACAAGGAGTTATTCAGGTAAACCAATGAAATGTGTGGATTAGGCGATTTTTGCTGGTTCCCGATTCGTGTACTCGTTAAGAAAAACGAGTAGTTTTTGTTGCGGCAACGGGCGCGAAAACAAATAGCCTTGACCAAAGTCACAGCCATGCGTTTGTAAAAAATGTTGTTGGTTAGTGTCTTCTACACCTTCGCCAACGATTTGCATGGGGATAATTTTACTGAGACCAATAATTGCTTTGACCATTTCATCATGTTCTTTGGCAGTACCGATACGATTGACAAATGAGCGGTCAACCTTCAGGTAATGCGGTGCAAAGCGGATAATATAACTAAGCGACGAATAGCCGACCCCAAAATCATCCAGGGATATTTTTATTCCCATCGCCTTGAGTTCGCTGATTTGTTTCAAGTTGTTGTCCGTATTCTCTAAAAACATTTGCTCTGTAATTTCAACGGTTAGTCGGTGCGCAGGCAGGTCGGAGATTTCCAGTGCGCGGTTAATTATGGATAGCAAATTTTGTTGCACGAATTGCCGTGCTGAAATATTAACGGAAACTGAAATTGGGTGGCCCGCATTTTCCCATTCCTTGGCCTGAACGCAGGCTTGCTGAATAATCCATTCGCCCATTGCAACTATCAATCCGGTTTCCTGTGCATAAGCAATAAATTCATCCGGCGGCACCATGCCGCGCGTCGGGTGGTGCCAGCGAATTAATGCCTCGGCGGAAACAATTTCGCGTGTATCCAAATTAATAACAGGTTGATAATGCAGTTCAAATTCACGGTTGCTGATGGCTTTGCGTAGATCTGCATCCAACAATAAACGGTTGTGCACGTATTCAGTTAATTCTTTGCGATAGAGTTGATAACAATTCCGGCCTTTCGATTTCGCATCGTAGAGCGCGCTGTCCGCGTTTCGCAGTAGCGTTTTGGCGTCATTGCCGTCGGTAGGGTAAAGTGCGATTCCAAAGCTCATTCCTACGTGGACTCGATTGCTGCCAAGCTTTATGGGCTTGCGAACTTTTTTTATCAGCTTTTCGGCGACGGACACCACGGCTTCAAATTTGGTCACATCTTGTAGAAGTATGACAAATTCATCGCCGCCCAAGCGACATACACTGTCTTCGTGGCGAAGCGTTTTTTGCAATCGCCGGGCAATAATTTTTAACAGTTGGTCGCCCGCTTCATGGCCAAGTCCATCGTTGATTTGTTTGAAGTGGTCTATGTCGCCAAATAGCACTGCAAAGGGGGCGGCGTTACGGTGAGATTTTTTAATTAAAAATTCAATTTCCTGGTGCAGCTTGGCGCGATTGCCCAGCCCAGTGAGAGTGTCGTAATGAGCCAGTTTAATGAGCTGTGATTCGTAGCGTTTTCGCTCGGAAAGATCATAGACTTGAAGCAGGTAACAAGATTCGTCATTGAATTTGTTAATAAAAGCCGCACTAATTAATGTGGGGACAAAATGCGTTGTGCGAGTAGATAGCTGTGCTTCAAATTGTACGAAACGTACAGAGTCAGTGTGCAGCTTTTCTAATTGAAAGTGTGCATTTTCCTGGTCTTGCTCGCTGATAAACTTGGTGAGTTTTGTGGGGAGCGGCTCACGGTCATTGTCGAAAATGTGATTGTCGTAACCCAGAATTTGGCACAAGGCAGGGTTTATTTTAATAATCTGGCCTTGCAGGTTAACCAGCACCATTCCCAGAGGAGCGTAATCAAAAACGGCTTGGAAAAGTTGTTCGCTATTGGCCAGTGCCTGGCGGGTGAGTTCTACATCGGTAATGTCTGTATTGCTGCCGAGCCAGCGCACAATTTCTCCACGCTCGTTGCGTTGTGGAATAGCGCGCGTATCAAACCAGCGATAGGCACCATCGTGGCGGCGGATGCGGAAAATCACAAACATTTCCTTGCCGGATTCCACCGCGCCCATCCAGGATTTCATCAGGTAATCGCGATCATCGAGATGCACATTCTCCAGCCAGCCAAAGCCCAGTTGTGTTTCGATTAGCGTGCCGGTGTATTCACACCAGCGGCGATTGACAAAATCACAATAGCCGTCGGGCAGGCAGGTCCAGGTGAGTTGCGGCAAGCCTTCGGCGAGTTGGTTAAAGCGAGTGCGATCTTCTTTTGCCTGACGCTCGGATTCTGCCCAGAGCTGGCTGGCTTGCAAGGTTTTACGCAATAAATCGGTGTCCAGATTGCGCTTGGGCAGGTAATCAAATAAACCATCGCGCATGGCATCGGCAACGATGCGCTCATCGGTATTGCCGCTAACCATAATGACGGGAGTGGGTGTATTTTTGTGATTCACAATCTTGTGGATTAACTCGGAACCCAAGGAATCTTTCAGTTGGTAATCAATAATCACGCAATCAAATGGATGTTGTTGTAACAGCATTTCGGCGTGGCTTGCCGAGGTAGATTCCATGATCCGTAATTTCAATAGGGTTTTACGCAATGCGCGGGTAATTTTCTCCATATCCACATCGTCGTCTTCAATCACTAACAACAACAGGGATTTATTGTCGGCGAAGCTATCAGGCATCATAGTCAGTGTCCTCGTGACTCTGCTATCGCTAAAAAGACATGTTCTAACCGGGCAGACTGACAGTATTTCGATAATTGTCCAGCAGGCTCGCCAGTTTGGCGAACTGTGGGCCTATGGCGGATTTCACCATGTAGCCGGCAATATTTTCGTGGTAGGCGCGTGCACGATCAGTGTCTGCATCGGATGTGGTCAACACAAAAATAATGCTATCACGTAATTTTTTGTCATTGCGTACCTCATGCAAGAATTCAAAACCATCCATACGTGGCATATTGAGATCCAGCAATACCAGATAGGGGCGTTCGATAGTTAAATCAGCGTGATCGCCGCGCAAGATCTCCAGCGCTTCCATGCCATCACGCGCGAGCACCACTGGGAAATCCATAGCGTGCTTGCGCAGGCTGCGAACTACTGACTCAGCAGCTACATCATCGTCGTCTACCAATAAAATACTGACTTTGCCTGAATTATTCATCGATATCTTTCCTCGCAAAACGTGGCCACCACACGTGAAAAATGCAGCCGGTATCATCACTAATTAATTCAATTTGTCCGCCATGGCTTTCGGTGAGACGCTTGGCTAGCGCGAGTCCAATACCACTGCCGGAACTTTCGCTGTTGCTCAAGGTTTGGAATAAACGAAACACTCGTTCCTGTGCCCCTTTAGGTATTCCGGGGCCGTTATCAATCACCTTGAATAAACAATAACTGCCGCTGGCTTCGGCGCTGATGGAAATATGGGGTTCTACACCTGTGTGGTGTTTTAATGCATTGCTGAACAGGTTGCGAAGTACCGTTTCCAACGGAATTTTTGCGGCGATTATTTCTTTGATACGAATGTCTTGCTGGATATGGAAATGGGCAGGAATAGGGTGCATTTCAATAATGCCGCTAATCAATGCCTCTACATCAATACCGCTGGATTCTTTTGCGCGTTTTCCGGCGCGAGCATAGAGCAGCAAGTCTTCAATTAGACGTTCCATCCGACTGATGCGCAAACGAATACGCTCGATATTTTTTCCTACTGATTCGGGCGCTTTATCGCCCAGGTCCTCATGAATCCATTCCACCAAATCACTAATGCCGCGCAAGGGCGATTTCAAGTCGTGCGAGGCAACGTAGGTAAATTCTTCCAGATGCGCGTTGGCTTGTTTTAAATTTAACTCCAGTCGTTTGCGCTCGGAAATATCAGTGACCACTGCGAGGGTTAAATTACCTGCGTCGCTTTCGACCTGACTCAATCCGATTTCAATGGGAATTTCTGTTCCACTTTTGTGTCGGCCGGTTAAATCGCGCCCTAAACCCATCGGACGCAAGCTGGGTTTTTGAATATAGCCTGCGCGCAATTTTTCATGGCCATCGCGATAGCGTTCTGGCAATAAAACATCCATGGATTTGCCGAGCAATTCATCGCGATTGTAGCCAAACAAACGCAACAGGCTGGGATTGATCATTTGAATAATGCCGTGTTCATCCACCAACAATTGACCATAGGGTGACGCGTCAATTACTTTACTAAAACGCTCTTCCAATTGTTTGCGGCGCGTAATGTTAACAATGGTGGCAACGATAAACTGTTCGCCATCTGCAACCAGCGAACGCAAACCAATTTCCAATGGAAATTCACTGTTATCTTTGCGTTTACCGTAGAGATCTCGGCCCGCACCCATGTAGCGCGTGGAGGGTTGGTCAATATAACTTTGGCGTAGTTGGGAGTGGTTGCGACTAAAACGGTCCGGGAGCAGCAGATCGATACTCTGCTCAATCAGTTCTGCGCGTGAGTAACCAAACAAGCGTTCCGCTTCGGCATTCAAATAGCTGATGCGTCCATCCTGGTGGGTCACAATAATGCCCGCAGGTACTGCGTCCAATAGCTCGCGAATATAGCCAGGCTGTGTGGGTGAATCGCCCTGAGGTGGCATCCTGTACGGCTCCCTTGATTACCTCGCTGAAACTTTACCGCAGCTTTCAATGGGAAACCGTTTGGATTGCTTTCCCCTGAAACCCCGTGGTTCCTGGCTTGAGTATAGGCAGAGGCTATTTATCAGGCTGCGTGACAAGTAAAAAAATAGGTCGGTTTTTCAGAGTTTTTGGCTATAAAAAGCTCAGGTTAATGCCTGTTCAGGTGGCTGCCAAGTTTGTAATCGGGGTTGATCGCGTGAGATGAAACGGGAAGGGTGGTGGTGAAGTGAGGATTATTCGTCAGGGTAGGAAATAAAAACGCCAGCACAAGGCTGGCGTTTTTAGTGATGCAAAAACGGCAAATTAAGCCAGGGCTTTCAGTGCTGCGTCGTAGTTTGGCTCATGGGCAACTTCGCTCACGAGCTCGGTGTGCAGTACTTTGCCTTCTGTATCCAGAACCACAACTGCACGTGCAGTCAGGCCAGTGAGTGGGCCGTCAACCAGTTTTACACCGTAGTCAGAAGCAAAAGCAGAGCGGAAAGCGGACGCAGGAATTACTTTATCCAGTCCTTCAGCACCGCAGAAGCGTGCCAAGGCGAAGGGCAGGTCTTGTGAAGCACATATCACCACAGTGTTTTCCAGTGCGCTGGCCTGGGCATTAAAGGTGCGAACTGATTGAGCACAGGTAGGAGTATCAACACTTGGGAAAATATTCAGCACTACGCGCTTGCCAACCAGATCACCAGAGGAAACTTCGGAAAGATCGGTTTTTACCAGTTTGAATGCGGGTGCCTTGCCGCCCACTGCTGGCAGGTTACCGTTGGTGTTGAATGGGTTTCCTTTGAGAGTCACTGTTGCCATAAAAATATACTCCTGAACCTTGTGTGTTTGATTTGTCACTGAAAAAACTGAAGAGAAGCCTAGTTGATGGCAGCAAAAAAGGGAATTGCAAATCGCGCCACAGCGGAAAAAATCTTTGTAATAACAGGGAATTGGTCATGTTTTGATGAAATTGCAGGGTATTTTTGCAATCTGTAGGGGCGCAATTTATTGCGCCCTAATTTAGAGCCTGGGAATTTGCAGTTGGCCATTTGAAAATCCAGGGGCAATACAAAGGGCGCAATAAATTGCGCCCCTACGGTCAATAATCACCCAAGAGTGCGAATGACAAATTCCGCCTTGCAATGACATGGCAAAGTGATGATAATGCGCGCCTCTTGCGATAGCCGCCCGGCTATCAACGCAAGCGCAATGGTGACCTGACCGGTCCCCTCGCAATGATGATCTGTAAACCCCGCCAGGCCCGGAAGGGAGCAACGGTAGCAGTAAGTTATGTGCCGGGGTGTGGCTGGTTAGGTTGCCTCCTAAACTCCCTCTGTTCTTTCTTTTTCCAGTCTTTATTCAGCTTTGTACAAGCAATTCCTTGCCCTTGTTGGTGTCTATTTCCGCCTTGCACCGCTATAATCGCCGCCTGGTTTTTTACTCCTCCTTTTGGCAAGAGAGCAGCATTCGGCATGAGCTATCAAGTTCTGGCACGCAAGTGGCGCCCACGGGTTTTTCGTGAAATGGTGGGGCAGGAGCACGTACTCCAGGCCTTGATTAACGCCCTTGATCACAACCGCCTGCATCATGCCTACCTTTTTACTGGTACTCGCGGCGTGGGTAAAACCACTATCGCGCGTATTCTGGCCAAGTGTCTGAACTGTGAAACCGGGGTGAGTTCTGAACCCTGTGGCCAATGTTCAAGCTGTCGCGAAATTGCCGAAGGCCGGTTTGTCGACTTGATTGAAGTGGATGCTGCCTCGCGCACCAAAGTAGAGGATACGCGCGAGCTGCTGGAGAATGTCCAGTACGCACCGACACGTGGCCGCTACAAGGTTTACCTGATCGACGAAGTACACATGCTCTCCAACAGCAGCTTTAACGCGCTGCTGAAAACCCTGGAAGAACCCCCGCCGCACGTGAAATTTTTGCTCGCGACGACCGATCCGCAAAAACTGCCGATGACCATCCTGTCGCGCTGTTTGCAGTTCAATTTGAAAAACATGAATCCCGAGCGCATCGTCCAACATCTGAAATTCGTGTTGGAACAGGAGTTAGTACCCTACGAAGAATCTGCCCTCTGGCATTTGGGGCGGGCTGCTGACGGCAGTATGCGCGATGCCATGAGCTTGACTGATCAGGCGATTGCCTATGGTTCCGGCAAGATTACTGAATCTGAAGTTAGCGCCATGTTGGGTACCATCGACCAGACAGCGGTGTACGATATCGTTACTGCACTTGCCAGTTATGATGGTCGTGCGGTGCTGGCGGCTGTGGAGCGTATGTCTGAACAAGCCCCGGATTACGCCAGTGCCCTGGCGGAAATGCTCGCGGTATTGCATCGTATTGCGATTGCCCAAGCCCTGCCGGAAGCCGTGGATAACAGCCACGGCGATCGCGAGCGTATCCTGCAGTTGTCCCAGCAACTCCCCGCTGAGGATGTGCAGCTGTTTTATCAGACAGCGTTATTGGGGCGCCGCGATTTACCCCTGGCGCCGGATCCGCGTGCGGGTTTTGAGATGGTGTTATTGCGTATGCTGGCGTTCAAGCCACAAGGCGTTATTGATATGCCTACCCAGGCATTACCGAATTCTGCTGCGCCGATAAAGTCTGTAGCTGTGGCGGCACCGGTCAATGCGCCGGTTCAAAATCCTGTGCCAGTAAATACTCCGCAGGCAATTGCTCAATCTGTAGCGCCTATGCAGCTGCCAGTTGCGCAAGCTGCTGTTCAACCGACAGCAACAGCTGTTCCGGTTAATCAGACTACCGCAGCTGTTGCGTCAGGATCTGTTGCACCACAAGCAATGCCCGAGCCGCCACCGTTTGATGGCCCTTACGACAATATTCCCGACGATGAATACGCTGAATATGCGCAGGCTCCCGCTTATTATGAAGCGCCAGCGGAGCAGGGATCTGTAGTTGCCAGTGGAGAGCCTGCCAGTGGAGTGCCTGAGCCAAAAAAGTCTGAGGCGGCTCAGCCGCCTGCCGCGGCCATACTAAACTCTGTACTTAATTCGTCCGCAACGCCTGCACCGGTGGAAATACCGGCGGTAGTTGTAAAGCCAACTGCACCTGAACCAGTGCTTGCAAAGCCAGTGCGCAAGATTCCCTATGACCAGGCCGGCCCGCAGGAATGGACGGAAATTTATCTGGGGTTGGGCGTGACCGGTATTTTGCAAAGTACTGTGGCCAACTGCCAGCTTATTGGCAGGCAAGGCAACGCGTTCCAGTTTGTGTTGGATGAAAACAACAGCACACTTTTTGATGTGAGCCACGAAAAGCGGTTGGCCGATTTGTTGACCGATTATTTTGCGGAACCTATTCGCGTGAGTATCCAGTTAGGAAAAGTCACCGCAGAAACGCCCGCCTTAATGGCGATTCGCTTGCGTGCCGAGCGACAACTGCAGGCGGAAGATGCCATCAAGAATGATCCGATCGTGCTGCAGTTGATTGCGCAATTTGGTGCGACTTTGCGTGAAGATACCATTCAACCGATTAATTAATTTTCCATTTTTATTTTGAACAAAGAGGGCGCTATGAAAGGTCTTGGCGATTTAATGAAACAAGCCCAGCAAATGCAGGCCAATATGCAAAAAATGCAGGAAGATCTGGCTAAAGCAGAAGTCAAAGGCGAAGCCGGTGCCGGCTTGGTGTCGGTAGTGATGACCGGTCGTCACGATGTAAAACGTGTACACATTGACGACAGCCTGATGAACGAAGATAAAGAAATGCTGGAAGATTTGCTGGCCGCTGCGGTGAATGATGCAGTACGTAAAATCGAACAACAAAATCGCGATCAAATGACGAAGATGACGGCGGGTATGGGAATTCCACCCGATTTCAAAATGCCGTTTTAATTTTTGATCAACATTATTTCAATTCTCGACAAAGAAAATACTATTCATGTTTAGCCCGTTGATCGACGAACTTATGGCATCCCTGCGCTGCCTGCCTGGTGTTGGCCCCAAATCGGCGCAACGTATGGCGCTGCATTTATTGGAGCGTGACCGTGCGGGGGCAGAGCGCCTTGCTGCAAGTTTGCAAAAGGCGGTTGCTGGCGTTGGTCGTTGTCAGCGCTGCCGCACGCTCACCGAGCAAAAATTTTGCGGCATCTGTGCAAATACGCGGCGCGATAACAGTTTGTTGTGTGTGGTGGAAACCCCGGGTGATGTATTGGCCATTGAACAAGCTGGTACATACCAGGGTAAGTATTTTGTGTTACTTGGGCATCTCTCGCCCATCGATGGTATAGGCCCGGAAGATATTGGTGTCGATCAGCTCATTAATCTATTACAAGCAGACCCTGAACATCCGGAGGATCGCGTGCACGAAGTGATTCTGGCTACCAACCCCACGGTAGAGGGAGAGGCAACCGCCTATTACATCAGCGAGCGCGCTAAAAACCTGAATGTGACTGTCTCGCGTATAGCCCACGGTGTTCCACTCGGCGGTGAGTTGGAATTTATTGATGGCGGTACCCTTGCGCACGCGTTTTCATCACGCCGCAGTTTATAAATTGTATAAACATGTAAATTTTAGAACTCTTAAATTTTTTGATAATTATCGAATGTTAATTCCAACCGAACCTATTTGGATTGATCAGGATGATCAATTAGCTGAGCTTTGCGCTAACTGGCGTCAGCAGGCCGCTATCGCTGTGGACACGGAATTTATGCGCAGCGAAACCTTTTATCCCATTGCCGGCTTGCTGCAAATTGGTGATGGCAAGGGTTGTTATTTAATTGATCCGCTGGCGATTAACAACAATGAGCCGTTGCGCGAGTTAATGGTTGATCCGAAGGTGACCAAGGTGCTGCACTCCTGCTCGGAAGATCTGGAAGTATTCCAGCGCTGGTTGGGCCTGGTACCTGCGCCACTATTCGATACTCAAATTGCCGCTGCTTTTGCAGGGTTGGGGTTTAGTTTGGGTTATTCAAACCTGGTGAAAAATTTACTCAGTACCGATATTCCCAAAGATGAAACCCGCTCCGACTGGTTGCAGCGCCCGCTCAGTGTTGCACAATTAAAATATGCCGCCCTGGATGTTGCCCATATGTTGGTGGTCTATGGAAAATTACTGCAGTTATTGAAGACCAATGAGCGGCTTGACTGGGTAAAAAGTGATTGTGCCGATTTGGTTGTCAATGCGCGCAAAGCGGAAGATTTTTCTGATGCCTACCAGAAAGTTGGCTTTGCCTGGAAATTGCGTCCGCAAGAATTGGCCGTTTTGCGCGATTTGTGTATTTGGCGCGAACGTGAAGCGCGCACGCGGGATATTCCGCGCAACCGTTTAATCAAGGAGCCGAGCCTGTGGGAGATTGCGCGAAAAAAAGTACAGGATTTGAGCCAGTTACAAAAAATTCCGGATGTCCCATCACGCACGATTAAAAATGATGGCGAAACTATAGTGCAAATAGTGACTGCTGCCTTGAATTCTGCTGAATCCAGTTGGCCTGCGCGTTTGGATCCACCGCTGGCGCAAAGTGAAGGCCCCTTAATGAAAAGCCTGAAAAATTTTGTGCGCGAATTTGCCGAACAACAGCAAATTCCGGCAGAAGTATTAATTCGCAAAAAGGATTACGAATTTATTGTTCGTTCCGGAATGAAAGGTGGTCCCTATCAATTGCCAATGCGCTTGCAAGGCTGGCGTTTCGGTTTGATCGGCGAAGGTTTGTTGCGTCTTGCACAAACCCAAACGATTTCCTAAAAACCTGCTTGTTTCTTAAACGATTATTCAACTTATGAAAATTATTTGTGAAATTTACCGCAGCCCAAAGGAAGAGGGCATGTATCTCTATGTTAAAAAGGAAGAGGGTTTAAGCCGGGTGCCAGAGGATTTATTGAAACTCTTTGGTAAACCGCAGCAAGCGATGGTGTTGTTATTAACTCCGGGGAAGAAACTCGCCAATGCCAGTGCGGAAAAAGTGGCAGAGAGCTTGGAAGAAAAAGGGTTTTACTTGCAAATGCCACCGCGTGGTGAGCGCGATGTCGATGCAGAGCGTATTCGCGCATTAAATTCAAAATTATCCGGTCACTAATTTGGTATGGCACAACACGTATTCTGGCTGGCAAAAACACTGGAGCAGATGTCACCCGAGGAATTTGAATCCCTCTGCGACGGCTGCGGCAAATGCTGCCTCCACAAACTGGAAGATGAAGATACCGGCGATGTGTATTACACCAACGTCGCCTGCCGCTACCTGGACCATGACACTTGCCGCTGTCAGGAATACACTAATCGCCAGCAATTGGTGGAGGCCTGTGCGGTGCTGACGCCGGAAACTGTGAAAGATACCTATTGGCTACCGGAAACCTGTGCCTATCGCCTGGTGGCAGAAGGGATTCCCCTGTTTGACTGGCACCCGTTAATGTCGGGTGATCCGGAGACAGTACATACTGCCGGTATATCAGTGCGCGGGCGGGTAGTGCATGAGCAATCGGTAGACCCGGATGACCTTGAAGACCACGTCATTCGTTGGGTGAATTAATGTTTGTAGCACTTAAGTTTTTAGAAAGTAAGTTTGTAGTAAATGAGTTTGTAGCAATTAAAGCCCGGAGATTTAGCTAATGGAAAATATCACCGAATATCAATATGCCTGGGCGTTGTACCTTGCCGGTGCCCTGGGTTGTACGTTGGCCGCCTGGTTACTGTTTCGTCGCTTGGGGCGTGTAGTTACGCATTTCTTTGTCATCACGGTGATGGTGATTCTGTTTACACCTTATGCCATTGATGCTGAGAAAATGATTATGGCTCCCGGCGTTTACACCCTGGTGTTTGGTTATTTTGATGGCGGCTTTGCGACGATTAAACCATTGCTGAAAGTTATGCTGGGGATTTGGGCCCTGGCGCAGGTACTGTCATTGATTTACCAAATACTCACTCGCGGAAGACGTTCCAAACATCAGGAAGATTATCGCCACTACCAACAAAACAGTTATGAAGATGAGGAAAACTATAACTACAACCAAAGGCGTGTGGAGCGTAATTCCGGCCGTGGTTTATCGCGCGAGGAGCGCCTTGCCAGGGACGAACTTTTGCACGAAGAGCCTATTCGCGCGATTCGCTAAACACTGGTTCATTTATTTGCCCGCTATTTGCTAAAGCCAGCCTTGCGCTGGCTTTGTTGTTTTATTGGCCGAATTATTTATATCACTACTGTTTTTTACAAATTCCATTCCTGTCAAAAATGGCGAATTGTCCCATGGCTGCTATAACTAATGGCAATAACATCCAGAGTGGGCGAGCTTTGCCTGCCTTTTGTACACGCCAATTTATTAACAGGAATCCCCATGCGCCAGCTGTTTTTCGCCCTGGTTTCTGTCGCGCTGCTATTTCCCCGCCTGCTCTGGGCTGAGGAAATCGCCAAGCCCTTGCCAGCAGATGTGCGGGTGGTGATTGATATTTCCGGCAGCATGAAAAAAACCGACCCGCAAAACCTGCGCAAACCGGCGGTGGATTTGATTGTGCGTTTGTTGCCGGATAACAGCAAAGCAGGCATCTGGACCTTTGGCCAGTCAGTCAATATGTTGGTACCGCATCGAGTTGTTGATCAGTCCTGGCGCGATGATGGCTCGCAAAAAGCCAACACGATTAACTCTATCGCCATGTTTACCAATATTGGTGGCGCGTTGGATAAAGCCGCTGAAGATTACGCGACTCCCGCTAAAGATTATCGCCGCAATATTATTTTGCTGACGGATGGAGTAGTGGATATCAGTAAAGAAGCGGTGGTGAATTTGAATGAGCGCAAACGTGTGCTCACCGACATTTTACCGCGTTTAAAAGCATCTGATTATCGCATCCATACTATTGCGCTCTCGGGGGATTCGGATCAGGAGTTGATGAAAAAACTCTCGATCGCCACTGACGGCATTTTCGAAGTGGCTGATACTGCGGACGAGTTGATGAGTACGTTTTTGCGTATTTTCGATCAGGCCGTGCCGGCAGAACGCGTCCCCCTGGATGAAAATGGTTTTTTGGTGGATAGCAGTATCCAGGAATTTACGGCGCTGATTTTTCGACGCGCTGAAGTTCCCGCCACTATTATTATTGCGCCGGATGGCAAAGAGTTTAGCGGCACAGATCCGAAACACAATGTGAATTGGTATCGCACTGACAAATACGATCTGATTACTGTGCAGGCGCCGCAAGCCGGCCAGTGGAAAGTAAAAACAGAGATGGCACCGGGCAGCCGCGTGACTGTAGTGAGTAATTTACAACTCACCGTACAGCCCATGAAAAGCAATATTAAATCGGGCCAATCGCTGGATTTGGCGTATTCATTTCAAGAAAACGGCAGCACTATTACCAATAAGGATTTTCTCGGTGTGCTGAGCGGTGAGATGTTGACCTCCGGGGGGGATAGCCTGGAAGTTAAATCGACTGCGCTGTTAATGGGAACCCCGGATGATGGTATTTTCCATCAAAAAATTGAGGGTTTTGAAGGACAGGGCGAATATGACGTAAAAATCCTGATTGATGGCAAAACCTTCAAGCGCGAATTTATTCATCATCTGAATATTTCTGATTCTGCGTTCAAGCTGGAGAAAACACTCGATGAATCCAGTGGTAAAAGAGTGTATAGCTATAAATTGATTGCTGATTTGGAAACGGTGGATGTCGGGGCAACGACAGTCAAAGCCATTATTAAAAACTCCAAAGCCAATAATCTGGAGCGCGATCTGAACACGATTGGCAACGAGCGCTGGGAGTTTTCATTTACGCCAGTACAAACGGCCCGCTATGACATCAGCCTTAATGCTACCGGGAAACAAATTGATGGCAGTCCGCTGACGGAGACGATTAAAGCGGATAGCTTTTATTTTCCCGATGAAGCCAGCGTGCTGGCCGCTGAACAGCCGGCAAGTTCGGCCGCTGCCTCATCAGCTGTCTCCAGCGCGCCTGCTGCGGAGAAAAACGAATCATCGCCAGAGCATGAGTCTGCAGCGGAGGACAATCCAAATCTTTGGTTATATATAGGAATCGGTGTTGGGAATTTACTCGTCATAGTTTTGGGATACCTTGTGTATCGCCTAATCGCAGGTGGAAAAGAAAAGGATGACAGTTATGACATTGAAAAAACACTTAGAACAGATGTAAACAATTTGAAAAAGCCGGCCTCGGTACCCGCAGATAAAACCGTGATTGATGTATCGGATGAGTCTGAAATGGGTACGATCCCCATGAATGATAATTCAGACGGTGAAATGAAAATGGCTGATGATTTGATGGCCGATAATCTTTTCCCGTTAGATAATATGGAAGAACCTGGCGATAAAGATAAAACCTGATGTCTGCGTGCGAGCCTCCTCCAACTATTAACGAATCCGCTTTTTTATTGCTATCGCTTGAGTCTGCGCGTCTGGCGCTGGCCGACCGTTTTTATCGTACCCACGGCTATAAAGTGAAATGTGCCCCTCATGAGCGGGTATTTGTGTTGTCATCGCCAGAAGGGGATTGGGTGGCCTCTGCACGCTTTGTTCCCCAAAATTCCGGTCATTATTGGTTGCGCAATTTACTGGTAGCCCCCGAATATCGTGGCAAAGGTTTGGCTTCCCATTTGCTCAATCAGGTTAAACCCCTTATTGCTCCCCGGGGCTGCTATTGTTTTGCGCTGCCGCACTTGACCGATTTTTATGCGCGTCTGACATTTGAGCGAGACCCGCAACATTGTCCGATGGATATTGCTGCCATACATTCCCGCTATCGTGCGCGCGGCCGTGATTGGGTATTGATGGGCTATCAACAGACCTGAAATATTTTTTATACGGGCTATAAGCAAAACCAAATGGCTGCTGCGAGTGTCTGTATCTATAGTTCAGTCAAATTGACAGTTCAGCTAAATCGACGGTCCAGTTAAATCAACAGTTCAGTTAACTCAACGTGAGTGCATGGCTAAGGAGTCACTATGAATATTGATATTGGAATTTCCGAGGTTCAACGCGAGGAAATTGCCCAAGGCTTATCCCGTTTATTGGCCGATACCTACACGCTTTATCTCAAAACCCACAACTTCCACTGGAATGTGACTGGCCCTATGTTCCAGACCTTGCACCTGATGTTTGAAACCCAGTATACGGAGTTGGCATTGGCAGTGGATTTGGTGGCAGAGCGTATTCGCTCTCTGGGTTTCCCCGCACCGGGAACCTACAAGCAATATGCAGCACTGAGCAGCATCAAAGAAGAAGAGGGGATACCCAAAGCCCAGGAGATGATCAGGTTGTTGGTAGAGGGGCAGGAGGCGGTAGTGCGTACTGCACGCTCGCTTTATCCAGTTGTGGAAGCTGCGCAGGATGAAGCCACCGCAGATTTACTGACCCAGCGTATCCAGTTGCACGAAAAAACAGCCTGGATGCTGCGCAGTTTGCTTGAATAGCTTTACTCGCCAATAGTGCGAAAAAGCCCGGTAGCTGGAACAGTTGCCGGGCTTTTTTGTACAGTTTTTCACCGTACAAATATGGGAAGTTTCCCAGAACCCGTTTCTAGTCATTCCAAAAATCAAAAAAATGCACCCCAATTTCGTAAATATGATTTTTTAACTATCTGATTAAAAACGATTTTTTACTCATACTAGTAAAACGTTTTTTTTCGAACTTCCCACCTTGCCCAATCGAAGTCTACTCGGACGCCTGTTTTGTGTGAACCAGTAAATATAACCTCGGGATGAGTAGTAGGCTTCTATTATTGATCCCTCAATAAGCAAGACCAGTGAGGTAACTGGCTTAGGGTCGTCACCCTGCGGAGGCACCTGCACTACAGCGAGTTACGATAACAATAACGGTTCGAGGATTAAGTTCATGCAAAACCCAATGACATTTAAAAAGAAAATGATTGCTACCACTGTTGCATCGGTCATGGCCGCAGGTTTCAGTAGCGTCACATTTGCACAGGAAGATGGAGTAGAGGAGGTAGTTGTAACAGGGATTCGCGCGTCACTTCAGGCTTCCATGGACGTTAAACGCAATGCGGTGGGTGTGGTTGATGCCATCTCCGCGGAAGATATTGGCAAGATGCCAGATACTAACCTTGCAGAGTCTTTGCAGCGTATTACCGGCGTGTCTATTGATCGTGCTGGCGGTGAAGGTTCAAAAGTAACCGTTCGTGGTTTTGGTGCCGACTATAACCTGGTTACTTTGAACGGTCGCGCAATGCCTTCATCAGGATTTGACTCCCGTTCGTTTGAATTTGCCGACTTGGCTTCTGAAAGCGTGAGTGGGTTGGAGGTTTACAAGACTGGTCGAGCAGACGTAGCCAGTGGTGGTATTGGTGCAACGATTAACATAAAAACTGCGCGTCCGTTGGACAATCCCGGCTTTAAAGCTAGCGTGGGCGCCAAAGGTGTTCATGATACCACTGTACGTGAAGGTTCTGATTTGACCCCGGAAATTTCCGGCATTATCAGCAATACCTTTGCTGACGACACTTTTGGTGTAACCCTGACGGGTAGCTATCAAGAGCGCGAGCAGGGTAACTCGGGTGCCTATAGTCAACAGTGGAATACCCGTGCCTGGGATACATCCAAAGGCAATTCCAACATTACCTCTCGGGCAAACGCCACTGTTGAAAATGCCCCGTCCAATGGTCAGTTGTTTTCAACTCCAATCGACTATCGCCTGACCTTGGGCGAACAAGAACGCGAGCGGACTAATGGCCAATTGACCTTGCAATATGCTCCCGTCGAGCGTTTGAAAGCGACCGTGGATTACACCTACTCAGAGTTGGAGTGGCATCAGGAGCGTATCGAACAATCCTTGTGGTTTGTGGGCACCGGTACCAATTTGGTATTCGATAATGAGGCCGTTAAGACTCCAGTGATCATGACCGAGTTAATCGATACGCCGAAAGACATCAGCTTTGCACGACAGGTACAAGGTAATATCCGCGAAAATAACGCGGTTGGATTTAACCTCGAATTTGAAGCAACAGATGATTTGAGCTTCACGCTGGATTACTTCAAGGCGGATGCGAAAACCAAGGAATATGATCCGCGTGGCAACCTGAACCTGTCTGTGGGTGCCAACGTGGTTAAAGAGCAAACCATGGAGTGGAATAAAGGTTTGCCGATCATGACCGTTAAGATCGACGATAAAGTATTTGGTAATGGCAATGGCACTCTGGATGGTGGTGATATGACCACCACCGCTGGTACCACCAATTACCAATGGGTTGATGATGAAATTGAGCAAACCCGCTTGAACGGTAAATACAAGTTTGAAAACTCGAGCCTCGAGTTTGGAATTGAAGACCGCTCTAATGATTACATCGGAAGAAACCGTGGCGATTGTTGTATCGTGTTTGGCGATTGGGGTGGTGCAGATGCCAAACTGGTGCCCGATACTTTCTGGAGTCCGCGTAACTTCCTCGCCGATTTCGATGGGTATAGCAAAGGTACTTCGTTTACTAATGGTATTGACTGGGATTTCAATGAAGTGGCTGCGTGGGTAGAGAGCCAAAATGGTAAGTTACCTAATTTCCGTGATTTCCCGCCGAGCGGCAAATTCGAAGCTAAACCACGTGTATCTACTTACCGCGGTATCCTGGAAGAAGTTCAAGGCGCCTTTATTCAATACCAACTGAGCAGCGAGTTCGGCTCTATGCCTTACAACTTGTTGGCGGGCGTTCGCTATGAAAAAACCGATGTAACCTCTAGCACCAACGCGGCGAATCCGACCCGCATTCGCTGGACCGGTGACGATGACTTCGTATCCGACGCGTCAGCGACTCTGACTGCGTTTAGTCGTGATGCCAGTTACAGCCACACCTTGCCCAGTATCGACTTCGATATTTCGTTGACTGATGATATTAAAGCGCGTGCCTCTGCGAGCAAAACTATTGCTCGTCCTACGTACGGTAACCTGCGTGCAGATATCGGTGTAGGTGATTTCAGAAGCTACACTGCAGATCAAGGTAACCCTGGGTTGTTGCCGTTGGAGTCAACCAACTTCGATATCTCCGTAGAGTGGTATTACGCGGATACCAGTTATGTTTCGTTGGGCTACTACAGAAAAGATGTAGATAAGTTCAACAGCACTCAAGCCGTTGACGGTACTTTGTTTGATTTGCGTGATGTTACTAAAGGTCCGCGTGCGCTTGCGGCAATTTCCCAGTTGAACGCACTGGGCATTAGCACTCCAAGCAAGCAACAAATTTACAGCCAAGTGCTGAAAAATGAAGGTCAAATTCCTGCCGATGCGGATATCAATTTCGGTTGGAATGGTAACGTAGCGCCTAACGATCAGGATCCCGTTGCGGTATGGCATATCAATACCCCAATTAACAACAAGTCGGCTGTTATTGATGGTCTTGAGTTTGCGGTTCAGCACATGTTTGGTGAGTCAGGTTTCGGCGTTTCCGCAAACTACACCACCGTGGATGGCGATATCGCTTATGACAACAACCGTTTGGGAACCCAATTCGCGTTGGTTGGTATGAGTGATTCGGCGAACGCTGCTGCTTTCTATGAAAACTATGGTGTTACTGCGCGTGTTGCCTACAACTGGCGTGATAAGTTCCTCGATACCACCAATCAGTACAACAATGAGCCAGGCTACACCGAAGCTTTTGAAACTGTAGATGCCAGTGTGAGTTACGACATCACTGAAGCCATGACGATTTCTTTGGAAGCGTTGAACCTGTTTGGTGAAGATAAGCGTCGCCATGGTCGTACTGAAGCGCAATTGTGGAATTTGGAAATCCTTGGCCCACGTTATACCCTGGGTGCACGCTACACCTTCTAGTTTTCAAGTGTAGTCGCAACAATACAATAGCCGCTGGCAACAGCGGCTATTGCAAAAAATAGAAATAAATTTAAATCCCCACCTGTTTTTCGGGGGGGGGATTTTTTATTTCTACACGTGATTTTAACTATTGCCGTAACGGCAATATCAACTGCTCGCATTCCTGCACAGTAATGTTTTTACCGCACACCGGAATTTGGTTTTGCGGTGATGCGTCGGCCTTATTGGTGATTAATGGATTGCCAAGAATATGGTTGACCGTATTCAGGTTGTAACCATTGTCCTGTTCAGCCATCCAGAAAAATATTCCTGCAAGCCCTTTGGCTTTTGCGTATTTAGTTTTCAACGCAACAGTGCGCGGTGTTTCAATGCTGATGAAAGATCCAATACCTTCATGCACGAGGTAATCGGCATTGGCAATTTTATCGGTATAGAGTGTGTAACCATTGCGTGGTTTTAAATCGCGATCTACAAAATTTTGATAGAGGTCGTAACCTTCCACAACTCCGGCCTCCCAGGAGCCTACGCCGGCAATCCCCAAAATTAATTGTGCGCCTGTCCAATTGCTATTGCCCGCCGTGGTGGAGCCAATAATGCCGTTGGTGTATTCGCGAATATCACCGGGCAGGGTTGCTTTTGCACGATGATAATTCGCGGCACCAATCATTAATTTATTGGCAGGAACACCAATACCTAACAAATAACTCAGTGTCCAATCTGCTGAGGCGCCGGCAGATGACCCTGTTGCATTGGGATTGGTATAGAGTGGTGTGTGATGGGAAATTTCCCGCTCCCAGGCGCCGGTCAAGTCATAGGTCATCACGTATAAGCGATCCATATAGGGATGAACGTTGGTCCAGTTGATTTTTTCCAGGCGACCAAGCCCTGCGGGAATTGCAGATGACAGACGATATTTTTTGCCGGTTTTTGCAGTGAGCCAATCCAAACCTGCGCGCAATTCCTGAATTAATGTTGCGTAGTTGGCTGCATCGTCAGGGCTGGATGCACCGGGCACTGAACCATCAGTTGCTGGATATTCCCAATCGATGTCCACACCATCAAAATCAAATCGTTCAAGGAAGTGCACAATGGAATCAACAAAGGCTTTGCGCCGTGTCGGGTTGCCTGCCATCCAATAAAACCCTTCGGATAAGGTCCAACCACCGACGGATAAATCCAGTTTCAGGTGCGGATTTTGTTGACGTAATAAATATAACGCTCCAAATACACCGCCGACTTTGGTTCGATCCAGTGAGTATTGGCTCTCCGTTCCCACAACGCCTTTCGGCGCAACGCCAACATTGCGTACGAACGCTGCTTCAAAATCGGCAAGCGCCATGGCACCGTCTGGCAATTTACTTTGCGTGCAATTGCGCAACACTGCAGCGGGCGCAGAAGTGGGGAAACCACCATCCTGTACATTGCTTGCACCGGGGTAACAAATGCCGGCAAAGCCGTAAACAATGCGATTGACATTGGATGCTGCCAGTTTGGTGAAATCAATTTTGCGACCATAAATGGCCCAGTCGCCAATGTAAGTCACAATCTCAGTTCCACTGGTTACCTGATAAGTGTTGTGTTGCAGCGCAAGCGTTCCTGGTACCAGTTTGGAAACACGTGCGCCGTTATCGCCATCCAGACCTGCATGTTCGCCCCCATTATCCGTTGCGACTGCAATAGCACCTTGTTGTCCGGCTAATGTTGATTGCGCATTGGAAATACGCGCTGCGGAAATTGCGCCAGTTGGATTAATCACACCTGTATTTGGATTTCCTGCAACTGGCTGTGCAGTACCGTAATTAATGGTGTTGGGAATAGGAACCGGGCATTTATTTGGATCGGGATAACCAACAGCGGCTGACCATTGGCCAGGGTAAGCAGTATTGCCCGGTTGAATGGAATGCGTATCAACCAATGCACGATAAACAGCACCCTGATAAGCGACGAGTGAGCCAGCGGTATAAATTTTTCCGCTGACAAATTCTTCTGCGCAAAAACCTGTGTTGGGTAAACTGCTTGCAGTACTGCTGGAATTCCCTGAACCATTACATGCGCTGGCCGTTGTTGTGGTCCATGCGGACGTATAAGCCCAGCCAACACCTGGTTCATAAGCCGCATTGCCACTTGAGCACCAGCCGGGTACTGAGCATGAATAAAATCCGCCGGCATTCGTCACTACACTGCCGGCTTGATAACTGGTGCCCGCACTATAAGCAGGGCAATTGCCAGATATTGAGCTGGCTTGGCTTGAACGACTGGAGCTAATAATTAAAGAGCTACTGGATCGAATACTGGATAAAACACTGCTGCCAACACTGCTTGAACGCAATGAGCTTGAGCGCGATGTAGCGCTGGATGAAGTGGGAGCGGTGCTGCTCGTTGTAACTGCATCGCAACTACCTAAATCAGTCCAGGCATTAGCCCATGCCCAACCTGTACCGGGTTCGTAGGGGCCGCCAACAGAACACCAGCCGCCAACCGTACAGCGATAGGCTTTGTTTTGATTTTTTACCAATGCGCCAGTGGCGTAATTGCCTTGCGTGTATTGTGCAAGGCCAGTGCAATCATAAGCGTGCAGTGCGTGTGCAGAAATAAATAAAACACATAGCAATAAAAACTTTGTTTTGACCATTTTTGTATCCTCTTTATTAATTATGTTTGGAAAATCGGATAACGGCTTTTATCACAGCAAGTCAAACGGGCAGGCGCGTAATAACGGTTGATTAAATTTAAGCGCCAATGACAAAGATTAAAGCGTCAGGAATTGTAAATAAATTAACCGCGCATCCAGGCGCATCTCTCTGACTGCTTAATACGGGAGAGCTTCACCATTTCAGTTGTGAAGACAACAGACAACGTTGTCCATGTAAGCTAGTAGCGAGGGTTGTACTTGTCAATAAAATGTGAGGAGGATCGGAATTAAATGCGCAAACGCTTTATGTTCGGATTCATTTCGGCATTTAAATAAACATGAGGTTTAATGAAATGCCGAGCGGGGCCTGCTGCGGGTAAGCTGGTAGGCTCTTGGTCGCTTTCATTGCAAACCTGAGGAGGGAAGGTTGCCGCTAGTTACTGTTGAATGCATTTTTCCAATCCGAAATTACCGCCTTTAAACTCGGCTTCATAATAGTACTTTTTAAACTGCCATTTTCCCGCTGCGTTTTTACTGAACCGCGCAATCCCGGTTCCATAGTCTTTTGGCTTTGGGTCTGTGAGCGCAAAATAAATCCCCATCGCATTTTTTTCGGCGGCGGCTTGCCCTGAATAAATTCCATAGCCCGGAACTTCGAGTTTAAAATCATAGGCACCATATTCACCAATACTTTGCGCGGCAACTAATTTGATGGTTACCGTTCCAGTGTACTTCCCTTCATGATTGTCATCTCCGGTACATGTATAGATGCCTGAGTAATCCTGCCCAATAAACGGTTCTTTTGCGGATACATAGCTACAGGTTGCTGCGATGAGTAATAAAAATAAGTGCTTCATCATTTTTCCATTTTTTTGGTATGAGTTGTAGGGTAATGCGACATACTATTCTTGCGCTAATTCAAAAAATTGACCACCTAATAGTTGGATAAATACCGTTGGAGCTAATTCTACTTCCAGCCCGCGACGGCCCGCGCTAACAAATACAGTGGGATGTATTTTTGCGGAAGAATCAATAAAGGTTTTCAGTAATTTTTTTTGCCCAAATGGGCTAACGCCACCCAGAACATAACCAGTCATGCGCTCTACCTGCTGCTTATCGGCCATGGCTGCTTTTTTTGCGCCGGCTGCTTTAGCGATCTGCTTCATGCTCAGCATGGCAGAGACAGGAATAATTCCAACCGCGTAATCTTTTGCATCTAACATAACGACCAGTGTTTTAAAAACGCGATTAGGGTCAATCCCCAATTTTTCCGCTGCCTCCATGCCATAGGATTCGGCATTAGCATCGTGATGGTATTCGTGGGTTTGAAACTTGGCTTTGGCTTTTTCAAGGGATTTGATAGCGGGTGTCATAGGGAAAATTCTGCAAATAACGTTCGCGGAATATTACCTTATTTTAATTGGGTGCGATTCTTGTTTTGAGATTAATAAAACCTGCGCCCCTTAGCGCAGGTTGAAGTTATAGTTGGAAAAATCATGTGCGCGTAATCGATACTCCTCCATCAATAAGTGACGCGGTTCCTGTGACAAACGACGAGTCATCAGAGGCGAGATAAAGCACCGAACGGGCAATTTCTTCTGGTGTCGCCGCGCGTTTTAGTGCGTGCAATCCAGTAATAAATGCGCGAGATTCTTCGGTGTTGTTCATGTCGCGATACATATCCGTATCTACTGCTCCCGGCAGAATGGCATTTGCACGCACACCTTGCGCACCGTATTCGCTGGCCAATACTTGCGTAAGCCCGATCAACCCGGACTTGCTCGCCGCATAGGCGGCAGTGCCAGGAAAGCCCACCGTATGGCCAACAAAGGTTGAGGTAAAAATAATTGAACCACCGCCGTGTTTCACCATTTCGGCAACCTGATATTTAGCTCCAAGAAACGCACTGGTTAAATTGATCGCCAGTGTTTCACTCCAGCCTTTTTCCGAAACTTCAGTAATTGGCCCCATTTCTCCCAACGTACCCGCATTATTAAAGGCAATGTCCAAGCGCCCCCATTTGGCCACGGCGGTATCTACCAGGGCTTTTGCGTAGGACTCGGATTGCACATCGCCAGCCAAGGCTATGGCTTCGCCGCCTTCTGCGGTAATTTCAGCAACCAGACTTGCCAGTTCGGCTTCGCGCCTGGCGGCAACTACAATTTTCGCGCCTTCGCGCGCAAATAATTTTGCAGTAGTGCGGCCTATGCCTGAACTGGCACCAGTCACTATCGCGACTTTGTTGGCGAGGCGTTGGTAGGTGTTAGTGGTGTTTAACATGAGGTAACTCCTTAGCAATTGATGAGGTGACGAGGTTAGTATGCTCCGGTCATTTCTTGCGTTGTAGTCACAAATGGGTAGAATCAGTTTATACCAAAAGTATAAGGTGGTTTATGGAAACCCTGAGTAATATCGAATCTTTTGTGCGCAGCGCGGAATTGGGAAGTTTTTCTGCTGCAGCTAGACGTTTGAGTCTTACCCCCGGTGGCGTGAGCAAAAATGTGGCTAAGCTGGAAGCCAGATTGGGTGTGCGCCTGTTTCATCGCAGTACCCGTAGCCTGAGTCTTACTGAGGCGGGCGAGCGGTTCCTTGCGGAGGTGTCCCAGGGGCTGGAGGCAATTCAGACGGCTGTTGCACAGGTAAGCGGTGCGAGCGAGCAACCTGCAGGAACCCTAAAGGTGGCCATGGCGATGGCGTTTGGGCGTTACTACATATTGCCGCTACTGAGCGAGTTTTTGACCTTATATCCTGCGATTAAACCTGATTGGCGTTTCGATAATCGGCCGGTTGATCTTGTCAGCGAAGGTTTTGATGTGGCCATCGGCGGTGGCATGGCGCTAGCGCCTGGCGTTGTAGTGCGCGAACTGGCAAAGGTGCATTTGGTGTTGGTGGCATCGCCAGCCTATCTTGTGTGCAAAGGTGTTCCGCAAACACCTGCCGATTTATATCAACTGGATGCATTGCTTCGTTTCTCTCAATCCACACATCGAATTACGCCCTGGCATTTAAAAACCTTGGCAGGAGAGCAGGTGACGGTTGAACTGCCGCCGCGGCTTACCTTCAATGATCCAGAAGCTTTATGTGAAGCGGCAGCAACCGGTTTGGGAGTTGCTCATGTGCCTATGCCTCACGCCGTTCGTTTTTTTGAAACGGGTGAACTGGTGCGCGTGTTACCTGATTGGTATACAGAGGTGGATAGTCTTTCATTGTATTTCGCCGCAAAAAAACATATGCCTGCCAAGACGCGCGTGTTTATTGATTTTATAGTGGAGCGATTTCGTACTCAGGGTTTTGCAGAAAAATGGTTGGCCTATAAAAAATAAGTCTCGTAATCTGCCGCAGTTTATTTATGAAAAAGTGCCCATAATTTCTATCAAACGCGCGATGCGCTCATTAGACAACTGGCGATAGTCAGGGTAGGGTGCAACGATTAAACGATATTCTTTGTTAATGGCGAAATAGGCATCCAGCCAGATCAGCGGTGGCAGCCTTAAATGCGCTGCATAGGTTTTGCCGGCAATAACATGAATACAATTGTTGTTTTCAGTTAATGCTGGGTCGCTAAATAACAATGCTTCCTGCGAGTGCGGCTGAAATAATTCCAAATCCCGATATTCCTGCCAGCTTGAAGGTAAATTATTTCGCTGTTGTAGCTGGTACCAATCAAACAATAACTTTGCATACACATTAAACGCTTTGCGCCAATGGTTACTGGTGTGCTTAACAACATGCGCCAGCTCACCCGTTGCCAATCCGCGCAATTCTTTCATCATAGGATAATCATCAATCAGTGGGCGATTGGCGATATAGAAATTGATATTGCTATTGGCGGAGCCGAAGCCGATTGGTTTCATTTTGATTGTTGGCGAACAATTTCGCGCAGGGCATCAACCGCGAGTTGATGATCAGTTTCCTGGGGCAAACCTGATACCGTCACTGCGCCAATAATTCCGCAATTTTTGAGGCGAATTGGAAGCGAACCTCCATGGGCGCAATATTCCTTGGGATCCAAATAAGGAATTGTTTCAAAATCGCGATTCTTAGCCGCGTTGTATTGCCCTTGATAATAAGAACTATGACCAAAGCGCATTACTGAATTCCGCTTGCGGCGTATCCAGTCTTGCTGATCCTTGGATGTTCCCGGCATGGCATAACTAAATACCACCTGCTCAAACGCATACACATCGATAGAAACAGATACAGACAGTTTTTCTGCGGCAATCTTAATTAAATTACCCAGCTCCCATGCGGTGGCATTATTGAAGTGGTGGAATTGCAGTTCTTCCTCTTGTGTTAACAGCTCCGTCAGGATTTCGTCGTTCATAATTATTTGATCCGTCTTTTTCAATCATTAATAAGAAGAGTTTGGTGTGATGTCGGGATTGATTTCACCATAGACTTCTTCCGGGTCTATCCCGGCTATCAATAAGGTCTCTTTCACTGTTTGAATATGCTCGAGCACTGTTTGGTATCTATCGCCATATTCGTATTTGTTGACCTCGATAGCTTTGGGCATATAACAAAACGCAATCTTCAGCGCTTCAATCAGCTCGTCTTGTGTTGCTTTAGTCATAGCGTTCTCCTTTAAACATTTGCCAAGCGAGACAAGGTATCGGGATATTTCTCTACCAGTTTAATTAATACTGCTGCTTGCGCATTGGGTTTTACACGGCCTTGTTCCCAATTTTCCAGGGTACGTTTATTAATTCGCAGGTACTGCGCAAATACAGCTTGAGATACGTTCAGTTTTTCGCGCAGTTTTACCAGTTCACCGCTTTTTAATTCGGGTGCGGTAATTTTTTCAGCGGTATGTTTTTTTAAAGTGATCTTGCCTTCGCGTTCATCTCGGAGTGATTGAAATCCTTCGCTTAATTCGTCGAACAGGTTGCGTTTCATTGAGCACCTCTGGCTTTTAATTCTTGCTTTAACATTTGAGAAAGTAATTGTCGTTGGTCATTGGTTAAATCTGTCAGTTCATCTTTGTTGTAGAGCGTGAATAGCCAAAACTGTGAACCTCCATCCCACCAATAATAAATAATCCGCGTTCCGCTGCGTTTACCTTTGCCTCTGGCTGGATCAGAAAAACGGAGTTTACGTAAACCGCCTGTCCCTATAATTACATCACCAGCCAAAGGCGATTGCATTAGCTCCTGCTGAAGTGCGCTAAAGGCTTGATCATCAAGGTAATTCTTTCTGTGCCGCTCAAAAGGTGGTAATTCCACAAAAGTCGCTTTCATAATATCCCTATACGTGATTTGCGTACGATTTTTAATATACGCTTTTAGCGTATAGTTTGGCAAGATCCAGGTAGGTTGGCGGTGAGCTTGCGAACCCCAACAGCGATTAGTCAGGGTAGCAGTAAATTTAATTGTTTATCGTTTGGTAGGTTGTGCCGCGCAGGCAGCTAAGCCCAACGTGGGTGGCTTTTTGAAAATACGATGCTGGACATTGTTACCGCAATCTGCGGGCTGTGTACTTATTGGAGGGGAGTTGTTGAATTCCATTTCCCTCCAAAATAGTCACAGCCAGCCGCAATAATTTTTAATCTTTTCACATCTTCGTATTTATAATCAATTACCCCAGATGACAAGCTATCTGTGCAGGTTCCCAAAGCTTCTGGGCATTTTTTTCCGTAAGTTATTGATTGTGCTCTAGAGAGTTCTGCCTTGATTTTGCAAGTCTCAATAAATTCAGTGGGTGAAAGACTCAAGTTTTCAAAGCATGAATTAAATGGTTTATTTTGATAATAACCAATAAAAGAGCATGATTGTGCTGGTGCTGGTGCTGGTGCTGGTGCTGGTGCTGGTGCTGGTGCTGGTGCTGGTGCTGGGAAGTCAAATTGGGTAGATGTTAATGGTTGTTTAATAGCTATATCCATGTCATGTTCAATTTTCTGGATAATAACTTTGCCATAAGCGTTTATAGCAAGTTTGAGTGCCTCGCTTCTGGATATTATTTCGGTGCAATTATTTTCTTGAATAGCTAATTTATAGAGGTCGCTAGAATTTTTCTCTGCTTTCCTAGCGTTGTCTGCCGGAGAA
>JAGKXA010000210.1 GCA_021151615.1 Cellvibrionaceae bacterium | reverse complement strand
TTTACCTATATCGCCACCCACAAATAACCCGGGGATTTGCAATTGCTCGCAAATTTTTCGGCCTTCGCGGAAAATGTCCACTACATCTTTTACCCCGGTGCCCGAGGTAAAAATAATTGGCGAACCGAGCCGGGAAAATATTTCGTCGGCCGCTTCACGTGATTTTTCATCGGAACGGTTGGCCAAATGAAACCCTAAACACCTTAGCGCTTTCGGCCAATCTTTTGGGCGCATACCATACCACTCAGGAAAGAGCGCTAACTGTATATTCGCAGGGGATTTTTTATAAAATTGAATGGGACACCCCAAGCGTTCACGCGTAGCCAAGTATTCTTCTGCGGCGGGGGAGTCGTAGATGCGCATATAATTGTGCTTGCGGAATACCCGCAGCAACATTCGAACAATAAAGGTGGGAAGTTTTTTGGTGATAGTCCAACATTGGGGAGCAGGAGGACTGATGGCCGAAAAAATTGCATTGGCTGTTAATACAATATAGACAAACGGAATTTTATTTTGAATGGCAGCTACCGCCGCTCCGTATTGTTCGGAAAACCCGATAAATACAGTATCTGCCTGAGCGGTAATATTTTTAATGTAGTTATATGATGGCTCAAACGCAGGGGCATGATAGTACTTAAAAAAATCGGTATCGTTGCCTATGCTCCACGAATCAACACTATTCCCTTGCTGGTACTGTTCCACTGTTCCTATCGATACAAACTCTAAGCCTGCATTTGTAATCGACTCTTTGAAATAATCATTGGACAAGAGCGTAACCTTGTGACCGCGATGCTTAAACTCTCGCCCCAATGCGATCATAGGGTCTACATCGCCACCGGTTCCCATTGCTTGCATCAATATATTCAGCATTTTTATTCCCAATGTTGACGAACCCCCTTGTTCGGCATAATCTCATGACGCTGCTAATGTAACATCCGGGTGATAATTAGCACAAAATTTTTCAGGTCTACTGCCAACAGGCACTTAAGGAGTTTTTTATGCGTAGAAATCTTGCAGATAAAGCCGCAACAGAGAAGCCATTGACCACCAAGGTAATTAATAAAATTATCGAAAGTCTGATGATTAAATCGGGAATTAAGTCTGGGCCCGAATTTACTGCAGGCTCTTAGCTCTTAAACACACTTACTCAAGCGTAAATTATGCCAATCGACATTATTAGTCGCACAGCTCAATATCAAGCATCTTTTCAACAGTTTATCTGAAGGAGTTTTTATGAAAAAAGTAGCCACCAAGAAATCCCCCTCTTCCAAAGTGATTAATAAATTGATTGAAGCCTTAATGGTTAAAACTGGGATTAAGTCTGGCCCTGAAGTCACTACTGGCTAACAATTTACTTCTGCTTTTAAGTGCATGCACTCACCTCCCCAGAAGTGAGTGCACTGCAACCTCACCCGCCAAACTTACAGGTTTTATTTTTAGCTCCCGCTCAATCAAATCACAGGCATCCACAATCGCGCGACTGTTGTTAACATCTTCCGCATAGAAGCGTAGAGCTTTGGAGTTTTTTGCTTTTTGCAACATATTGCCAAGCATGGGCGCGACCTGCTCTGCTGTAAATTTCTCTGGCATTACGTAGGTGCCCAAGCCTAATTTATAGAGGCGATCCGCATTATCCGGTTGATCATATTTGATGGGGCGAATCAGTTGCGGAATTCCCGCTTTAATCGCTTGCGCAGTGGTGCCCATGCCGCCGTGATGAATAATCGCCAAGGCTTTTGAGAGGGCGTATTCAAAATCGATGTAATCCAGATGCAGGCAGAGCGGAGAGCCTTGCAAAATATCTGTACCGCTGGCGCCACCGACAAATACACCGGGCACTTGCAGTTGTTCGCAAATTTTTCTCCCTTCGGTGAATAATTCCACCACATCTTTCACACCGGTGCCCGAGGTAAAAATTAAGGGTGCGCCCTGTTGTTCAATGAAGCGATCCAACTCATTTCGGCTTTGATTACTCGCGCGATTTTGCAGCGGAAAACCCACCAGTTTTAAATTGGTCGGCCAGTCTTTGGCAGGCATACCAAACCATTCCGGAAAAAAACCGAGCTGTAAAACTGAATTGGATTGCGTTTGAAAGGTCAGCGGGCAACCCAGGCGTTGGCGGGTAGCCAAATAGGCTTGGGTATGTTCCATTCGGCAAAATACGTTAAAGCGGGTTTTGCGATTGCGGCGCAACAAAAAGCGCACAATAAAGCGCGGGATACGTTTGGGAATTGCCCACTTCATCGGTGCCGGCGGGCTGTAGGCAGAAAAGACAATGTTGGGCGATAACAGCATTTTTACATAGGGAAGGCCGAATTTTTCGGCCGCTGCCGCTGCGCCGTTTTCTTCACCAAGTGCCAGAACCAGCACTTTCTTTCCGACCAGGCTTTTCACATAGTTAAACGCCGGTTCAAACGCGGGTGCATGATAGTGTTCAAAGTTATCCACGTGATTTCTGGATTCCCAGGCAGTTACGCTGTTGCCCTGGTGATATTGCTCCAGTGTGCCCACCGAAATAAATTCGAGGCCCGCCGCCGACACTCGCGCCTGAAAGTAATCATTGGTTAAAAAGCTGACGCGATAACCGCGCCGCGTTAACTCAATCCCCAGCGCGACCATTGGGTCTATATCCCCGCCGGTGCCCAGCGCATAAATCGCAATCTGTTCCATAACACTCCTGAAGCATTTGCAAGCGGGTGACTTCTCTAATAGATCTTTGCCGCCAATCAACCTTACCAGCGGCATCCATCTTCCCTAGCCTTCTGCCACTACGGGCTCCGGGTTTTGGCGATACTCCGATGGCGTTTTGCCGACCAGCTTTTTAAAGAAGGTGTTGAATACCGATTTGCTGTTAAAACCCACTTCCAGGTAAATATCGGTAATGGTTTTGTCTTTGTTGATGGGATCCAACAAACGTTTTTGCGCCTCTTCAATGCGGTAGCCATTCACGAATTCGTAAAAATTCAAATTGAAGTGGCGGTTGATGATCATGGATAAATCTTTGGCAGCTATGCCTAGCGTGTCAGCCAGCATATCCAGTGTTAGTTCCGGATTCAGGTAGGTTTTCTGGTTGCGCATAATGCCGTCGATTTTGGCTGCGTATTCCGGGTTGAGCAGTTTTTCCTGAGTCGATTTTTTTGGTGGTTCTTTGACTTCCTTTTGTTTGACTGCTTCGAAATTGCTGAAGTAACGCATGCTGGTAAACACCAGGGTACAGACGAGGAAGAAGAGCGCGTAGTTACCACTCAGGCCGATGTACTCAATCACATTGCCGGTTGGGTCGGGGTGCTGGAAGTCGTACCCGGTGAGGTAACCAATCACTTTGGCGAAGGCGAGCACTTCGTGCATAAGGGTGATCACCATAAACCCAACCACCAGGATTTTGAGCCAGAGGATATCCACCTTTTCCACGTTGGAGTGGGTGGTTTTGAGAATATCCTTGTATTTGAAGATCAACAGCAAGGCGGCGGCGCAGTAAATAATGCGCAGGGTTTTGCACAGGAGCTCGGCGGTAATGTAGCCACCGCTGTAAACAAATGCCTCGGTATTGATCCACTCCAGCCGCACTTCCGCCGGGTAGCGGTAAAACCCCACCACCATAAAAAGGGCAAATAACCCCAGAGGAATCAGGTGTAGGTAATCTTTGGGACTCAAATGGAAATCGCGAAACACCAGGGACTTCACATAAAAATAGAGCAGCACCGCATCCAGAAAGTAGGCAAATCCACCGATAAAGTAGATGCCCGGAACATTTTCCCGTACATGCAGCTTAAATTCGGCGCCCCAGAGAATGAGTTCGTGCAAAGGGATGAATGCGTGCGCGACCAAAAAAGCAGCAAGGAAATAGTTGCTGGTATTTTGAGGCGGGTTAGTCACTATGAGTAGTAACGCAAACAGACAGCATAGTGTCGCTGTCATTAGCAGGATTACGTCGTGAAAGTTAAATACGACAAAGTTCATTGAGGCTCCCCTGTGTTTCTTATAGTGCGCGAATGTTGGCTTGTGTTTGGATTGATCGCGCTTTGGTTTTGTCACCGGGATACTATAGAAGATAACTGGCAGGGGCTAGCGGAAATGAGGTTCGAGGTTTTTTCCCCTGCTCGAACCCGTTCGCATCGCGATTTTTTGTGTATCACTTTTGCTCTCGAACGACAGGCGCCTTGCCTCCCACCTAGATTTGCTCCAACGAAAACCAGACCAGAACAATAACGGAGTCGTGCAGGTCCAGGGAGCGATGTACTTAGGCGCGAGCAGCGCAGAAGAGCAATCGGCAGCGGGCTTTCGTACTCATGCAATAACAATAACTTTATGGGTATCAATTATGAACACAACCCTGATCGGCCGTTTGCCTGGCAAATGGTCTGCGCTCGCACTGGGCCTAAGCAGTGCACTCCTCGGCCAAACAGCCTTCGCCCAGGCAACACTACCAGCCACTATTCAGGCGGAAGCCTATAGCCATATGAACGGTGTGCAGTTGGAAACCACTTCCGACACTGGCGGTGGCCAAAACGTCGGCTGGATCGATACCAATGACTGGCTTTCCTATGCCAACAACCCGGTCAACATCCCAAGCACTGGCGCCTATGATGTGGAATACCGGGTGGCAAGTCTGGGTGGTGGTGGCACCATTCGCCTGGAAGAAGCCGGTGGCTCAGCCAATTACGGCACCATCAATGTCGCCAGCACCGGTGGCTGGCAGACCTGGACTACCCTCAAGCAGCGCGTAACCCTGACGGCTGGCACTCATCACTTTGGTATCGCTGTGCCAGCGGGAGGTTTTAACCTCAACTGGTTCAGGATCGTCCCGGTGCAGACACAAAGCTGGACACCGCTGCCGCGGGTAAAACAAAGCGGTCACTTGTGGGTGAATGCAGCAACCAACCAACGCGTAGACCTGCGCGGTACCAACCTGGGTAACTGGTTGATCCAGGAGTTCTGGATGATGGGGGGAATCATCTCCCACAACGGCGGCGCGGTGAACGACCAATGCACGCTGGAATCGGTCATGGCCCAGCGTTTCGGCAACGCCGAAAAAGAGCGCTTGATGAAGGTGTTCCGCAGCAATTACATCACCACCCGCGACTTCGACATGATGAAGGCAATGGGCATGAACGTGATTCGTATTCCCTTCCTCTACAGTTTGATCGAAGACGAATACAACCCTTACAACCTGCGCGCAGACGCTTGGCAGTACCTGGATTGGGCCATTGATGAAGCCGAAAAACGCGGCATGTACACCATCATCGATTTGCACGGCGCGGTGGGCGGCCAGGCGGCAGCCTCCGAGCAGCACGACGGCTGTATAGGTGCAGCGCAACTCTGGACCAACGCCAACTATTGGGATAGAACCAAATGGCTGTGGGACATGATCGCGCAGAAATACCGCGGCCGCAGCGCCGTAGTCGCCTACGACTTACTGAATGAACCCTGGGGCACTGATGCGACCACGCTCGCCAACCGTTCTTACGAACTGTTCAATGTAGTGCGCGCGAAAGACCCTGATACCATCATCCTGCTGCCTGGCCACAATTCCGGGATAGATGCTTACGGCAACCCCAACAGCCGGGGATTGACCAATGTGTCCACCTGGATGCACTTCTACCCCGGCCTCTGGGGCTGGAACGACACAGCGGCTTACGGCGCTGGCCAAGCCAACATGTACGCCAACTGGCTGCACTGCAATCAAAACGGTTCAGGGGAAAGCTGCGACTGGCGCAACAAAATCTACGGTTTACAAACCCCATTCCTGGTCGGTGAATTCCAACCCTGGACCCTATTGGGTAGTTACGGCGGCCAGATGACGCGCAAAGCCTATGACATCTACAACAGTTACGGCTGGGCAGCCACCAACTGGGCCTGGAAAACCACCTCTTCCGGCGGCTCCAACGGCGATACCAGCGGCTGGGCCTGGGGCATGATCACCAACGCCAGCAATGGCGGCGTTATGAGCGGCCTGAACGTAAGTACAGCGAGCGCCGCGCAGATCGAAAGCTGGTTTAAACAATTCAGCACCCAACCCTTAGTGCGCAACGAAAGCATCGCCTATTGGATGAACTGGAAAGCGCAAACCGGTCAACGCGTCGAAGCAGAAATGTTTAAAGATCACAGCGGCATTCGCATGGAAACCACCACCGATGCGGGCGGCGGTTTTAACGCGGGCAGCACCGATGACAACGACTGGATGAGCTATCCCATCAACATCCCAACCGCTGGCAATTACACCTTTGAAGTGCGTGTTGCATCGCCCTACAGCGGCGGCACTTTGGTGCTGAGCAGAAGCGGATCCGACCTGGGTGTAGTGACTGTACCCAACACCGGCGGCTGGCAAAACTGGCAAACGGTATCCATCACCGTGAACCTGCAAGCCGGTCAGCAGGACCTGGCAATCTTCGTGAGAAAAGGTGGTTGGAATATCAACTGGTGGCAGCTCACCAAACAGTAACTCTATGGCTTTCTCTCCATAGCCTTTCATTACATGCGGTTGATTGAAGCCAACCCGTTTTGTAATGAGCTCTCTTGCCGGTGCTTGCACCGGCTTTTTTTTGCCTATTATTCGCGTGGTAAGCATTTACACTACACTGCGCCTCCGGCTACTAAAAATTCGTATCAAGTTCGCAATTTCGATCAGGACAGAAACGCCCAACGAGCGCACTATAATCCTCACCTAAAGCGCCACCCAAGAATGTCTGAACGATTGCTATGAACGAAAACACAAAACCCATCTACAGCTACGACCAACGCATCGCACGCGTGTGCGAATTCGTTTATCAGCACCTCAATCAGGAAATAAGCCTTGAGCACCTGAGTGAGGTAGCTGCATTTTCCAAATTTCATTTTCACCGCGTGTTTTCTGCCTACACGGGGATGAGCGCAACCAAATTTCTTCAGCTGGCACGACTCAGGCGCGCCTCATTTCGCCTGGCATTCGAACCACAGAAACGAATTATCGATATTGCATTAGAAGCGGGTTTTGATAGCCCGGAAGCCTTTGCGCGCGCATTCAAACGCACCTTTGATCAATCGCCAACAGATTTCAGGACAGAACCTAAATGGCCCGAATGGCATTTGCGTTTTCAATTCCAGCCGCAACCTTTTGGAGAAATTCCGATGAACGTCACTATTGTCAATTTTGCAACCACCAAAGTCGCACTGATCGAACACCTGGGCCCGCCAGAAAAAGTGTTGGAGACAGCGGGGAAATTTATTGCCTGGCGCAAAGCCACCGGGCTTTCGCCCGTTAAAACGAGCAAAACCTTCGGCATTCCCTACAGTGACCCGAGCAACACCGAACCGGAAAAATTTCGTTGGGATGTCTGCGGCAGTATCGATACCGATGTTCCCGCCAATGATTACGGGGTAAAAACCGGCGTTATTCCCGGCGGCAAATGTGCAGTAATTCGCCACCAGGGCAGCCACAGTACTTTGGGCACCAGCATCTACGCATTTTATCGCGAATGGCTGCCAAACAGCGGAGAAGAAGTACGGGACTTTCCCTGCTTTTTTCACTACCTCAATTTT
>JAGKXA010000542.1 GCA_021151615.1 Cellvibrionaceae bacterium | reverse complement strand
GCTGTTGGGATCTCAGGAGCCATCCTCCACACCACCAATGGCGGGCAAACATGGCAAGCGCAAACCAGTAATACCGATGAGTCTCTACACAGTGTTTATTTCACCTCGCCCCAAGTGGGCTGTGCAGTTGGAGATGACGGAGCCATCCTCCATACCAGCGATGGTGGCCTGAACTGGACCCCGCAATTGACCGCCAATAAACAATTGCACGAGTCCATTAGGGATAAACGTTTTGGCAGCTACTACCACTGGCCCAGCCCCCTGGCCCTGTTGGTCGCCCTTTTCTGTGTCGGCGGGTTGGTGGCTCGCTTAAGTAGCATGAGCCAAAACCCGGCGGCGCACCTGTCTGATGAGCGCGGCGGTGTGGCCGATGCGCCAGTGGAGGATGTGGATGACGACAAGCTGGGCTATGCCCCACTAGCGCGCGGAATTTACAAGCTGATTCGCAATCTGGATTCCAAACCGCCACTGGCGATAGCTGTAAGCGCCCCTTGGGGGCAAGGCAAAAGCTCGGTGATGAATATGCTGCGCGACCTGCTGGGAGACCATAATGCAGTGGTGCAATTTAATGCCTGGCACTACCGCGAAGATGGCCAGATATTGGCTGCACTGATTAAGCATATAAGTGACCAGGCGGTACCCGCTGACCTCACGCTGGGCAACCTGTGCTTTCGCTGCAAGCTACTCTGGCGGCGCTTGCTAGTGCCCAGTTGGCGCTGGTGGGCAGTGGTTCTCCCTATTGTATTGCTGAGCACTTGGCTGTTGGGCAAATATTACACGCTGGATTGGGGGAAAACCCTTATCTCACTACAACAACAACTCGGTGAGGCCACAGTCCCCTTATTGAATTTAGTGCCGGAAAAATGGGCGATTGCCATCCCAGAGCTAAGTCTATTGTTATTGCTTATCAGCTCTCCGTTTTGGGTGCGCCGACTGCTAAAGCCATTGAAAGGATTTGGTTCAGGGATTTATGCCAAGCTTTGGAAAGGTGTGAAATCTTCCATGGAAACCACAAATCGCAACTGGGATGCTGACACAGGTATCCGCTTCCAATTCCAGCAAGACTTTGCCGATATTTGCTATGCACTGGGTAGCAAAAAACTGGTGTTATTAATTGACGATATGGATCGCTGCGATCCAACTCACATAGTGCAAATCATCAATACCCTTAATTTTTTATTCTCGAACAATACGCCCTGTTATGTGGTGATAGGTTTGGATTGGCAC
>JAGKXA010000541.1 GCA_021151615.1 Cellvibrionaceae bacterium | reverse complement strand
CTGTGGAATAGTGCAACAACTTTTTGACTGGTCGGATGAGTGATAAGAAAAAGGCGCGTTATGCGCCTTCATTCATGCACTTGAAAATGTGAGCTATGACGTCGACCGTCCAGCCGTTACCAAGCATCTTGTATCGCTGGGTATTGCTAACGTGCGCCGTGTAGTTGTCTGGCACTGTTTGCAGTCGCTCGCATTCGATTGGGTGAATATATCTAACCGTACCGCTATCGTTTATTCCAAAGCAGCGTTGGTTGCTATAACCTTTGCTGTGACTGGCTTCAATCATCTGCATTTTTACGAACGTTTGTTTGCTGTATTCAAAATAACTTGCCTTGCGTTTTTCGCTTTTGAATATCCAATTAAATGATGCTTGGCTGTAAAACATACACCCTGTCGCGTCGCTCAGCATAACATCGGGCCAATATATAAACTTATCCTCCGGCTGCGTTATCTCCCAATTTGCCCAGTAGTAACGCTGGCGATTCTGAGCGCTAACCAGTGCGGAGTTGATGAATACAGGCTCAACGCCAAGCGTTTCGCTGATAACTGCTAGATGCTCTTTTTTCATCTTGACGTTTTCAAGCATAAACTTAACAGACGGGTTTACGCTGCGGATATGGTTTAAAATGTCAACGTAGACAAAAAACAACTTGGAGCGCGGATCATCAAACGCGAGTTGCTTTCCTGCAAAGCTGAACCCCTGGCAGGGTGAGCCGCCAATAAGCAAATCAATGCTTGACCAGTCAATATCCCAATCCTTCCACTTCGTCACATCGCCAAGCTGCACAATATCAGGCCAGTTGGCTTGAGATACTTTGACCGCGTGTTTATCAATCTCCGCCGCATAGTACGCATTTACATCGATTCCAGCTCGCTCTAAAGCAATACGTCCGCAACTCATTCCGTCAAACAAACTTAAAACTTTCATATTATCCTCCGTTATTCCCGCCAGCCACTGCGTTATGCGCCTTGTTCAAACATATCGAGTTGGTCGGCCGCGAACGCCTCGCATGATTCTGTACACCCGCCGGATTCTTTGCGCTTCATGCTACGGATTGAATCATAGATTTCTTCTCGTGAGTGCAGCGCGAACTTGGCTATGATGGATTCCATGCTGTTGTGATTCCTGTACATTACGCCCTTTTGCACTTGCTGCACGTACTTGTCTGGAAACAAGCCGCCGTAACTTTTTTCTTTTGGCTGGTTTAGCCTGTCCGTGGCGTTTTCAAT
>JAGKXA010000209.1 GCA_021151615.1 Cellvibrionaceae bacterium | reverse complement strand
CTGATAGTTTTGCCACTATCAAAGAAATTATCGCCGCGCATGCTGTTGGTACTGGCAAGTACCTTGCCATCCTCATTCAGCGCATTGACCTGCAGCAACGCCAAGGTATTGCCGCTCACCTGAAAATACAGCCGATTGGATTCGGCTGACAAAAAGCGCAGCTGAACCCCGTACAAATCAAGCGTTTTACCCGCCAATGGACCATTGAGGTTTACCCGTTCAACCTCCACCGCCAATTGCTGGCTAATGACCCCCTTGATAGCCCCTACTGACGTCAGCGCCACACCGGCGGGCAACAGGATTTTTTTAGTGCCTTGCAAGCCGGTAAAATTAACCATCTGACCATTGGCCATGGCGTTGCCTTGATAGACCATATTGATATTGGCTGGCTGTTTAATCCCGCCCGCGCAACCTCCGATATCGGCTAACAGGGATTTATCCTGATGATCCACAATGTCGGTAATGCGCAGCATAACGCTATCGCTCTCTTTACTGAGGTTGGGCAGGTTAAAGGCATTGACGTCCAGATTAATCTCAAGCCCCTGATTGCCCTCCTGCAGCGTACGCACACCCAAGCCAAAAGGACCGGTGGAAGCTTGGGCAACAAAGGTCTCATTAAACTGCTGATTGCTGGAGAAGGGAGGTAATTCCGCCGCCGTCAAACTGGTAAATTGGACGGGGTTAGGATCGAGGCGCTCCTCAGTCACAGCCACCGGTGCACTCGCCAGACCAAAGGCACGACTCAACAATGAGGAAAACCACACCTTGATTTGTTGCGGAGCCTGATCATCCAGATTAAGGCTGGCATGTAGCTGATTGGGTTCTTGCACCAGCTTCATCCGCTCGTAAAGCACGAGCGTCTCTGGCCAATCGGTCGCTATAGTGGTTTTTGCCAGGCTGGTTGCCGCCGTTAATTTCGCTGCAGCATCGGCGATATATTGTTGATTGTCGCTGGCGATAAATGCATCAAACTTCACCGCCGGCGGAAACATTTTTGGCTCAAGCCCGAGATAAATTCCCTGAATCGGCTCTGCCGGGAGCGACAACTTTCCCAGCGCCATTACGGCAGATCCCTCCGGCAGTTGCCCTGGGTGAAACAGGACTGCGGATACCATTTGGGTGTTATATCCTTTAGCCCAGGTTTCAAGATTTTTTTCAGCTGCAGCACCCGCCTGCATACGACCATTAAAGGCCGCGACCAACTCGGGAGCACCCAGGACGATTTGGTTATTGCTGATACTGGCGCTCATCACCGGCGTCTTCTCGCAGCTGAACTCATCCATGCTGGAAAACATCAGTGCATCCGGAGTGTCGCTATCAATGGTGTAATGTTTCTTCAGCCAATCGCCCCAGGCCGCTGCGGCGAAATTTCCCCGCAATACCCAAAGCAGCTTGCTCTGATTATTTTGCCCGTAGACTCCCACCCAGAGATCATCCACCTCGTGTTTAGTATCTATGCCAGCACTGCTCAGACCACTCCAGAAGCCGGCTTTTGGTTCCGCCAGTTGGGCAAAAACATCCGTCGAAGGCGACAACAATTGCAAGCGATCCACATCGACGTGAACCATGCCGAACAAGGTTGAGGAGGCAATGGCCTCAGTAATTTTTTGCTCTTGCGGCGCTACCGTCACTGGGGTCCAGGTGGAGCGCTTTAACCAGAGAATGGTACCGGCCGTTGCAATAATCGCTAGCAGGATGACGAGCATGCCCCATACAAAATGAGACTTATGGAAATTGACTTCCTCATAGACATCCTCATCGAAGCTCTCATCCAACTGCTCATCGCGCAGGTCAAGCTCCTCATCGGTGAGTTGATCATCGGTAATCAATCCATCATCGGTAATCAATCCATCATCGAGTAGCGGTACTTCGGTGAGCGCCTCGATATCAACTTGATCAACACGCTTGGGTGCTTCTGCGACTGCCGGTACAACCTCCACTGCAGCCGGGGCAAGGCTCGCAAAAGCCGCAGCCTTTTTCCCTTCGGTCGGCTGGGCGGCAACGGGTGTTTGCGGTGCAGGGACTGCACGTTCGTCGGGAAGGGGTTCCGGTGGTGCCTCAGCGGATAAAGCAAGGCTTGTCGCTGCCTCCTCCAATTGTTGTGCCGCCAGCGCATCGATTCTGGCGACTGACAGCTCATGCAATTCAGGTGCGGTGACCGGATCAACTACAACTGCATCGACAGCATTCTGAGGCGGGGGCGTGGTAGCAGGGATAGGTTTACTCACCGGTGCCAGCTCATCGGCAGCAGCTTTCGCTGGAGACTGAAGTTTTTTAGCGTTAACTGTCTTTTGTTTTACTGCTGCAACCTGAGGTTTAGCTGGAGCAACCTCAATTGGGTCTGCCGCTGCCACCACTGACTGATGGGCACCATTTTGATGCTCACCATTCTGGTGAGCGCCGTTTTTACTTTTTGGCTCGGCATGACCATTCACTGCCTCGCCGTTTACCGGCGCCAGTGGTTTTGCGGCAGGAATAACGTCGATAGGATATTCACTCAGCGCACGCGTGGCCAAGGGTTGATTGGCAAACGTTTGGGGATCACTATCCAGATCCGGCCTGATAACTTTACGAATCAGGTAACGACGCTCGTCCGGCTCTTCCTCATCGCCCAGATCCAACGCATGTAATTCCAGCTCTAACTCGATTTGATCGGCAATGCTATCGGCATCGGGTGAATCTACACCGATAACATCCAGATAAACCCCGGCCTCTTGAAAGGCTGCACACCAGCGTTCCACTTCGCTTGCAGAGTCGAGCATTTTTATAACACTGGGGCGCTCTGACAAAAAGGCAAGGCGCACAGCCTTGGGCTTGAGGTTCAATAGCTGAGCCAGGTTGCCAACTACCTGGTCTGCATCGAATCCATCGACAAATTGGCCCTTGTAGGTGAGTTTGTACACAAGAACTCCTGCAGTTTTCAGTGAGCTGCCCCGATATTATTCAGGTTATATAGAGGGCAGAAATCTGAAAGCACCAAAATGGAAGCGCTTTGCAGCGGTATTATCGGAAATTTACTATTTGAGGGTTTGACGGGTATCAATCGTCGTGCACAAAGCGCAGGCCTACGCCAACAGGTTCTACGCGCACCACTTCCATTTGCAACACGGGCGCATCATCCATTAGGCCCTGAACTTGACCAGCAACCACAGTTCCTATCGGAGGAATCTGCTCTGGTTCAAGAACGACAAATACACCACCATCGGAAATATCGCGAGTTTTTACTAGCAACTCGCCAATACTATCGTGAACTATTTTAATGCGGCAAGCAAAAGGGGTGCGGATGTGTCTGCGTTTTTCTTTAGACATGTGTCTACCTGTTATTTTTTTACTTGTAAAACTCTACCGAAACCTGTCCGATCAACACCTCGCCTGAACTTAGCCGGCGAGGTGCTGGACAGAATACGTACAGAGTATCACTTGTCGCTTACTTCTGCCTTATCCACTTTCTGAAAACCGCGCGGTAGTTTGTTGCCACGGCGGCCTCGCTCTCCTTTGTAATGCTCGAGATCCGACGCTTTCAAGGTGATATGGCGCTTGCCAGAGTACAGGGTTAACACCTGTCCAGGGCTGATAACATTCAGGGACACTACAAACTCCTCGCGGCTGACCACCTTGGCTCCCGGGATATTCATGATCTTATTGCCTTTCCCTTTGGCGAGCTCCGGCAGCTCGGTAACGGGGAAGACCAATAGGCGGCCATCATTACTCACGGCGGCCAGTTGCGCTTGCTCGGGGTGATTAATCAGTTGCGGCGGCAACACCAAAGCGCCTTCCGGCAAGGTGAGCAGCGCCTTACCCGCTTTGTTTTTACTGGCCAAATCCTCCAACTTGGCCACAAACCCGTAACCGGCATCAGATGCGATAAGCACACGCTGGTTATCTGCCCCCATCAATGCCCCCTCAAAGGTGGCACCACTGGGCGGACTGATACGACCACTTAATGGCTCACCCTGGCCGCGCGCCGATGGTAAGTTGTGCGCGGGCACTGCATAACTGCGCCCAGTGGAATCCACCAGGATTACGCTCTGGTTGCTCTTGCCCTGCACTGCAAATTTGAAGCTGTCGCCCGCTTTATAGCTTAAACCGGCAGCATCCACATCATGACCTTTGGCCGCACGAATCCAGCCTTTATCGGATATAACAACGGTAATCGCTTCCGCACTCACCAATTCAGTTTCGCTCAGTGCTTGTGCTTCAGCACGTTCGACGATGGGAGAACGGCGCTCATCGCCAAATTTCTCAGCGACCTGTAACAATTCTTTGCGCACCAGATTTTTTAATTTCACGGCGGAATCAAGAATTTTTTGCAGGCCATCGCGCTCTTTCATCAGGTCGTCTTGCTCCTGACGAATTTTCATTTCTTCCAATCGCGCCAACTGGCGCAATTTGGTTTCAAGAATATATTCCGCTTGCATTTCAACCAAATTGAAACGCTTCATCAGTATGGGTTTGGGCTGATCTTCCTCGCGGATAATGCGGATCACCTCATCCACATTCAGGAACACAATCATCAAGGCCGCCAACCGCAGCAAGCGCTCTTCTACTTTTTCCAGGCGGTATTGCAAACGGCGACGGGTTGTGACGGTACGAAAACTCAACCACTCACTCAAAATTTTGTTGAGTGGTTTAACAGCGGGTTTACCGTCGATACCGATCATGTTCATATTGACACGATAGGTGCGCTCCAACTCAGTCGTCGCGAATAAATGCTGCATGATTTGTTCGAGGTCGACGCGATTGGAGCGCGGCACTATTACAAGACGCGTTGGATTTTCGTGATCGGACTCATCGCGCAGGTCGGCAACCATGGGCAACTTTTTCGCCTGCATTTGCGCTGCGATTTGCTCGAGAATTTTTGCACCGCTGACCTGATGCGGCAGCGCGGTAATAATAATATCGCCCGACTCTTCATCTTTTTGCCATACCGCGCGCATGCGAATACTGCCACGCCCGGTTTCATACATTTTAATAATGTCATCCCGCGAGGAAATAATTTCCGCTTCGGTCGGCATATCCGGGCCAAGGATATGCTGACAGAGTTCAGCAACCGTCGCGCCAGGATTATCGAGCACATGCACACATGCATTAACCACTTCGCGCAAATTGTGCGGTGGAATATCGGTCGCCATACCTACCGCAATACCGGTAGTTCCGTTTAAGAGCACATTGGGTACGCGCGCGGGCAAAACTGCAGGCTCCTCCAATGTACCGTCGAAGTTGGGCTGCCAATCCACGGTGCCCTGTCCCAACTCTTCCAATAAAACTTCGCTATATTTGGTGAGGCGCGATTCGGTATAACGCATGGCCGCGAAGGATTTGGGATCATCGGGCGAACCCCAGTTGCCCTGGCCATCTACCAGCGTATAGCGATAGGAAAATGGCTGCGCCATTAACACCATGGCTTCGTAGGAAGCAGAATCGCCGTGCGGGTGAAATTTACCGATCACATCGCCCACGGTGCGCGCCGACTTTTTATACTTCGCACTGGCGCTCAGGCCCAACTCACTCATTGCATACACAATGCGGCGCTGCACCGGTTTAAGACCGTCGCCAATATGCGGCAGGGCGCGGTCGAGAATTACATACATGGAATAGTCGAGATAGGCTTTCTCGGTATAGTCCTTGAGCGCGATACGCTCATCGGCTTCGGGCAGGGTTATTTCGTCGCTCATTTAACATCCTGAACTGCTAAGACCAAAAATCATCAAGAATTGATTGGTTGTTTTACGAACTGATTTTTACATCAACTGCTTTTACATCAATCAGGTGCGGTGCATTATTTACGTTTTTGCACCAAGGGAATCGCCCCTTTCTCATTAACCCGCAAGGCGGGCAGCCAGGCACTAAAATCCAGCTTGGCTGAAAAATTGTAATTCACTTCTTCACGTATGCCATTGCGGCCAAAATGCTCCAGTAATTTAACCAACTGAAGCACATTGGCGGTCACCACGACTTTTACCGGCGTTTCTTTATAGGCGATCAGCACTGGCAACTCGTTGCTCACTCCGCTGAGCAAGTCAAAATTCTCAATGCCGATGGTATAGGAAATTCCGCGCAAGGATAAATCGCGATCATTGGGATTGGAGATTAATAAACTAACTTCGATGGGCTGACTAAAACCTTGCGCGGGCAATAATTGCAATCCAGCCACTTTCACGCCCGGCTGCTCGAGCTTTGGTTGCAAACTGGCACAGCTTGCCAGCAGCATACAAACAGTTATTAAAAAAAACTTATTGCAACCAAATATTATTTTTGCGGAAAATTTAGCCATTTCTGTCGGTATCCTGATCTATAAACACACTCTGTGTGCACGGGAAAAATGAAAACTGTGATCTGGCTGCTCCCGCCGTCTAACAACTCTGTGATCTAATCCGCAAGCTTTTAGCTGGCTAATTGTCTTTTGGTTGGCCAGATAACCGCCATAGAATAATGATATTGACGTTTACGACCCATATTATCGGGGCAGTCGCCGGATTTGCCACTGCATTATTTTTACCAGTGATGGCCAGCTCTTCAGTGTTATAGCCCTGACTGACTCTATATGTTGAACGCACCGCAAAAACAATTAATTAATCCTGATGATTTATTTGGTAGCCGCGAAATTCGCTTTCAGGATAGGCGCGAATCCCATTACCCGCAGTTAATGCGCCTGTGCGCCGATTTTAATTTTTCTGTGTTGCAATTACAGCGCAAAATTTTCAGCCATTTATCGCACAAAATGGTGCCCAGCTCATTGGAGTTTGTACTGGCATTGCGCGAGGATAATGCGAGCTACTGGTACAGCTTGTCGCCCGGTGCTGAAAGTTTGAAACAGCTCGAAGACTACTGCAAAACCTTTGAAATCGACCTTCTGCACATGCATTTAATTGGTGATACCGATAGTGATCAGGATTTATCAAGAGAGGCCTTTTACTAAGTTAAAAGGCCTACGGAGTGCACACCTACTCGCCCATCTCTGCTTCGAACTCTTCGAGCAAATCCAGCGGCTCCATCTCGTCGCCCTCCAGCTCTTCGTTCCAATTGATGCCTACCAACAGGACATCCTCATGCATTCCAGGTAGCCAATCTTCCAAAAACTCTTCAAGGTCAACCGGTACCGGTTGATAACCTGCCCAATCATCCACACAGTGCGCACGCGCAAAGGACTCCTGTGACCAGAAAGGCATTACATCCACATCATCATGATCTTCCGAGGCGCTTAACGCCCAGCCATCCGGCCCCTGCAAGCCCCAGACACAGCCCAACTCCAAAGCCTCCACAATAAAACGGTCGAGATTTTCGGCGGGATCATCACCTAATGGTTCGATAGTCACTGTATCGTTCATGCTGTATGCCTTTTTGAGGTTTATAGACAGAGCCCGGCACCATTGGCTTTTAACCAGGCGCGATCAGCCTTGCAACTGGGACAAAAACGGGTTACCAACGCCCAAAATTCAGCGCTATGGTTCTGGTGGCGCAGGTGGCTGACTTCGTGGGCGACAAGATAATCGACTATAGCTTCCGGGGCCAGCAGTATCTGCCAGTTATATTGGATTGC
>JAGKXA010000540.1 GCA_021151615.1 Cellvibrionaceae bacterium | reverse complement strand
ATTCCAGACCGATGCCAACAAGGTACTTGATTTAAAATCAGGTGAAGATGCCAACGGTGCAGTGCTCAGACCGTGGACCAGAAATGGCGCAAATGCACAGCGCTGGGTCGCTATAGATGCCGGTAACGGATACTGGCGCTTTGTTTCAAAAGCAAGTGCAAGCAATCGCTGCATTGATCTGACGAGTAATAGCAATGCGCTTGGAACTGCCATCCGGCTTTGGCAGAACTATAGCAATGATGCTCAGGCCTGGAAGGTAACTGCTGTAGCCAATGGCTATTATAAAATTACCTCAAAGGTAGATGCCACACGCGGTTGGGATGTATCCAACTGTACCATGGACGGCAATTCCAATCTTCAGCTTTGGGATTACTATGGTACCTCCTGTCAATTATTTAAGTTCAAATTTATTGCCATGAACTAAACACTATCTTTTCGCGGTAAGCCATACTTACCGCGAAATAGGTTAATTTTAAAAACATAAAAAGCTTCACGATGCGACAAACACAATTTAAAATGCTGCTACTGATCTTCTTGGTATGTTGTTTTACTGGAACAACAGCTTTTGCCCAAGACAAGAACTTCCATATTTACCTTTGTTTAGGACAATCCAATATGGAGGGACATGGACAATTCGAACCTCAGGACATCATCACCAACAGCCGGTTTCATGTGCTGGCGGCAGTAGATTGCCCCGAATTGGGACGGCAGTACGGTAAGTGGTATCCTGCCCGGGCACCACTCACGCGTTGCCACACAGGCCTTACACCTGCAGATTATTTTGGCAGAACGCTTGTAGAAAAGCTTCCCAAAAATATCGAGATCGGAGTCATCAACGTTTCGGTAGGTGGTTGCCATATTCAATTATTTGATCAAGATAGCACATCAAGCTATGTCGCAAAGGCACCCGAATGGATGAAATCCATGCTTGCAGCTTATGACAATAATCCTTATAAAAGGCTTGTCGTCCTGGCCAAGATGGCACAGCATAAAGGTATTATCAAAGGTATTTTACTTCACCAGGGGGAATCCAATACCGGCGATCGCGAATGGCCCAATAAAGTAAAAAAAGTCTATGAAAACCTCTTGCACGATTTGCACCTGAACGCCGAAGATGTACCACTACTTGCTGGTGAACTCCTATCGGCCGAAGCAGGGGGTAAATGCGCAAGCATGAACAGTATCATCCAAACATTGCCCGCTACTATCCCGACTGCCCATATCATTTCTTC
>JAGKXA010000539.1 GCA_021151615.1 Cellvibrionaceae bacterium | reverse complement strand
CAATAATGTATTGCAGGTAGATATTCCTTCACCCGGCGTTTATCCAACGCCGCTTTATGAAGCGGTTGTAGCATTTATTATTTTTGTGCTGCTATGGGCGCTGCGCAAAAAATTAACTGTTACGGGGCAATTGTTTTGCTGCTATTTATTGTTCAGTAGCCTGGTGCGTTTTCTGGTGGAGTTTATTCGTATCAACCATCAGTATGAATTGTTCGGCATTTTTCTCAGTCAGGCGCAGATCATTGCGCTTGTATTGATAATGATGAGTATCGTTGGTTTTGTTAATTTAAAAGGAAGCAACAAATGATAGTTCCGGAATTTTGGGCAGAGGCAAAACGCAGTTGCATGATTAACAAGCGCACTATAACGGTAAAACGCTTTGGTTGGTCTGATACCGACCAGCAAGCGGCGCAGCTACTGGCAGACCAGCGTCTGGAGCAGGCAGTGGCGGATTTGCAGTCAGGGAAAAAGATTAGCCGGCAGGAACGCAAAACCGCCTATAACGGTGCAGAGGGTGTTCCCATTCGTGAAGAAATTATTGATCGCGCTGGCGATGCCGTGATTACGCGCAATGGTTACGGTGCGCGCTGTTTAAATGTGCCAGATGTTTTGTTTGGCGATGTGGATGTTTATGGCGCTGGCGCTGGAGCAGGATTGCAGTTAACAATCTTCTTCGCGCTTTTGATAATTTCTGCCGCAATCATTTTCTTTACCGGTGCGCCCTGGTTTGTGTTGTGCTCGGTAGTGTTAACACCCGTGATCGCCACACAGTTCACCGGAAATCGCAATCAGTCTTCGGCATTGGAAAAAACGGCGCTGAACAAAATAGAAACTTTCGCCAACGCCAATCCCGATTGGCAGATGCGTGTCTATAAAACCCCAATGGGTTTTCGGGTATTGGTCATGCATGCAATTTTTCAGGCGCATTCCGACGAGGTGATCAATTTTTTCAAAAGCATTGGCGTCGATGATATCTACCAAAAAATGTGTTTTAACCAGAATTGTTTTCGCGCACGCGTTAGCGCCAAACCCTGGCGCATTGGTATTGCGGAGCATCTGCGACCTCGTCCCGGTGTTTGGCCAGTAAAACCCGATAAATTACCGCAGCGACAAGCTTGGGTAAAAACCTATGAGGAAACTGCGGAAAAATTTGCCGCCTGTCGTTTCCTGACGGAATTTGGCTCCGGTAAAACTCACCCAAAAGCAGAACAAATTCGCGTTCTGCATGATGATCTG
>JAGKXA010000538.1 GCA_021151615.1 Cellvibrionaceae bacterium | reverse complement strand
GTTGTAAATGGGTGGTCAAGCCGATTCCATCAACGGATCTTCAGTGCCTGGTTCATAGATAGCGAAGTTGTTTTTGCCGCGCCGTTTAACCGCGTACATGGCCTGGTCTGCGTGTTTGCGCAGGCTGAGCGGGTTGTCGCCGTGCTCCGGGTAAAGGGCGATGCCAACGCTGATACCGATTTTTTCCTGCACGCCATTTTGCACTTCAATCGAGGCCTGCTGGGCATCGAGGATTTTTTGCGCGATGCGCGTCACCATGCCGATATTGCCGGCGTGATTGAGGATGATAAAAAACTCATCGCCACCCATGCGCGCAACCACATCGGATTCGCGCACAAGTTTGCGCAAGCGCTCGGCCACGGTGATTAGCACCTTGTCGCCCGCGTCGTGGCCATAGGTGTCGTTGATGTATTTGAACCTGTCCAGGTCGATCAGCATCACCGCAAACGCTTTGTTGCCTATCGCTGTTTGGGAAATTAATGCCTGAAGCGCTGAATCTGCTGCCTGGCGGTTGCTCAGCCCGGTGAGGCTGTCGGTTTCGGCCAGCTCGCGAATGCGCGCTTCGGAATGTTTGCGCTGGGTTACGTCATACATTACCCCTTCAACTGTGGTGCCATCACCGGCGGGGGAAAAAATACAGTGCACCCAGCGCAGGGTATCGGCTAGCTCACTGCGAATACGCAGGTCGGCGGAGTGAGGGCGCTTGCTGACCAGGGCCAGTTTGATCAACGAGCGGGCCTGGTCGCTATCCAGAAATACCTGACTGACCAAATCGGTTTCGCTGAGTGCGGGTTGCCGGGTTTCTTCAACGCCGGTCAGGCGGAAGAACGCCGGGTTGGCGGTGACCAGAGTACCCTGCTCGCGCACCAGAAAAATCCCCGCGCTGCTGTCTTCAAAGATGCCGCGAAAGCGGGTTTCCAGTTGCTCCACTCTATGGCGCAGCTGCCGCTCCTCCTCCAGCATGTTTTCCACTGTGTGCAGAAGTGAGTTGATGTCACCGGCGAGCAAGCCAATTTCATCGCCGCGATGGATGCTGTTGATGTCCAGCCGGCCGCCATCGCCGGGGGTAATCCGGTGCAGGCTGCCTGAGAGGCGGGATAGCGGGCGGGTCATCAGCCAATACACCAGAATTAATACCAGCAGTGCTACCAGTGCCGACTGGGCGGCAAGGCCGATGGCGGTAGACATAGCGGAGTCGCGCGCGCGCGCTGCAATTAATGTCGCGTTGGGTACTAC
>JAGKXA010000208.1 GCA_021151615.1 Cellvibrionaceae bacterium | reverse complement strand
GGGCATATAACGAGGCAACGGCTGCTTGATGTTAATTGATGTAACGACTCAGGCCGTGTTTTTACACGGCCTTTTTGTTGGCAGATTTGAGGAAGAAAATCATGTTTAAAATAAAAACCTATAATGCAATTTCTGTTAAAGGCCTGAATCGCTTTTCGCGTGAAAAATACGAAGTTGCCAGTGATATTGGTAGCCCGGATGCCTACATACTACGCAGTCATAAGCTACATGGTGAACCTTTACCTGAATCGGTAAAAGCGGTTGCGCGTGCAGGTGCGGGTACCAACAATGTTCCTGTTGAAGAGTACACCAAAAAAGGTGTAGTGGTATTCAATTCACCTGGCGCCAATGCCAATGCAGTAAAAGAGTTGGTATTAGCGGGAATGCTACTCGGTTCCCGTGGAATCGTTTCTGGTATGCAGTACGTGAATGGCTTGACGCACATGACCGATGCTGACGAAATGTCCAAGTTGCTTGAAAAAGAAAAGTCGAATTTTGCGGGTATGGAAGTGCAGGGCAAAACCTTGGGCATTGTTGGTCTGGGAGCGATTGGTTCGTTAATTGCCGATGCGGCATTGGCATTAGGAATGAATGTAGTTGGCTTCGACCCGGCGTTATCGGTAGAAGCAGCGTGGCGTTTGCCAAACCAGGTTGGTCGTATGGAAAACCTACAATCATTATTGGCGCGCTCTGATTACATTACGTTGCATGTTCCTGCGATCCCTGCAACCAAGCATTTGATCAATGCAGACACGTTGAAAGTGTGCAAAAAAGGGGCCGTATTGCTGAATTTTGCGCGCGAAGCAATAGTGGACTCACATGCGGTAGTGGATAGCTTGAATGCTGGACATTTGGGTAAATACATCTGCGATTTCCCTGAGCCAATTCTACTGAATCGTGCGGATGTATTGGCGATGCCTCACATAGGCGCCAGCACTGAAGAAGCGGAAGAAAATTGCGCGATTATGGCGGCGGACCAACTGGTGGATTATCTGGAAAATGGCAACATCAAGAATTCCGTTAACTTCCCAGCGGTGTCTATGGATCGCAACCCGGGCATTGGCGCGCGAATTACATTCTCCAACGAAAATGTCTCTGGTGTATTGGGGCACGTGTTGTCGGTACTGGCCGACCATAAAGTTAATGTGATTGACATGGTTAACAAAAGTCGCGGCGATGTTGCCTACAATATTATTGATGTTGAGCAGCCGCCAGAGGCATCCGTTATCGATGCGTTGGCTAAAGTTGAGCACGTAATTGCGGTACGAGTGATCTAATCGCGCGAAAATTTTCCGTTCGCTAATTCGGGGGCAGGGCAGATGTACAAGTTAGTCTTCTTTGTCCCCGAATCCCATCTGGAGCAAGTCAAGGCTGCGGTTTTTGCTGCTGGCGCCGGACATATTGGTAACTATGACCAATGTTGCTGGCAGGCTATTGGTCAAGGACAGTTTCGGCCGCTTCTGAATGCCAATCCTTATATTGGCCGAGCCAGTCAACTGGAAACTCTGGCAGAGTATCGTGTTGAGATGGTATGTGCGGATCAATATATCCGGCCAGTGATAAGCGCATTGCGAGCATCTCATCCCTATGAAGAGCCTGCATTTGATATTGTGCGATTGGTAGAGTTGGAGGGAGGGTCGTGAGTTCTTTGTTATTTGATTTGCTCGCCTCTGCCTTGTTGCCTGTTTCTATCTCCAATCATGCGCGCGCCGCCGTTATTTTATTGTTGAGCCATGGCGATAATCCTTCGTTGTTGTATACCCGGCGCGCACTGCATTTGCGCCGTCATCCCGGTGAGGTATGTTTTCCTGGTGGTATGCGCGAGCCCCAGGATGTGGATTTACTAGCGACGGCGTTGCGTGAAATGGAAGAGGAGATAGGTTTGCCTGCGGGGCAGGTTCATGTGCTGGGGCGGCTCCCCGATTTTCACACGCGTGCAGGTACGCTGGTTGCCTCTTTTGTTGCCAGTGCTGATTCCAGTTATCCGCTGGTGCCTGCTTTATCTGAATTGGATTCGATTTTTTGGGTGCCTCTTGCCTTATTTGAAAACGGGCTCAAGGTGCGGGAGGATCAGTTCGAAAAGGACAATTTCACTTACCGGATTCCCGTCTACCATTACCAAGGGTATGAGATCTGGGGGTTTACCGCTGCTGTCACCGAGCGCTTTCTAAGATTGGTGCAGGACGTGCACATCTCAAAATGATAGATGTACCCTAACTTTTTGTTTTTGAAGGTTTTTGTATTTGACATAACAAATGTATTTGGCAAAGATGCCCGCTTCGGCTGAAGTTTGGGTCGGGCATATAACAATTATCAACCGGTTGGTGAGTGATTTGCTTCGGGCGATTTGCTTGCTGTATAGACTCCTCAATGGGCACTGCCCGGGTGGTTAAGGATGAGCAATTACCAAACGCCCTTGCGCGATATCAATTTTACTCTGTTTGAACTTCTCAATTACAGCGATCACTGCGCCCACATTGGGCAACCCTCACTTGATGCAGAATTAGCTAATGCCTTTTTGGCGGAAGCTGCACATTTTTCTGAAGACGTTTTAGCTCCGCTGGGCCCCTTGGGGGATCAACTTGGCTGCCAGCTTATTGATGGTAACGTCATAACGCCTCCGGGATTTAAAGAAGCTTATAAGCACTATTGCGATGCCGGTTGGCCAACCTTGTCGCGTTCTTCCGTCTACGGCGGGCAAGGGTTGCCGCAGTCACTGGGAATTGTACTTAGCGAAATTCTGGGAACGCCCAATTGGGCGTGGGGGATGTATGTAGGCTTGTCCCAAGGGGCTATGCACACCATCGAAACCCACGGTAGTTCGCGTCAAAAACAGCAGTACCTGCCAGCATTAATCTCTGGCCGCTGGACTGGCACCATGTGTTTGACCGAGTCCCAAGCGGGGAGTGATTTGGGGTTGCTGCGAACCAAGGCTACGCCTAATCCAGACGGCAGTTACAAAATTACGGGCACCAAGATTTTTATCTCGTCGGGTGATCACGACCTCGCTGAGAATATTGTCCATATAGTCCTGGCGCGTTTGCCGGACGCTCCGGCAGGCACCAAGGGTATTTCGCTATTTGTGGTACCCAAGATTCTGGTTAGTGATGCAGGGGAGTTACTGGAAGCTAATCAGATCAACTGTTCGGCGATCGAGCACAAAATGGGTATTCATGGTAATGCCACATGCGTGCTCAATTTTGACGGGGCCATGGGTTGGTTGCTCGGCGATGTGAATAAAGGTTTGAACCAGATGTTTACCTTTATGAACTTGGCGCGGATCGGGTCGGGTTTGCAAGGATTGGCCCATGCTGAGCTGGGTTACCAAATTGCGCGGCGCTACGCGCGTGAGCGCCTGCAGATGCGTGCGGCGGCGGGACCAAAATATCCCGATAAAGCGGCTGACCCAATTATCGTTCATCCAGATGTAAGGCGCATGCTGCTGACCCAGAAGGTATTGGTGGAAGGTATCCGCATGCTTTGCTATTTCGCATCTCTGAAAATGGATTTGAGTCAGTCTGCAGCAGATCTGGCAGAGCGAGATACCGCAAGTAACCTGTTGGGTGTACTAACGCCTATTGTTAAAGCCTTTAGCACTGAGGCGGGGTTCGAATCGGCTAATCTCGCGTTACAGTGCTTGGGTGGGCACGGCTATATCCGTGAGTGGGGGCTTGAACAGAATCTGCGTGATTGCCGCATCGCGACCTTATACGAAGGGACTACCGGGATACAGGCGCTGGATTTATTGGGACGCAAAGTACTGGGGGCTGGCGGCAAGGCACTCGCTATCCTTAATGGTGAAATCAATCGCTTTTGTACAGATTGTGAGGGGAATACGCAATTGGCCCCGCATGTGGCGCAATTGGCTACACTCAATCAACTATGGCAAGAATTGAGTATGAGCATTGCCACCAAAGCGCAGCAAAACCCGGATGAAATTGGTGCTGCTGCGGTAGATTATCTGATGTATTCGGGCTATGTTGTGCTTGCTTATTTATGGCTGCGGGCAGAAAAAGTAGCCCGGGAGAAAGTGGATTTGTCACCCGGCAACACCGATTTTTATCAGGCCAAACTTGCATCAGCCGATTTCTACTTTGCGCGTATTTTGCCGCGCACGCTGGGGTTGGTGCAGATGATGGAATCCGGTGCTGACAATTTAATGTCGATGCCGGAAGATAGTTTTTAATCGCTTAACAATAACAACAGTGGAGATACATGCATGGCGCTGAATTACGACAGAACTCTCGCGGAGGTATTTGCGCAATCCTGTAAGCAATTCGCGGACTGTAAGGCCTTCACCTGTATGGGGCATACTCTCAGCTACGCTGAACTGGATCAGCTTTCCGGACGTTTTGCTGCCTACTTGCAACAGCATACCCAACTAAAACCGGGCGATCGAGTTGCAGTGCAATTACCAAATATCCTGCAATACCCGGTCGTTGTGTTTGGCGCTTTGCGCGCGGGCCTGATAGTTGTAAATACCAATCCGCTCTATACGCCGCATGAAATTAAACATCAGTTAAATGATTCGGGCGCTAAGGCCCTGGTGGTGTTGGCGAACATCGCCAAAAACGCGGCGGCAATTATTAGCGAAACAAAAGTGGAGCAGGTGATAGTGACCGAGTTGGCGGACTTACATCCACCAGTGAAACGTATTCTGCTCAATTTTGCAGTTAAATATTTGAAAAAAATGGTGCCGCCGTTTGTATTTCCGCAGCAAGTTTCGTTGAACAAAGCCTTATCCTTGGCCGCTCAGCCATGGCAAGCCGTTGCTCAATCACCAGAGGATATTGCGGTGCTGCAATACACTGGGGGTACCACTGGTGTTGCCAAAGGCGCGATGCTAACTCACCGCAATCTGGTGGCGAATATGGCACAGTTGAACGAGCGCATGAAAAATGTGTTTCGACCCAAGCAAGAGCTCTATGTTGCTCCTCTACCGCTGTACCACATCTACTCATTTACAATTCATTGTGCGTCTGCGTTGGCCTTGGGTAATCACAATTTATTAATTCCCAATCCGCGCGACATCCCCGGGTTTGTCAAAACGTTACAAGGGGTTAATTTTACTTTTTTTGTAGGGCTAAACACCTTGTTCAATGCGTTGATGCGTAATCCGGATTTTTGCAAATTGGATTTTAGTCATCTGCGATTGACCTGTTCGGGTGGTATGGCATTGACTCATGAGACTGCGAGGCATTGGCAGGAAATAACCAAAGCCCCAATGAGCGAGGGTTATGGGTTAACAGAAACCTCGCCTGTTGTTTCCAATAATCCGTTAGAGAACGTTCAGGACGGCACTGTTGGTCTGCCGTTGATAGATACAGAAGTTAAAGTGATTGATGAGAAAGGAAATGCTTTGCCAAGTGGTGAGGCTGGTGAATTATGTGTGCGTGGCCCGCAGGTGATGAAAGGTTATTGGCAACGCCCGGAAGCGACTGCAGAAGTAATGGATAGTGATGGATGGTTTATGACGGGTGATATTGCAGTCATTCAAACTGATGGATTCATCAAAATTGTCGATCGCAAAAAGGATATGATCAATGTCAGCGGTTTTAAGGTGTTTCCTAATGAAGTGGAGGATGCATTAAGCAATCATCCGGATATTGTTGAGGTCGCTATTGTTGGTGTGCCTGATGGTGAAGGCAGCGAAACAGTAAAAGCGTTTATTGTGACCGCCAATGAATCCCTGACGGTTGAGCAGGTACGCAAATTTGCCAAGGAAACCTTAACTGCATACAAGGTTCCCCATCTAATTGAGTTTCGCAAGGAGCTGCCAAAAACCAATGTCGGGAAAATTTTGCGCCGTGAATTGCGTGATCAGGAAATAGCAAAAGCTAAATAAGTGTCATCTTCGCAGTAAATACTCAATTATCAGGATAAGGTTATGGATATTTTATTTGGAATTATTGCCAGCCCCGCATTTTGGGTTGCGCTGGTGTTGCTCTATACCCTTAAAAAAGGCATTCATTTTGTACCGCAAAACCGTGGTTACGTCATTTATCGATTTGGTAAATACACTAAAACCCTGAGTTCCGGGTTGAATTTTATTGTGCCCTTTGTTGAGTCAGTAGAGGCGGATCGCAATTTGAAGGAGCAAACTTTGGTGATTCCCCAGCAATCTGCAATTACCAAAGACAATATTGCGATCATGATTGATGGCGTTCTATTTATTAAAGTTATTGATGCTGCCGCTGCAACCAACAATATCACTGACTACAAATTAGCCTGTACTCAATTGGCTATGACCTCCATGCGTAACGCTATTGGCTCAATGGAGTTGGATGACTGTTTCCAAAACCGCTCCGCAATCAATGCAAAAATTCAGGAAGCCATGCAGTCTGCTACCCAACCATGGGGTTTGATCGTATTGCGGTTTGAATTGCTGGAAATTGCAATTCCTCCGTCAATTAAAGAGGACATGGAAAAGCAAATGACTGCAGAGCGGCAAAAACGCTCGGCCATCTTAACGGCTGAAGGTGAAAAAATTGCCGCCATTACAACTGCAGAAGGGCAAAAGCAAGCGCGTGTTCTAGATGCGGAAGCTGCAAAAGCCGAACAAGTTCTTGCGGCAGAGGCAAGCAAAGAGGCGCAAATTCTGGAAGCCGCGGGCAAAGCAGAAGCCATTCGTTTGGTTGCGGTTGCTGAAGCTGAAGCGCTAACTACTATCGGTAAGTCTGCTGCAACTGATGAGGGGCAAAAGGCGATTACTCTCAATCTCGCCCAAGGGGCTATTGCCGCTCACAAAGCCATTGCGCACGAAAGTACTGTGGTTTTATCGGATGGAAAAACCAGTGACAATATTGTGAATACAGTAGCGCAGGCGATGGCGGTTTCCTCAGCGATTAATCTCTCTCACTCTTCACGCGTATAAAGCAGGAGGTGTGATTGATGAGTAACCTTGTTGAATATTTTGTGCAGCATCAGGATTTCCTTCTCTTTGCAATTGCTGGTGTTTGTCTGGTATTGGAATTGAGTGTTCTGGGCATGAGCGGGCCCTTACTATTTTTGGCCCTCGGTTGTCTGTTAACGGGATCTCTGGTGTCGCTGGGTGTTATCGCTGGTTGGGAAATAGAGGTGTTAAGTGTAGGAATCCTGGCTGCGCTGAGTGCGGCATTGTTATGGAAACCACTGAAAAAATTTCAAAACTCTGGTGTTGGGCGCGATACCAGTAGCGATATGATTGGAAAAATATTACCTGTTACCCAGGAAATTACCCGTGATCAAGGGGCGGTGAGTTACTCGGGCATTGATTGGCAAGCTCGTTTGGACCCTGCCTACACTGAGTCTGTAAGCCAAGGTGGTCGGGCCTGTGTTGTCGCAGTCGATGGATCGCTCTTGCTGGTGAGATCCGCATAAACTTTGGGATTTTCGTTTTTAAAAGCACCTGTGCCCCAGGTGCTTTTTTATTGCGTTTCGATTATTGGATCCTGTTCGTTGTGATTGCCGGCGCCAATATGTCGATCAACTGCTAAGCTAAAGATACGTGGATTCTGGCTTTTTTATAAACATAGTTGCTGTAATAACGATTATTTGCAGCATCTGGACTATCGATTAGACGCATTTATGAAACGTGCACTTATTCTAT
>JAGKXA010000537.1 GCA_021151615.1 Cellvibrionaceae bacterium | reverse complement strand
ACCAGTTTCTCTTTTGCAAGGCCACGTCCAGACCAGTAAGCAATAGATGTCTCTGCATAAGAGTAGGGGGAGTGGTCACCACTATTTTTGTCGTACGCCATAAGGTTCAGGAAATCAACGTAATTAAAAACCTCGGCAACAACTCCATTGCCGACATTGCCTGATGCAATCACTGCAGCCGTTAATAATTTGTTATCACTGTGCATGGCTTCGGCTAACTGGGCCATTAACAGGCGAAAACTTTCTGCTTCTTCTCCGGGGTTTGGGTACTCCCAATCAATATCAATTCCATCTAACTGGTAGGTGCTAACAAGTTCAATAACCTCCTGTGTAAAACGATTTCGTCCTTCTGCTGTTTTTGCAAAGGCAGTAAAGGCTCTGTCATCACCATCATTCCAGCCCCCTACAGAGACTACAACTTTCACCCCATTTGCATGTGCATTGCTGACAATAGTTCGTAGCAGTTGTGGTTCGGGTAAACTTTGCAGGCTGCCATCTGCATTAGGCAATACAAACGCATAATTGATATGAGTTAATTTGCTGTATTGGATTTCAGCAGCTGATGTTGACCATGAAGGGGCGTAGCCTATGATTTTTAACGGTGCGGTATCTGCTGTTGATGACGAGGAGCGGCTCGATGATGAAATCACACTGCTCTGTGTGGAACTGCTGGCTACACTGGGTTCAGATTTCACTTTGCTGGAGGTCTGAGCGCTGCCTTGAGTGCTATTGGAGTTGCTACCACCGCCACCGCAAGCGGTTATTGAGCTTATTAACAGGAATATCAGTGAAGTTTTTTTCATTCTCTCAATCCACTTTTGCTTATTTTAGCTAGTTGTTTTGGATCAGCTGCCCGCATTCGTAATGCTATTTGGTTGATGGCGTTGATCTGTTCCTGGGGAATATATAACGCCGCTAGCAAGCGGTAAAAACCGGTTTTACGTTTTTTAACCAGAGAATGAATAAGGATGATAAATATTTTAATTAGAGGCTCAGTAAGCTTTTAAGGTCTATTGCCTGCCGGCGGGACACTTCAATTTCCATGTCGTCATTCATTGTGACCAGGTAACCGTCATGAATGCCTTCCTCAATGGCGCGAATAGCTTGCAAGTTAATAATATATTGTCGGTTAGCCCGAAAGAAGAATTTTTGCGGCAAACGATCTTCAACCTGGTTAAGCGACTTCTTAATAAATGCCGATTTATCATTAAAGAATATCCGCACATGGTTTTTGCAG
>JAGKXA010000536.1 GCA_021151615.1 Cellvibrionaceae bacterium | reverse complement strand
ACCTATGGCAGTCACGAAGTGAAATTGCCGGCGGGTGATTTAATTTTATATCCCTCCACCAGTTTACATCAGGTTGAACCTGTTACCCGTGGGGAGCGCGTGTGCAGTTTTTTCTGGACGCAAAGTATGGTGCGCGATGATTGGCAGAGAAATATGTTGTACGAATTGGATTGCAATATTCAATCACTGCGCCAACAAGTGGGCGACAGTGAAGCAATTGTTGGCCTGACTGGCCACTATCACAATCTGTTACGGCAATGGGCTCAGGTGTAATGAATTCCGGAAAAAAAGTGACAGGTTTTCTGCGGGGCTGGTTGGGTAGTGTGCGCGAATGGCATTGGATCAGTTCAGCTATTTGTTTGATTGGTATGTTGTTATTTTCCGTTACCGGTATAACACTCAATCACGCGTCACAAATTAAAGCTGATCCGCAAGTCACCAGTATCGAAGCGGAAGTTCCTTCCGCACTGGTACAAGCAATAAAAATCCCTGATGAAGAAAAAGCACCACTGCCAGGTGAATTGGTCGATTGGTTGTACGACAACAAAGGCATTCGCACCGAAGGAAAAAATGCAGAATGGAGTGAGGATGAAATTTATCTATCACTACCACGTCCGGGTGGCGACGCATGGTTGACGATTGACTTGGCAACGGGTGCACTCGAATACGAATTAACCGAGCGCGGCTGGATTTCCTATTTCAACGATTTGCATAAAGGCCGCAATACCGGCGTGGCCTGGAGTTGGTTTCTCGATTTCTTTGCAGTGGCCTGCATTATTTTTTGCCTGACTGGATTAATTCTGTTGCAGCGTTATTCCAGTGGTCGCCCGGCAACCTGGCCAATGGTCGGGGTGGGTTTGGTATTGCCCTGGGTGTTGATTTTACTATTTATTCATTAATGACAAATAACGGATGAGGCTGGTATGAAAATGGTTATGCGTTCGCGTTTGGTTAAGTTTTCCATGATGGCGGCTGTGCTGGTTGGTGCGGCTTCAACTCAGGCAGCAGATTTAACCGTATCGGTTGAAATTCCCTCGCTGAGTGTTGCGGAATATCACACGCCCTATGTTGCTGTGTGGTTGGAAGATGAAAAAGGCGAGCAAACCAATCTGGCGGTCTGGTATCAGTTGGAAGAGCGCGGTCAAAAAAGCGAAAAAGGTGAAGAGTGGCTGAAGGATATGCGCCAATGGTGGCGTCGCATTGGCCGCGAAACGGATATGCCGTTGGATGGTGTCAGCG
>JAGKXA010000535.1 GCA_021151615.1 Cellvibrionaceae bacterium | reverse complement strand
CAACAATAGTGTCTTTACCATCACCAACATTAATGTTGTAAATATCATCACCATCCAAGCCTATTAAATAATCATCTCCGCTCCCGCCATTCAGGGTATCGTTAGCAGTGGAACCCAATAAAAACCCTGCAGCCGATATAGCACCGGATTGAGATTGAATTTTTACATTAGGCGTAACACTGCCATCCAGAATATCGCCCTTGATAACTTCTGCACTGATGCGATTGATATCCCAGCTGGAACCATCATCAAACCGGATTTGTTGAATGGATTTTTCTGCATTAATAGAATTTGCCGGCCCGGAAAACATTCCCTGAACCTTAATGCGATTACCCGAATCCAGTTCGAGGATTAAATCATCGCCTACAACACGCAACCTGACATCATCAGCGGTTATGTGTTTTCCCAATTGGATTGTGTTATTACCGCCAGACTCAAGGATAACGTCATTACCATCACTCGTATTCCAACGATAAATGTCATCACCTAAACCACCATCCAGCAAGTCATGGCCAACACCACCATAAAGAGTATCTTTACCATGACCACCCGATAGTTGATCATTCCCTTCACCGCCGATTAACGAGTCATTACCCTCTGCCCCTTGTAAGGTATCATTCCCTTTACCGCCGTTCAGGAACGAACCACCGATGTGGGCAGTTAACATATCTCCCTCAAGCCCACCCACCAAGGTTTCATCTTGAGCCTGCGCCGTACGATTCACCACTGTTTGCAAATTATTTAAAATGAAATCATTGAATGACATTTGCTGAGACGCTGAACCTGAAACATTCAACGAGTTTATCGATTCACCCAATGCAATTTGATTTATTCCGGTGTTAAACAGGCCATTTTCAATTAGTAAACGATTCTGACCAATAGCGATACTCAAATCACCACCCTGGGCAGTTACAACAAGGTCATTGGTATTGCTCACGCCACGCAGCGCAAGAGTATCGTTACCACCAGTAGACGCTATTTTTAATGGTGCAGGAATCGCTTGATTAGAATTTAAAGAAGAAACAGACGAACTGCTAACAGCCGCTGTTTTAAATGCAGAATTTTTTAAACTGACTTTATTTACCGGCAATTCAGTGTCATGAATTACCTGCGTTTCTACGATAAAAATATCATCGCCCTGGCCAGCATAGGCATAATCATCTTCCCAGGCACACACCATTGTGTCATTGCCATCACCACCCACAAACTGGTCAACACCGGAACCTCCTTCCAAATAAT
>JAGKXA010000534.1 GCA_021151615.1 Cellvibrionaceae bacterium | reverse complement strand
GCCCAACCGCGACCCTCTGCGTAGATTGCAAAACCCTCGCAGAAATCAAAGAAAAACAAATCGGCGGCTAATCCGCTGGCCTCGGAGGTGGGCTCGCCCACCTCATCGCTATGCCCACCCCTATCGCCTCCACTCAAGCATCAACTCCCTATATCGGCAGATTTGCCCCATCGCCTTCTGGCCCCTTGCATTTCGGCTCGCTAGTCACTGCACTCGCCAGTTACCTGGATGCTAAAGCCCATGGCGGACAATGGCTGGTACGCATGGAGGATCTTGACCCGCCGCGCGAACAGCCGGGCGCAGCAACTGCCATCCTGCACTGCCTTGAGGGGCATGGGCTGAATTGGGATGGCGAGGTTATCTACCAAAGCCAGCGGCACCAGGCCTATCAGGATTGCCTGGAAAGCCTGGTCAGCCGCCACTGGGCTTATCCCTGCGGCTGCTCACGCCAGGATCTATCAAACATGGGCGGCATCTACAACGGCCACTGTCGCAATCACCCGGTCAACCTGGCCCAACCCTATTCATTGCGCCTCAAACTCTATGGTATTGAGGGCTATTCCAGTGCCGATGAAATCCACTTCCATGACCTGATTCAGGGCCTCCAGGCACAAAACCTGCGCACTCACGCGGGCGACCAGATAGTAAAACGACGCGATGGCTTTTATGCCTATCAACTTGCCGTTGTGGTGGATGATATTGCCCAGGGAATTACCCACGTGATTCGCGGCGCAGATTTACTGGAGGTCACCGGTCGCCAACTGTTCTTCTTTGAATTGCTCGGCGCACCGCTACCCGCCTTTGGCCATGTGCCATTGGCAGTGCAGGAAAATGGCCAGAAGCTGAGCAAGCAAAATCACGCTCGCGCCATAGACGCTCAAGCGGCAAGCAGGAACCTGTGGCGTGGGCTAGAGTTTTTAGGGCAAAATCCGCCCGCCGATTTGGCGGATGCTTCAACCAACGAAATTCTGGACTGGGGATTGCATTACTGGCACAGGGATAAGATCAAGGGCCTGAGCCACTTATACCTGGATAACGACTTGTAATAGACAAGCTGACAGGCCGAGAACAATAACATCAACCTGGTTGCGCACCCGCGCCACTCTGGATCTATAAATCATGAACAATCAACGCCTGGTCATATTACTGCTGCTGATTGCCTATATATTTTCACCCAGCCTGTTTAACTGGATTATCAACCCGGAAGGCGCCTGGTACCGACCTTACATCGTCTGGATAC
>JAGKXA010000533.1 GCA_021151615.1 Cellvibrionaceae bacterium | reverse complement strand
GAATTTAATATCAGTGCCGATTTAGCCTTAAACGATGGAGCGGAAGACAACAGTTTGCGCGCAGGTATGCCGGAACTGGAATCTGAATTCCAGTTGGGGCCATCGGTGAATATTGATTTAACCGGGCATGGATTTAATCGCGGGTTGATTTTGCGTTTGCCAGTGCGGCCTGCGTTTGCGATCGGCAGTGATAGCAAATATATCGGTTACGTTGCCAACCCTATGCTGACCTGGATTCAGCCGCGCGTGTTTGATCGTTGGCGAGTGTCTCTGGATGTAGGCGCACTCTATGGTTCGGATCGTTACCACCAACATTACTACAATGTTGCGCCGCAATATGTCACTGCCACACGGCCAGAATATTCTGCGGACGATGGATTTAGCGGCACTTTCACGGAAGTGGGCGTTTCCTCCAAACAGGGCAATTTGGTTTACGGTGTGAGCCTGCGTTACGACAATTTGCGCGATGCCGTATTTTACGATAGTCCATTAGTTGAAACCGGCGATTACTGGAGTGTTTCCTTTGGTGTGGGCTGGTTATTTAAAACCTGGAGTTGGACTGAATAGCAACAACTTACACCGATAATTCGCAACGGCTATTTACAGCGGTGATTGTTCGGCGAACGCAGACAGTTTTTCAATGGTATTACCCGCATGTGTGCGCAGATTATTTAACAGTTCATCGCTGGTATTGTGTTCGTCATGGGTGCGGGTTTTAGCGATCAAGTCCAGTATCTTTTTCTCTGCATCAATACGCTGTTGCAATAATGCATTGGTGTAATCATCTGAAACAGCGGCGCCTATGTGATGCAGTAGCATTTCGCTATCCTTCTTGTCCGGGTCTGGCATTGCAGGCAAATCGCCCAGTTCCCGGATTCGCTGCTCCAATAACGGAATAAATTTTTCGCGCGCATCGGCAATCTGCGTTAATTCCTGCGCAATTTTTTCGGCGGCCAAAATTCGGGTTGCATCGCGAAAGTGATCTACCGATTCGCGGCAGGCCACCAGTAATTCGTTAAACGACACTTCAAGATCAGATAACAAACGAAACATATGTTGTTCCCTCCGGTTATTTCACTTGCCAATTTTTTGTGTTGCCTGTTTATTCATGTTGCCTGTTTATTCGTGTAGCCGATTTATTCATGCGGATTGGCCGCGCAGATAACTTCCAGCGCCTGGGGGATCACCTTAAATTGCGCGGGTGTTTGGCTGATATGTTCGCCATCGGCGTGAATTTCAAG
>JAGKXA010000027.1 GCA_021151615.1 Cellvibrionaceae bacterium | reverse complement strand
GTTTAATGCCGAGCTGGATGCGCGCCATCAGTTCAGTAATGTCACCAGCAATGGATGGGATCTCGCCAGCCATCAATTACTGCAACAAACCGCTACGCCGCAAACCTTGAATGAGCAGGGCAACATCACCTCGGCAACACTTGCGAGTGTATTGGCCGTGAGCGATTTCCGTTTGCAAAGCACAATCCCGCAAGACAGCAGCTTGCTGACCTCCTGGGCCAAAGCCCAACAATTAAAATCCGGTTTGGCGCGCATTCGCGGCTACGTCAGTTTTCAAGGCAGTGCGCTGGCAAAACCCGGTGTCATTCTTGAGCTGGCTGGTGTTGGCGATCGCTTTAATGGCAGCGCATTTGTCAGCGGCGTGCATCACCGCGTTGCCGATGGCAATTGGATTACGCGCACCGAATTTGGTATGTCGCCCAATTGGTTTACCGAAGCCAATGAATTGGAAGCGCCGCTGGCCGCTGGCCTAAATGCCGGTATCAACGGTTTGCATGTGGGCACAGTAATGAAATTGGATGCGGATCCGGAAAGCCAATACCGCATCCAGGTTTCAATTCCGGAGATGAGTGCTACCACCGATGGCTTTTGGGCGCGTCTGGCAAATTTTTATTCATCCAACACCTTTGGTGCATTTTTTCTGCCGGAAATTGGCGACGAAGTGGTGTTGGGATTTTTTAATGGCGATCCCTCGCACCCGGTAATACTCGGCAGTTTGTATTCCAGTAAAAATAAACCTGCCTATGAACCGGAAGCCGCGAACAATACCAAGGCGCTGGTGACGCGCACCAAAATGAAAGTGGAATTCAATGAAGAGAAAAAAATCATCACCATTATCACACCGGCTAATAACCAGATTGTGATTAGCGATGAAGGCAAATCGATTTTGTTGCAAGACCAAAACAGCAACAAAGTCACCCTGGATTCGGCGGGTATCACGCTCGACAGCCCCAAAGATATTACGCTCAAGGCGCAAGGAAAAATTGTGCTCAATGCAACGAATAATATTGAGGCCACCGCGCAAATGGATATCAAGCAAACCGGTTTAAATATTACTGCGACGGCCAATGTGGGTTTTACCGCAAAAGGCAGCGCAACCGCCGAAGTTTCGGCAGCGGGCACCACCACCATCAAAGGTGCAATGGTGATGATTAACTGATTGATGACATTGTTGATGGGAAAACACTATGCCACCGGCTGCGCGAATTACTGATATGCACGCTTGCCCCATGACCACCGGGCCTGTTCCCCATGTGGGCGGGCCGATTTCCGGCCCCTGTGTGCCCAATGTATTGATTGGCAGTTTGCCGGCGGCAGTGGTGGGCGATATGTGCGTGTGCGTTGGCCCGCCGGATTCGATTGTGAAAGGTTCTGCCACGGTGATGATCGCCGGCCGACCAGCGGCGCGCATGGGCGATAGCACCGCCCATGGCGGCAATATTGTACTGGGAATGCCGACAGTAATGATTGGTGGTTAATTGATGTATCTGAGTGGGTAAAGAATAGTGTTCAATTCAAAACACGCCGTGAATACATCCATGTAGGCTCGAATCGGCATCCATGCCTCATACGGTTTTGAATCGAACACTATTCTTTACTGGAAGATCGTTAATACAAATTAAATGTGAACTTATGCACTCAAAATCCTTTCTCGGAACTGGTTGGAGTTTTCCACCGACATTTACCAGCAATGGTTTGGTCACGGTATCGGCCGAGCAGGATATTTATGAGAGCCTGTGGATTTTATTGTCCACAACGCCCGGCGAGCGCGTTATGCAGCCTGCCTATGGTTGTGGTTTGAAAGCCCATGTATTCGATAACCTGGATGAAAGCAGTTTTGCCGTGATGCGCGACCTGGTGGAAAAAGCGATTTTATTTTTTGAGCCGCGTGTGACGGTAGAAAATATCGATATTAACGATGACGATTATCTGGAAGGAAAAGTACAACTGAACATTGTTTATCGCGTGCGCTCCACCAACAACCGCTACAACCTGGTGTATCCATTTTATATTTACGAAGCCAGCAACGTTTCTATTTAAGGCAGGTTTAACCAGCCAATTGTTTTGAAACAAGAAAATCAATCAAGGAAACCGCAAGGAACACTAATAGTCGCACTATGAAATTTATCCCGGCACATAGGGGCCACTGATGGCAGAGTCAGCACACGCCACCAAGCCTGCCCTGCAGCTGCATGTCCGCGACGGCATGAGTCAGCAGCGTCGCGATTTGCCGGCGTTGCGCCGCGGCTATTTCAATGTGGATGAAATGAGCCTGGAAGAGCTGTTGACGCAAATGCAGGATTACGCGCGCCTGGTGCAAATGCCCGGTGTGGATTTTCCAGCCGATGAAATTGACCCGGTGTTATTTGCGCGCGATGAAATTATTGTCATGGCACAAATACTGGCGGTAAACACCCATGCATTGGAGCAACAATTCAAAGCGCGCCTGCACCAGGAATTGGGTGAACTCGAATGGATAGTAACCGAAGCCAGGAATCCAGCTTCTGTCTCCGGCCTGGCGTGTTTAATTGATCGCTGGTGGAATTTATTGCGCCATGCACAAAGTGCCGCCGGCGAGGCCATGCACGGTTTGCTGGAAAGTGTGATTCGCGGTTTAGCGCGCGAGTTTGTACGCATCTACGGCGCTATGCCCGAGCGCATTAAACAATCGCGCAATTTGTCGGAACCCTTTGTGCGTTTAATGGTTGACGAAGCCGGGCAATGGGCGGAACCGAAACAAGGGCTGGACGAAATGGCCCTGCGCTCTATCTACGCTTCACTGCTCAAGGCGGTGAATATGGCGCAGGCGGGTGCGCGCGCGCATTTGTCGCCTTCGATGCAGAGCCAAAACCATGACCCGGCGCTCGCGCTGCGGGTGGTGTTTGCGCGTTTGTATCAGCAACTGCAACACCGGGTTAATCAGTTCACGCTCAACTTTATCGATTTTTATTTTAATCAGGTCCTGCAAGCCAGGGCGCGTCCGGCGCAACCGGATTCTGTCTACCTGGTGATGGGGCCGGGTGTGCGCGAACGCTATATCCCGCTACCCAAAGGCACTGAATTTTTTGCCGGCATCGACAGCGCCAGTCGCGACATTATCTACACCAGCGATGAAGACACACTGGTTACCGATGCCGAAGTGAAATCCCTGTACAGTTTATTTTTTCCGCGCGTCAATCTGGATTTGCGCTCCAAAACGATTTTGAGCGAGCGTGAATCGCTGCTTGCCAGCGCTGGGAATAACGCGCTTGAATCAGGCAAGGCTGCTGGAATTACCAAACGTCATCTGGTCAAGTTGGCCGATGGTGGCTGGTTGAATCAAATCAGCGCTGAACCGCGCGCGGACAAAAAGCAGCGCGATAAATTTATCGCCCAACCCTTTTTTGGTGAGCCGCGCATCGATATCAGTGGTGATGGCCGCACGGGTGAAGCAGCGCAAGCGGCGCGCCTGGGGTTTGCGGTGGCGAGCCAGGTTTTGTTGCTGCGCGAAGGCCAGCGGCAAATTACGGTTGATCTGGTGTTTGAAAGTTTGCGCGCGCAACCCTGGAGCAAGCTCGCCAATATTTTGCGTCACCTGCCCAATATCAAAGATTCGATTGCTGATGACAAAGCGAAATTTTTTGCCTACTTCAGCAAAATGTTTCAAATCAGTTTAACCACGGCAGACGGTTGGCTGGAGATAGCAGAATACAAACCTGCCTATCAGGCAACGGATGCGCAAGTAAAAGCCAATAGTGTGCGCCTCGAATTTTGTTTGCCGGAAAATGCACCGGCCATCGCTGCTTACAATGCGGCCATTCACGGTGATCAACTCACCACGATTTTGCCGGTACTGCGCTGCACACTGCGCGAAAATTATTTGCAATATCCCTACGACATAGTGCGACAACTGGTATTGCGCGAAGTGCGCATTCGCGTAGATGTGAGTGGCTGCAGCGATCTATTGTTGCATAACAATATCGGTCAGCTTTCGCCCCTTTCACCTTTCCAGCCCTTTGGTCCCATGCCGGAAATTGGTTCTTATTTTATTGTTGGCCACGAAGAGACGCGCAGCAAACAATTGCTCGATTGGAATCTGGACATTGAATGGAGCGGTTTGCCCGGTGTGGTGAATGGCTTTGCGCGCTGGTACCAAGGCTACTTAACGGCACGCGACAACAATCAATTCGTGGTGAATGCCAGTGTGCTGGCCGACGGTCGCTGGCAGTCAGCGCCGCAAACCTTGCCGCTGTTTTCGCAGCATATTAAAAATGGCAGCGTCTATTTAAAAGCAGAGCACAATCTTTCCGCGCTCAGTGCGATTCCGTTTGCCAGCCAGGATGTAGTTACCGAAAAACAACGCAGCTTTGTCTACTCGCCGCTTTTGCGCAATGGCCTGTTTAAATTTACCTTGCAAGGGCCACTTGGCGCATTTGGCCAGCGTGAATATACCAACTTGTTGGCGGAAGTGCTGACGCACAACGCGCGCGTAAAACATCCGCGTTTTGCGCGGCCAGCGCCCAACCCGCCCTATACGCCGGAAATTAACAGCATTCGCCTCAATTATTCCGCCCATTCGGTGATTACCCTGGCGGATACCAGCCGCGCTGAAAATGCGCTCAGCAAGGAGCAGTACTTTCATTTGCATCCGCTCGGTTGGGAAATGATTTCGCCTTTGCGCCATGCGCGCCTGTATTTTTTACCGCAATACGCGCAAGCCGGTTCGCTGTTTATTGGAATTGATGCAAGCGATATCCAGCAATTGAGTTTGCTGTTTCATTTAAAAAATAATTCGCTACCGATTGATGACGCGCAACTGGCCAGCCTGAACCAGGACAATAAAAGTTTGTTGCGCTCGGCCAGTGATTTGATCAGCTGGCACTACCTGAGTGAAAACCAGTGGCGGCCCATGGATGTGCGCAGCATCCTCAGCGATTCCACCCAGGGCTTTATGACCTCGGGCATAGTGACTTTATTGATGCCGGAAAAAATGACCCGGGGCAATACCATTATGCCGGGCGATTTGTTCTGGCTAAAAATTACGGCCGATTATTGCCTCGCGCATTTTAGTGAAATTTTTTCTGTCTACGCACAAGCAGTAAAAGCCAGCTGGGTAGCGGGCGATCATCCCCCCGCCACACAACCTATGCAGTTAGTGGCCGATACGATTAAACGCCCACGCCAAAGTATTGCGGGTATTAACAGCGTTATACAGATAAGCAATTCCTTTGGCGGTGTGCCAGCAGAAAGCGAAGCGCATTTGCGCCGTCGAATCAGTGAGCGCTTGCGCCATAAAAATCGCGCCCTCGCTCCACTCGATTATGAAATGCTGATTCTTGAAGCATTCCCGCAAGTTTACAAAGTGAAATGTTTCGCCAACCTGCGCGCCGATGCGGCAGAGCCGATTTGTCCCGGCCATATCTTAATTATTGTGGTGCCCTATCCAGACCCCAACGATGCGCACAATTACCAGCCTTTCTTTGATGGTCATAGCATTTTAGCCATACGGGAATTTGTGCAGGCACTCGCGCCCGAGGTAGTAAAAATTGCGGTGGAAAATCCACTCTATGAACAAATCCAGGTGCGCTGCGCGGTACACTTTCGCAAAGGCTTGCACGCCGGTCGTCACCAGAATTTATTAAATCAGGCATTGTGCGATTATCTCTCGCCCTGGTCGGCGGAAGGCAACTATGTGCACTTCGGCTGGAGCCTGAGCGAGCAGGAAATTAAATCCTTTATCCAGAATCTGGATTACATAGATCACGTAACCGATTTTTCGCTGTTGCGCATTGCCCCGCGCAGCGATGGTTTATTTTTGCTGGATGACACAGCGGCCAATACCCGGCCGGGGGAAATTAACCACACCTTTAAACCCACCTACTACTGGAGCACCGCTGTGCCCATCAGCCAACACTATTTGCTGACGACGGATTTGCACAACCAGATTACCGCGGAGCGCACCGGTGTGGATGAATTGGAAGTGGGCAGTACCTTTATTATTTCTGAATAGCCAAACAGATTGTTACCAACAACCCTGAGTAACTGACGGATTGCATTATGGAAAAGCTCGATAGAAACGCGCTTAAAAATAAATTCAAACGCGGCAAAATGCCGTCGGAACAGGACTTTTCCAATTTAATTGATTCCATGGTGAATATCCTCGAGGAAGGTTTTGATAAAACCAGTCGCGATGGCTTGAAAATTTCGCAGTTGATGGGCTCGGGGCGCCTGCTGAGTTTTTATAAAAATATCGCGGTGGAAAGTCCGCAGTGGTTTATGGAGCTGGGCAGTGGCGACAACCAGTTGCACATAGGCACACCAGCAGCCCCGCACGTGATCAGTTTATACAGTCACGGCACTCAGCAAGAGAACAATAATTCGCTGCGTGTTGCCGTGGGCATTAATAAGGAAAATCCGCAGTACACCCTGGATGTTGAAGGCACAGTGGCGGCCAGCGGGCGCATGGGTAAAGCGGGCGAATTTCCGGTGCCGGCCGATGGCGAATGGCACGATATCACCAGCCCGCTCACCGGTTGCGAAGTATTTGAAATAGTTGCCGGTGTTGGCGGCCAGGATTCCGATGGCAAATACGCGTTAATCCATGCGCGCGCCATGAACGCATTTAATGGTAAAGGCAGCATTGAAACCCAGCACGCGTTTTTTGGTAATAAATGCAATCGCCTGGAATTGCGCTGGCTGGCAGCGCCGGAGCTCGGGCAATTTCATTACAAGTTACAACTGCGCAGCCAATGTTCCTACGGCAAGGATATCTGGATTCATTATCACCTCACCCGCCAGTGGTTTGATCCATTAATGATGAATAGCAACCGCGCACCGGAGTAACCGCCATGCAAAACCGACCCGCAGTGGAGTTGCAGATTTATTTAACGCTGGAGCAAAGCGGCCTGGTGCTGGAAGCGCTCATGGAACAACCGTTTAAAAAAGTCTTTGAAGTGATTGGTTCGCTCAACCAGCAGGCACAACAATTTTACCAACCGGGTGTGGAAAAAAATCGTGCGCAATTATTTGTGATCAGCAAAATGGATTTCAGTCTATGCATTAAAGCACTGGGTGAGTTGCCCTACCATCGCGTGAGCGGCTTGATCCAGAGTTTGCACCAGCAATTGCACAACCAGTTGTTTGTATCCACTGACTCTGCAGCGCAGGATAATGCAGATGAGGTAAGCGCACGGCAGGAAACCCTATCATGAGCCTGCCGGATCTGCTCAAGAAACAGAGCATCAAACGTTTGGTGCCCGGCGCCGATGAGTTGGATTTCGCCAGCTTGCGCAGCCAGGGCATTGAGCATGCGCAGCAACTCGCTGGCGATATCTGGACTGATTACAACCTGCATGATCCGGGCGTTACCGCGCTGGAGCAATTGTGTTACGGCCTTACCGAATTGGCGTTTCAGGCGAAATCACCCATCGCCGATTACCTTGCCAATGAGCGTGGACAGATAGATTTGCATCAGTATGCGCTCCATAAACCCCAGGAAATTTTTCCAAGCCGGCCGGTAACTGCAGAAGATTATTGCAAACGTATTCTGGATGAAGTGCCGGAAATTGATGCGCTGCGTGTAACTACGGTAGATGAGCCCGGCAACTATGGTGCCTGCCTCTACGACATTTCGCTCAAGTTATTGCAACCGCTAATAGGCCCGGAATATACCGATGACTACCGCGCGGCAATTCGCACAAAAGTGTTGCGCGTGTTCCAGCAGAATCGCAATCTGGGTGAGGATATTTATCGCATCCGCATCGAGCGTAGCAGTGCCTGTTTTTTAAAAGGTGTGATTGAAACCACGGGCACGCGCGCCAGTGCCGATATTTATGCCGATGTATTTTTTAAGGTCGCCCGCAAAATTTCTTCCAATGTGCGCGTGAAGCGCTACGAAACCCTGGCGTTACACGATAGTCTGGACAGTATTTTCACTGGCCCCCTGACGCACCACGGTTATATCGACAGTGAAGGTTTAAATGAAAGTCATCCTGGCAAAGCGCTGGATGAACTTACGGGAATTATTTCTGCCATCGAAGGTGTTAAAAAAGTTTATCACCTGGAGTTGGTCAATGCGGACGGCCTAACGCTGGATGGCAACGCGCTCATGGAGCAATCCTTCTTCCTGAAATTTCCGCAGGAATTAGAGCAGCAGAGCTGGTTGAAAATCGATTTCAATCCCGGCAAAACGACCGATGCCAGGGATGTGATTAAAGGGCGCGATGAAATCCTGGTGCAGCTCATGGATGAAACGCGGCGCGCCTTGCAAAAACTGGAATTTGAATATCGCGCTTTTCGCAACAACAAAACTGACACTGCGCAATTTGTGGTATTGCCCCAGGGCCGGCAAAAACATACTTTGGCCTATTATTCCATTCAACATCACTTTCCCAATATTTACGGTATCAATTCCGCCGGTATGCCGGCAAGCGAAACGCCCGCGCGCAAGCAGGCGGCGCAACAACTCAAAGCCTATTTGTATCCCTTTGAACAGTTGCTCGCGAATATGCTGGCGCTACTGCAAAACTGGCAACAATTATTTAGCCTGGGTGAAGTACCCAACCACAGTTATTTTGCGCAGTATCTGGATAATCATGCAATTCCCAATTTCACAGCGCTCTACAAGGATCCTGTCACTAACCTGGGCACTATTGAAAATATTCAGGGGCACTATGACCCGGCGTACGATCGCAAAAGTCGCGCACTGGATACGCTGCTTGCGCTCTACGGCGAAGAGTTTTCCCAGGAATCCTTGCTGCATTTTAATTACTACCACCAGGAGCAACCGCAGTACTGGGCCATTGATAATAAAATTCGCATGCTCCTGCATTTGGCCGATATTAGCCAAAATCGCGGTGGTGCCTTTGATACTGGCCAAATCCATTGGCAATCGTCCAATATCAGCAGCTTGCATAAAAAAATCAATATTCTGTTGGGCATCCAGCAATTGGATAGCCTGGTGGCATTGGGCGAAAGTTTTGCGCTGCATAATATCCAGTTACTGGATGATGATGTTTTGTGTAAAAGCGGTGAGCCGCCGGTCGAGGGTGCAAGCGGCGTGCCCCAGTTGACCGATAAAGAGCAGCAAAAAATTCGCCGCTGGAGTTATACCCCGGCCAACAAAGCATTGAGCCTGAGCCCGGCCATGATCCGCGAAGGCACCAATATCAACGCCTATTGCCTGGATTCCAGCGCGCAGGCCACACGGGTGTATTTTTATTCGCGCCCGAAAAAATTATGGACATTGCTAAAAGAATTTCCCGAGCGCAAACAAGCGCGCGACTATGTGCATAAATTCAAAAAAATAATCACCGACCTGAATACCAGCAGCGAAGGGTTTTATTTGCTGGAACATTTGTTGTTGCGCCCGCGCACGGCCCCCAAAGATGAACGGGTAGAAGATTATGTGCGTCCGGGCGATGCTTTTTATCACTGCCGCTTGAGTTTTATTTTTCCCAAATGGACTGCGCGTTTTGCCAATCCAGCCTTTCGCCAGTTTGCGGAAAAAACCATTGCCAACTTTTTGCCTGCGCATTTATTCCCGCAGGTCTATTGGCTGAACCTGGCAGAAATGCAAGCCTTCGAAAAAATTTATAGGTCCTGGCTGGATGCCCTGCACAGCTATGAGCAGGAACACGCGCATAGTGATCAACCCTCTTGCAGCGCGCCTTTGGATCAGGCGGCAACTTCCGTGCGGCGATGGCTGGAGGAAAACCAGCCATCGCCTTCTTACTGGATTTAAGCCATGCAAGCCCGGCAATTGCCCAGCGCAGCCTTTCGTCAAACCCATCACTGCATTGATGATGTTGCGGTGGAACTGGTGTTTGGCAGCAAGCCACTGGAGCAGCGCGAACGCGCGAGCCTGGCGCGCTGGTTGAGCGATGAATTATTGCCGGCGCTGGATGAGCTTTTTTCGTTTTACGCACCGGGCGAACAGATCATTCGTTTTGAGCAATTGGTGTTTGACTTTGGTCATTTACCCGCGAGCGATTACCGCCAGATTATTCGCGAACAATTAGTGCAGAAGTTAACGCACTTGATTAAGGCGCAAAGCTTGCCTTTGCAGACCGAGCAGCGCGAGAACCTGATGGTCAACCGGGTAACCGAAACCGGCGCTGCATTAACACTCCTGCTGGATTATTTGCGCACCGGGCAACTCACCGCGCAGCAACTGCACACGCATTCGCATTCTGTTTCTGCAAAATCTTCCAGTCTGCATCAACAATTACTGGAATCGTTGCTGGCTGAGCAACATATAGCTGCGCGCTTGCGCGCATTACCCAATCGCCGCGAATTAATTGCGCGCCTGGTCAAACAATTTTCCGAGCGCCATAGAACTGAGTTGTTGCGGCAGTTGGCACCACAGCAGGTAGAGATGGCACTGGCGCTGCTGGATATCTGGCAGACCTCAGCCGCACGTACATCCACGACGGAAGTGCAGACACTCTGGCAATTTATTTTGCAGATTGCATTGGCCCAGCCGGAGCTTGCACAACAGCAATGGTTGCAATCGCTGATGCAAGATTGGCGCAAGCTAGAGCCGCTTCAAGCGCGGGCCTTTATTCAAACAGTGCAACAAGCCAGCTGGGCGGAAACGTCTTTTGCCAGCTCCAGTGCACCAGCGAGTTGGTTGCAATTGCAAACGCAGTTAAATGTGCTGTTGCAAGAACATCCTAACTTGAACGCCGACAATTCCCCGGTAGTGGAATATGGAGAGCAACCAGCGGTACAAGTTAACGTGGATGCGCAATCCGGTTCTACCGTTTTGCTAGAGTCACAGCCAGTTGCACAACCCTTCGCAGCACAGTCTTCTGCGCAATCTGTGCCTACGGCAGAATTGCCGATGCAATCGTTGATGCAGTCATCAGTGCAATCTGCACCTGCGCAATCTGAGCAAGAACAAGCAGAGTCGGCGCAATTATCGTCCGTTGAATCATTGCGTCAGCAGTCATTAAAAACGCGATCATTAACCCTGCAGCAGCAATTGGCGCAGACATTAATTCGCGGCGATATTGCGCTCTTGGAAAATAACTGGCGCCAATGGCAAACGCAGCATAAGCCATTATTAATTGCGGGATTAAAACACTATCTAGTGAGCGCAGAGTTGCGTCAGCAATTATTATTAAAATTGCCGCTGGATATGCACAACGAACTCTTGCTGTTGTTGGCTCCGGATCTGGCTCCCCTGCTGCACAGTGTTGCCCGGCATGCGCACAATTACCTGGCGGTTATCGAACAGCTCGAGTCAGCGCATATCGCGGATGAAATGCCCGCGCAACGCCAGGCGATGACAGCCAGCGAATGGCTGCGCCGCATGTATGAAATTATGGCCAACCTGATTTTCACCGGATCGGTAAATGATAGTGCTGAGCCAATTGCAGTGGCATCGCTGGAAAAATTTTTCAGTGAATTGGTATTTCATGTCGCTATCCAGCGTGATATTCCTGCGCGCGAATTACATCGGCAATGGCAGCAAGTGTTGCAGGGAGACGGGTATGAGCCTGCAAGTGAATTCACCCAGCCAGATACAACCGAATTTGTAGCGCAGGCTTCTGCCGCAGAACATTCAGTATCAGACAGTCTTGCATCAGACAACCTTGATCCAGATAATCCGCTAGCCGATTCAATAGTTGGCGATTTATTGCTTTCCGAATTGCAGCCACCGGAGTCATTAGCGCCAGCCTCGGAAAATAAAAATGCGTTAAACAAAGATGCCCTAAAAAAGGATGCGTCAACGATAGAGTTGCTGCTGAAAAAAATCCACGGGGTTTTTGTGCAGGGTTCAGCGCAGGAGCTGGAAACATTGTGGCCGCAGATCATTGCGGCGAGCGGGACGGAAATTGTCACTGCGGTGCGCCGCTACTGGGCCATTGCAAGTATTCGCCAACAAATGCTGCCCAGGTTAACCCTGACAAGCATTCAGCAGTTGCTGGTGTTAATCGCACCTGCGTACCAATCCTGGCTGGCAAAAATGGTTAAGGCTTCTGCGCACTTGCATCAGGAAGCGATTAGTTTACAAACAGGTGCCATTAGCGTTCAAAACGAACCGATTAGTTCAGCGCAAGAATTTGGTCATCAAGCGGATGCTGCTGGTGCAATCGGCGCGATAGCCGCCGGTGGCAAAGCGCAAGCAACCACAACGGAAGCCTGGCTACGCGAAGCCTACGCTATTATTTCTGCAATTCTGTTTGGGTCTTCTTCTGCATCGCCAGACACTATTTTTGCAACAACCATTTCAGCAGCAAAGGGTTCCACGTCAAACGGATTAGCTGCAAACCCTTCACAACCAGACCAATCCTCCCCAAGTATTGCACCCGCTGAATTATTGCAACAATTCACTCGTCACTATGCACAAGCCTATCAGCTGCCGGTGGCCGCGCTGGGCTTTTTATGGCGCAACCTGTTGGATTCTGGCGCAGCAAGTGCGCAAGCAGGCCCAAGTGTCGCACCTTTTGAAAAAGGTGTAGAAAAATCCTCTGCAACAGATCCTGTAACTACTGCAATAGCCTTAGCGACAACACCGCCACCTGATGTATCAGAAAGTGATTTGTTATCCGCTGTGGATCTGCCAGTTGCAAAGAAATTGCAGGTTAATGCAGCATCGAATACTTCACCAATTATTACTTCTGCGCCTGCCAATTCAATCCCCGTTGATTTACTACTCAAACAATCAGCGCAGGAATTGTTTGAATGGTGTATGCAGTTAAAACATAGCCCTCAACGGCGTGCACAATTACCTGCCCATGAAGCCTTGATGGCACGTTTGATTGATAGCTTTGTAAAGCAGAGTCCGAATTTTTCGCCGGAGTTTCGCCAGTATTTTCTCGTGGCGGTTGATGAACAGACCAGTGCGCAAATTAACCGGGCAACATTTTTCCGCCAGGTGCTGCTGGGTTTGATCGACGATGAATTAATTGATCTGGATGCAATTGCCGCCGTAAATCGCACTACTGCTGCACGCGATAATATTGCTGATGCTTCTGCAGCGGCTGACGCCGCGCCACAGTTAAATCAGGCCTCGGTTAATAACGAGACACAGCCGTATTCTCAAGCTGAATCGATTGATCACAATCAACAAGCTGTGCAGTCGTCGCTAGCAGAATTACCAATGCAGGATGCAGGTCCGGATTCTGCACAGCAAACCCGTCAGCGCCTTGCGCAACTGGTGCAGGAATTGCGCGCGGGCAGAATTGATCCCTTTGGTTTGCACATGAGCCTTTATTACTGGCAGCGTTTGGTAGAGCAATCGCTACAGGCAAAAGGCGGCGACACAAGTCATCACGCTGAGTTGCGCGAGGCAATTCGCCGCAACGCTGGTGATGCTATTGATCCCAATTATTTTTATCAGCAGGTAATTCATGCCCTTCTGGCAGATCTGCCGCTGGATATGGAAGCCTTTATTCGCCGCACGGCAGTTGATCAGGACGTAAATCAGGTAAATACAATTGATAACACTGAACGCGACCTGATAGCGCGTGAAAGTAATTCTGCGAGCGGAATTATTACGCCATTACCTGAAACCAGTGTGCAAGCATCAACAGAAACAGCTGCACAATCATCATTTGAGCAACCTGCTCAGCTTGATAAACTGAAAGTCGATCAGCCGACTGCCAATCAAGCAAATGCTAATCCAGCGAATGAGCAGGACATTATTTTCCCTGAGCAGAGTGATAGTTATTACAGCTCAAATGCGGATACAGAAGCATCAGGACATGGAGAAATGTTGCGTACACCGGAACTTACCCTGGAACAACTGCTGCGCGAATCGACAGCGTTAAACACACAACAGATGCAGCAGCACGTCAATTTATTATTGCAACACTTTAGCCAGGCACAAGCGCAGGAATGGCTGCGCGTTTTGCGTGAACCCGTTTGCGCGCAGCGATTGATCCAGCAAGTGCCCGGCCATTTGTTGCATCAAATTGTGCAGCGCTTGCAGCCTGCGCCTTTTGCCGCGCTGGATCCAATTGTGAAACTCGCCAGTGAAGCGCTCGCGTTGCTGGTGCCCACTGCCGATCCACTGCTGCTGAAACAGGCGCGCTGGGAATTTGTGTTTGCGCGTTTGTTTGGGCCAGCCAATCCACTGGACGCCGCGCAATTATTGCAAACCTGCTGCGAGCAATTAGCGGCGACGATTGGCTTTGCCGATAGCCAACGGCTGTTGCAGTTAGCAGAGCGTCGCCTCGCATTGTTAAAACCGGTAGCTGCCGCGCGCCCAAGCATGTCACTTAACGATGGTAATACGTCGGAAGAACCTGTGTTGAATTTTGAAGCCGGTGTGCACCTGAACAACGTGGGTATGGTATTGGCGTCGCCCTTCTTGCCGCGTTTATTTTCCATGTTTAATTTATTGGAAGACGGAAAATTTATTCACCCGGGTGCGGCCGACCGCGCTGCGCATTTATTGCAATACATGGTGACTGGCCAAAGTGAAACGCCGGAATACGAATTAACACTCAATAAAATTTTGTGCGGCATTAGTACCAGCATGCCCATTAGCGCCGGCATAGACGTTACCGAGCAGGAACAACAGGTTATTGAGCAGATGTTGCAAAGCATGATCCAGCACTGGAAAGCGCTGGGTTCAACATCAGTGGCGGGTTTGCGCGAAACCTTTATGCAGCGTCAGGGCTGGTTGATTCTGGATGAAGATTATTGGCGATTAAAAGTGCAAGAGCGCACTTTTGATATGTTGCTGGATCGTTTGCCCTGGAATATTTCCATGATCAAACACGCCTGGATGGACAGACCACTGCGCGTGTCATGGCGCGAACAATCCTGAGTTAACGGGATAGATCCAAAACTATTTAACGACAGTGAACAAACACAGTGAATAGACACAATGGTTAATACGGTTAGTCAACAAAACGCAGCGACACTCGAGCGCGAACTCAATTGGTTTGCCGATGTGCTCAATCTGCGTTTCACCCATTATTTTGGCTCGCCCGAAATCCAGGCTGCCACCGCCGATATTCGCAGCATTGCAGCGCCGGATTTAGCGCAGGACAATTCCGAATATGCGCAACTGGTGCGTCGCTATGGCATGGGGTTTGATGAGCGCCTGGTATTTATTTTGTGTTTGATTCCCCATGTGCGCCCGCAAGCGCTGGATATTTTTTTCACCCAGAGCCAAATCACCGGCCGCGCCTATACCGAATTTGGCGGCTGGCGCGGCAAGGCTCACAGCGGCTTTTTACCCAGTGCAGAGACAGCGGTATTTTTACTCGCCGGGCAAGATCTGGAGCGACGTTTCGCGGCGCTGCAATTATTCGATGAGCATCATTACTTTTTACAGCAGGGCTTGCTCAAGCTCGAGCACCAGGCAGCGGGCGAACCCTTTTTAAATGCGACTATTTCGGTGAGTGCGGAAACCTTGCATCGCTGCACCCATGGTCAGGTACACAAACCGGATTACAGCATGGAATTCCCGGCGAAATTAATTACCAGCCCCTTGAGTTGGAATGATTTGGTGTTATCGCAGGATGTGATGGAGGAAATTGATCACCTGCACACCTGGCTCAAGCAGGGCAAGGAGTTGATTAATCGCTGGGAATTAACGCGCGCGGTAAAGCCTGGTTATCGCAGTTTATTTTTCGGGCCACCCGGTACCGGTAAAACACTCACCGCCACCTTGTTGGGTGCGAGCGTGGGCGTGGACGTGTATCGCATTGATCTATCCATGGTGGTATCCAAATATATCGGTGAGACAGAAAAAAACCTCGCCGGCGTATTTGACCAGGCGCAAAACAAAAACTGGATTTTATTTTTCGATGAAGCCGATTCACTGTTTGGCAAACGCACCCAAACCAGCAACTCCAATGACCGCCATGCCAACCAGGAAATTTCCTATTTGCTGCAACGCATAGAGGATTTTCCGGGTGTGGTGATCCTGGCCAGTAACATCAAAGCCAATATTGATGAAGCCTTTGCGCGTCGCTTCCAATCGATTATTTATTTCCCCCTGCCCGATGAAGTGGAGCGTTTACGTCTGCTGAAAAATTTATTTCCCAACAGTCAGTTTTTGGCCGATGACGTCAACCTGCAGCAACTGGCAGAAAAATATGAATTATCCGGTGGCTCACTCACCAACGTGGCCCGCTACGCGGCGATACGCGCAACGCGCCAGCAGCGCAACAAAATCCAGCATGCCGATTTGGTACAAGGCATTAACAAAGAACTTCTCAAGGAGGGGCGTACGCTCTAAGTGACCATGATGAAAGTTTCTTCATCCGAACCTATCTTTTCACTTCAACCTGGTTGGGGGCCGGTAGTGAAATTACTGTTTGTCGCCACGCTTTTGTTGGCAGCAGGCGTTGGTGCGCAGACCCCGTCAGGCGCTTCGGGAAATTTGCCCGAGGGGGCGCGGGTTAATAAAGATAAATGCCTCGGTTACGAAATGGATTATAAAAAATATCCCAAGCCGGTGATCGCAAAAGTACAAGCCGATATGTACCAGCTGTATCACCAGGATGCGGATTGGAAACACGATGCCGGCTTAAAAGGCAAACCGCTAAATGACGGCATTCTTGGGCCAATCACCTGGTCCTGGATGCAGCGTTTTTGTAAAAGTTTTGCATTGGATATTAATACCGATGTGGTTTCCGCATTTCCCGGACGTGCGGATGAGCTTGCCAAATTCTCTGCGGCGTTTAATGACGATGCTGCCACGTTGATTAGCAAACCTTTTGCGCAGTGGAGTGTAACTCATCACAGCGCCTGCGATCTTGATGTACAGGAAACCCTTGCCCATGGCAGTGATGAGCAATTGCAGGCACTGGTGCGCTGCTACCTGGAAGGCGAACAAAAAGTACCGGAGGCGCAACCCACTGCCGCACCGGAACCCATCCAGCCCTACACACTGTATGTGTTGCGCGAGGATGATTTTGCGGCGATGGCAGAAGCATCGGCATCCGCGAAAATTACCGCCAAGGCCATTGAAACGCTAAAAGGCAAAGAATTCACGAGTAAGGCGGATGTGCAGGCGGAAATAGCCAAATTATTAGCTGGATTATCTGAAGCTGAAACCAAACAATTGGGTGACGCACTGCTGGCGCAATTCCAAACCAAAACCCGCTATGAACTTAGCGACCAGGTATTGAATACGCTAAACCAGCAGGGCATCAGCGATGCACTCTTTGCGGCGCTGCAAGCCTTACCACAAAAAACCTTTGCTGATTTACCTGCGCTTACCAAAGCCATCAATTCGGCAGTGACCAGTGTCAACAACAATGCAAACCCGCAAGTCACTACGCCAACCTCGGCCGCTGCTTCATCCGCAGCGGGCCAAACACCAGCCAGCGCTGCTGCACCGGAGTTGGTTAATGCAGAGCGGTTAGTATTGCAAGTGCAGCTGCTGGCGCGCCAGGACTATTGGATAGCAGCCGATATTAATGCAAGCCAATTGCCCCTCGCGCAGGGGCCAGTAGCGGCGCCGGTAATTGAGTTGTTGCAAGACCTGAAAGATCGCGAATATCCCGAGGGCCAGCTATTGCATATGGCCGCCAAAAATAAAATCCTGAAAGCCGCGGATATTTGCAAGCAGGATAAATCCAATGCGATTGATAAATCGCTTGAAAAAGCTAACATCGCCGAAATCAAACAATACTTGCAAAGCGTTATCCAGCCGGGTGACTTAACGGATAAATACTGCACCGAAAATTTCTATCGAAAATTAAATGATTACTACGATAAAAATTTAAAGTCCACTATCGATAAACTCTATTCAGAGCCTATGCCAGCCTATAAACACCAGCCCATTAATTGGTCGGGGGCGAGCAAGGATTGCGGTTGTGTGCCGGATGAAATCCAGACTATGGCTTATGGCATTTTCCCCTATTGGAAAACCACCGAAACTCCATTGGCGTTTGATTTTAGTACCTTCTCGCGCACCGCGTACTTTGGGTTAACTATTGGCAACAGTGGCAAGCTGCAGCAAATTAACAGCGTTGGTATTGATTTGTTGAAAGACAATAGCAGTTCAGCGAAAGCCTTTATTCGCGAGGCGCGTCGCTACGGCAGCAAGGTGGATTGGGTTCTGGAAAAAGAATTTTCCGCTGCCCCGGAATTGGAAAATGAAGCTGCCCTGCAGATATTTTTTAGCAACCTGCAGGCCGATATTATCAATTTGCTGGGCACGCCGCTCACCGATGCGGAATCGCGCTTGCGCCCGCTGCTCAGCCTGGGGCTGGCCAGCCAACCGCGCAACGGCGACGGGGTCACCTTCTATTTTAAAAATTATCCAAAAACTGCTTCTGCCAAACAAAAATTTGATGATTTTTTTATTGGCTTAAAAGATAAGCTGCGTCAAATGGATGAAGAACGCAATAATTTTCACGCGGTAAAGGACATTACCTACGTCAACATTATGCTCACCAAATCCACCTTCCTGAGCGAAGATGGCACATTCAACCGCGAGCATCTGGATAGCCTGACCAATGTGGAAGAATGGGCGGAAAAAAATCTGTCTATTGTGGAAGTTCAGGACCGCGTGCGCACCATGCTGGTGTTAATTATGGAAGATCCCTACTACACCTCACTCGATGAAATCTATGCAGTTACCACCGGCATAGATCGCAATATTATTGCGCCGCTGATGTTTAGCGATTACTCATTAATGGACACCACCACCGAACACAAGGGCCAAAGTGTGGATGAGCGTAAAAAGCGCCTGGCCTATGTGCATGAAAGTTTTGGTGCTGGTACTTTCTGGCCCATGGTGCAGTATAAAAATAGTAGCGATGGCAAAGACTACCGCGAATTTAACGATTATATCGGCAAGCATTTTTCGCCGGGTTACACCGAATCATTCTGGAACGAAACCCTCTGTGCCTATCGTTGGCAATTAATTTATGTGTTGAATTTGTGGCTGCTATTGGCGTTTATTTATTTAATCACGTTCTTCTATTTGTTTCCGCACCGCTGTAAAGATTTACCCATGCTGTTGCGCTGGTTGCAACACCCACTTACGGTAGTGGCAATTATCCTGCCGCCAATTGTGCTCTGGGGTTATCTAGTGCTGATGGATTCAAGTTTTACTTTGTTAAATCTCTCCAGCCTGTTGTGTTTGTTACTACTGGGGCTTGCTATTGCGGCAGGTGTGGATGCGGTGAAGGCACTGCAACAACAAAAACCCAATCGCAACCTGTTGCAATATCAAAAACTGGCGACTTCACCAGCGACCGAAAGCACAGAAACCGCCAGTGAAGAAATAGATGAAGATATTTACGATAATGAGAGGACTTGATGTGAATTCAACAGGGAATAAATCAAGCTGCTTTTATCCAGCCATGGTTCTGGTGTGCGCCCTGCTTTTGCAGGTCGATGCGATTGGCGCAACAGAATTACCCTGCGCAGAAAAATTTCCGGCAGCCACCAATATCGTGAAACTGGGTATGAGTACGGCGCTCAGCGGGCCCAACCAGTATTTGGGCTTGTCCATGTCCCAAGGCGTTAAGGCGCGCATTGACGAAGCGAATTGCGCCGCTGCCTGGCGCAAACAAGGTATTCAATTTGAATTGATTGTGTTGGACGATAACTATGATCCGGATGTGGCCGCGCGCAATACCCAAACCTTAATCGACGAACATCAAGTAGTTGCCATTGTCGGCAATGTGGGTACTCCAACGGCGGAAAAGAGCTGGGCGATCGCCAATGAAAAACAGGTTGTTTTTTACGGCGCCTATACCGGTGCTAACCTGCTGCGCCTCAACCCACCGGCCCCCTTTGTATTTAATTATCGCCCCAGCTATGACCAGGAAATGGATGCGGTAGTGGCTGACATAGTCGCGCGCGGTATTCCCATAAAATCCATAGGTTTGTTTCTGCAAAATGATTCATTTGGTAATGCAGGCCTCGCGTCGTTGCGTAAGGCATTGGAAAAAATTTGCGGCGATTGCCAGCAGGATATTTTCCAGATGCGCTACGAGCGCAACAGTTTGAAAACCGGCGCTGCGGTACAGGAATTTATCGCCGCTGAAGAAAAACCCCGCGCTGTGATCCTGGCGGGCTCGCTGGAACCTTCTGCGGAATTTATTCGTTTTGCACAGCGCTTGTCTCCGGCAACGCGTTTCTATTGCCTTTCATTTATCAGCCCAAGTGCGCTGCAAAAAAAATTAGTTACCGGAAAATTTCAACTCACCTCATCGCAGGTATTGCCCGAGCAGGCTTCATTGGTCGCAAGTGCGGATTACAAGGAAAGGAATGAGCGAGGTAACGAACAACGTAATGAGGTGTATCGCGAGGGCTATTTGGAAACACAGTTGTTGTTAGACGCTGTAGCGGCAATAAAAGGTTCTGTAACGGGTGAAACTTTGCGCCAAAGCCTGGCGCAATTGGAGCGGCAATTACCGGGCAATCCGGGCGATCAACAAATGATGAATAATGTCTGGTTGGCGCAGTTGTACAACAACGAACAATCCGGAGTAGCCGCGAGTGTTAAATAATAAATCACGCATTGCTTATTTCGGGTTGCTACTGGTTACTGGCGCACTCTTGCTATTTGCGCTCGCGCAAGCAGCTTTTTTGGTTAGCGATTATCAGCAACAGCAAAAGGCATCGCGTCAATGGGCGGAACAACAAACCCTTGCTCTGGCGGATGATCTCGCGCAAAAAATTCAACAAATATCCATCATTGCGGATCAACTTGCCGAGCAAATTAGCACTGCCAGTTGCAGTCCTTGCGATATAGAAAAAACGCTGCGTGAACATTATTTGCGCCACACTGATTTTACAGCGCTGGGCGTTGCCTTTGACGCGGAAACTTCGGGCACAGCCTTTCGCCTTTACGCACCTTTCATTCGCCAGAAAAATCAGGCAGCAGCAATTGAACGGATGGATAGCTTTTATGATTATCTAGCCAATCAGGATGCCGCAGATGTGCGCATCAACCCTGAGGCCTGGTACACCCATGCACAGCAACGTGAACGCCAGTGGCTTGAGCCTTTCTATGAAGCGGCCCTGGGCCAGTATGTCATTCGCTACACAGCGCCAATCTATAATGCAAAGCAACAAAAAATCGGGTTGGTATTTGTGGATACGGATTTGGATTGGTTGCATGATCAAATAGAAAAATACGATATCAAAGATAACAACTACCTGAGCCTGGAGTCGGCCCAAGGCAAAGAGCTATACCACAGCTTCAAAGGAATAGCTGAAATCATTCTACAATTCTCCCAGCCCGCGCCTGTGCATACCAAGACGCAAAGCACCTTCAATACTTTAACGGACGAGCCTGCCTGGCAGCACAACTATCCTATTGCCGCTACCCAATGGCAACTGCACAGTGTTATCTCCAAATCTACTATTGCCGATTTAGCCAGTACAGAGGAAGAGGCTGGCCCCTTTGCCGGTGCGGAGCAGTTGCATAAACTCACTACTAATGATCGAATTGATTGGGTGGTGTTGTTAGTCCTGCTGGCAATGTTGTTGTTTAGCTGTGTGCGTTTGCGGCGCAAACGGACCAGTAAAGCGCAGCTCTGGGTTGATACCGCAATCTATACCATCATCCTGTTTTCCGGTGTGGTTTCTATCTGGGTGTTGGAATACGGAACCGTTGCGCCGGGCAAATCTATCATTCTTGCAAACAAGGCGATTATTCAAAAGTTTGAACGCGATAATGCCCAGCGTGCGCTGATTGCCCACAATGATGCGCCGGTCTATGTACCCGTAGGATTATTTATCCAATCGATTGAATTTCTCAGCGCGAGTAATGTAAATGTTACCGGCTATGTTTGGCATCGCTATCAGGAAGGTCAGGAATCCAATTACGAAATAGGCACAGTATTTCCGGAGGCCATTGAAACCAATATCAATCTGGCCTATGAAAAAACGGTCGATGGCGAAACACTAAAAGGTTGGTACTTCGAAACCACGCTACGTGAAAACTTTAATCCGGATCGCTTTCCGTTAGATCGCCAATCGGTGTGGATCAGACTCTGGCACGAAAAAATCGGTGACAATATCGTCCTGGTGCCCGACCTGAAAGCCTACAACAGTTTAAATACCCGTTCCTTGCCCGGCATTGAAAAAGATTTTGTGCTGGCTGGCTGGTCGTTGTTCCGTTCCTATTTTGAAGTGCGTGAAAACCAGTACAACACCCGTTTGGGGATTGCAAGCAGCGCGCCCGGCGGCGTTGTACCTGAACTCTATTTCAATATTGAAATCATGCGTAACTTTATCAACCCTTTCCTCGCCCACCTCTTTCCGCTGTTTGTGGTAGTGCTTATGCTTTACGCCATAGTGATTACCATGTCGACAGACGAAGAGAAAAAAGATTTCCTGGGCTTTAACGCAGCGGGCGTGGTTGCCTCCTGTTCAGCGCTCTTCTTCGTGGCACTAATTTCGCACGTACAACTGCGCAATGAGCTGGCGGCCAATTCCGTGGTGTATCTGGAATATTTTTACCTGATCACTTATGTACTGATCTTATTGATCACGCTGAACGCGGTATTACTGTCGCTGAAAGTTAAATTCGCATTTATCCAGTTCCATGACAATTTATTGCCTAAACTGATTTACTGGCCGGCCATATCCGGCGCACTATTTATCTGCACCGTGTGGGCCTTTCGCCACTAGTGTTTTTAGTAAAACGAATTATTAACAAACCAGCTGTTATTAACGTTTAAACCAACCACCAGGGAATCCCCGGGAGAACACCATGGCCTTCACCACTCGCCAAGCTGCCAGCGAACAAAAATCTGCCCAGGAAGCGGCGGCCAAGCCCAGCGCGCAATTGTTTAGCGACCAGCGCGCTTCCACCGGTGTGCAATTAAAGCAACAGCAGTTAATGCAAACTGCACAGCTTGCGGCAGAAGAGGAAGAGCCGTTGCAAGGCAAATTCGTCGCACAGCGAATGGAAGAGGAGGAACCCATTCAGGGAAAGTTTGAAACGCTTCAGCGCGCTGCTGAAGAGGAAGAACCGCTGCAAGGAAAATTTGAATCATCCGCGCCTGCACAGCGGGAACAAAAACCCAATAACACCGGTATGCCGGATAATTTGAAATCCGGCATTGAAAACCTATCCGGTTATTCCATGGACGATGTAAAAGTTCATTACAACTCGGATAGGCCCGCACAGTTAAATGCCCACGCCTACGCGCAGGGAACTGACATTCACGTCGCTCCTGGACAAGAGCAACATCTCCCGCACGAAGCCTGGCATGTTGTGCAACAAAAACAGGGGCGCGTACAAGCCACCATGCAAATGAAAGCCGGTGTGCCGGTGAATGACGATGCTGGTTTGGAAAATGAAGCAGATGTGATGGGGGCCAAGGCATTGAGTAGTACACAAGGCGTATAGCGATAATTCCCTTGAACTTCCAAGCAGGAAAATAACATGCGCGAATACAAAAAAAATACACCGGCGCTACCGAATGTTGTCGCAGGAAAAGCGCCATCAACAAACGCTCCCTTTGTTGATCAGCGGGCGAACTATTCGCTGCAATTGAAGCAACAGGCGCTCATGAATGGTAACCCATCGTCAAAAATGGCAACGAGTTTGCAGTTGATGAATAGCGGTAAGGTCATTCAGGCAAAAACAACGATTGAATACGGGCCGCTTAAAACATTTACCTTTCAAGCCAGCAATATGAACCAGCCGGTGACGGGTGAAGTTGGCAGTGCAATGCGGGCTAACCTGGATCCAAAAGATTCGCGTACCGGTACCGATACGGGCGGATCTAACGCCTACAATAATTTATTTAGTGCATTGCAATCAAAAACCGCAAGCACCTGGGTTCGTGGCCACTTACTCAATCACGATTTGGGTGGAGTTGCCCACTACAACAATCTATTCCCATTGACGACAGCAGCAAATGGTGAACATTACCAGGAAGTAGAGAAACAAGTTAAACATTGGATAGCCAGTAATAACGAGGTCCATTACGAGGTCTGGGCTTATCAACAGGGAACCGATGGATCAGGTAAATTTGATTGCCTTGCCTATCCCACCAGTGGAAAACATCAAGGGGATCGAATTGAGAAAACTATCCACTCATTACCGCAGCGTGTGAATTCGACACAGCAGTACAAATACAAAAGTAATAAAGCGGCAAAAAAATTTTCCAGCGTAGAGATTCACAGTGGTAATACCGTTAAGCGCGACTCCTATAAAAATGAAAAATACAAAACCAGTAGCAGTTGGAAACACAAATCAGGTTCTGTCGGCGTAAATAATAAATCCTTAACCGGATCACTGGACGAATCAGATATGCAAATCAACTTCTCCGGTGATGAGGCGCTGAACGAATTCCAGATGGTCGAGTCAATGATCGACTCGCTAACCAAGGAGTTGAAGAAAAAACACAATATCGATGCCGACCCGGAAGATGTTGAGGATATAGTCACTACCGAAGAGCCCCAGAATTGGGTGGATGCCTATATTGCTTTTTACGCTACAGACGAAAATGGTGACGTCATTATGTCGTGAAATTAATTGATTTAATCTACGTACCCTACAGCCGCAACGAACAAAACGGTCGAACTTATGTATCAAAAAAGCAAATCCTTCCAGGAAAACCGGTCTGATAATAGTGAATCACAATCAGTACGGCCATCAACATTTGCTGATAGAAGGCAATCTACCGCTACACAATTGCAGCAACAACAACTTATGTCTGCCAGCCCGACGACCACACAATTAAAATTGGTTCGCCAAAATATAAATACGCTACCCATTGTTCAGCGCGCAAAGTTGGGTACTGGCGGCAGAATGTCCGCCCGCGAATTGGTGAAATGGTATTACTCCGGAGGGCGCGGGGAACGTTCAAAGGGGAATGCATTAAGAGAGCTGTACGTACAAATTGGTATTGATATGGAGCGCCCTGCTCTTAGAAGAACTCAGGCTACATTGAAAAATGATGAGGTCATTGATGACGATGATATCAATGACCTTGATCGTTGCGTGACGGCAATACTCCAGGGTGGAAAGGAAGCATTACCACCTGAGCGAAAAATTATTCCGGCAGATACCTGGAAGCATATCTGGCGTGGCGACTTTAATGGCAGTAAGAAAAAGGTTACCGGTTACCATTGGAAAGGTAGGGGCGATGCGGCCTGGCATGAGGGTTTTGGTGCGCAAGCCAACACCACCAATAATTTCTATGAGCAAACTGTTCGTGTCCGCGCTGGCAAAGAAGCGGAAATTGCCGCGGAATCAGGTGCAACGGTTGGCAATGTTAATAATAAAGTGAAAGACGATGCCTCTACTTTTTTCCCTGATGCCTGGAATGAAAGCCGCGTTAAAGATGCTATTGAATTGCGGGATAGCCAGGGAAAAATTACTACCGAGGATGCGGATGGCGTCACTCTGGTTAAATCCGGTGTAACGATTTATCCAACCATTGGATAAGTAAGAAAAATATAGCTAAGTGCGGTTTTAACGAGTTGTGAACACAATGGGATATTTCTAAGAATCGTTCTGAATTTTTTAACTACTGAATTGATTGAGGTAAATAGATGAGTTACATCAATAGGCAATCAGCTAAAGATTCAGAAACAACGCAAAAAATAACTGGAACAACAGCTACCATTCCACATTCAGATCAACGCGCCTCCACTGCTACACAGTTAAAACAACAAAATATAATGCGTGCAGCGCATTCTCCCAACATTATCCAGAAATTAACTGCCGAAGAAGATGAGCCCTTACAAGGTGAGTTTGAAGCAGAAGCGCCTGCACAATTGCAAGAAGCGGCTGTTCCAAAACCCAACAACACCGGCCTACCCGACAATTTAAAATCCGGCATCGAAAATTTATCCGGCTATTCCATGGACGATGTAAAAGTCCATTACAACTCGGATAAACCCGCGCAATTAAACGCTCACGCTTATGCGCAAGGATCTGACATTCATTTGGCGCCAGGACAAGAAAAACATTTACCACACGAAGCCTGGCATGTGGTGCAACAAGCGCAAGGCCGTGTGAAACCAACTATGCAAATGAAAGGCGAAGTACCCGTCAATGATGACAAAGGGTTAGAGCAGGAAGCCGACATTATGGGGGCAAAAGCTATAGCAAATGGCCAAAATTGGAAAACACCATCTACTGCGTCCGTGATCCCATCCAGCAAGCACATTTCCCAATTGCAGAATAAAAAAGCTGTGATGCAACTTTCATCTAATGAAGATCAAAGCGGTGATGAGAGTGAAGCTGAAGCAGTGATGGCTAAGGCTGCAAATGAAATTGAACAAGTTAACTCCGGGGGGGCGTTAATGGAAACAGAAGTCGGCTTTTCCGACGAGGCTCTGTTACATGATGCGCCTGTACAATCAGAGCGAAAATCAATTGCCGTAACATTTCAGAAAAATGCCCAGAGTCAAGCCCAGACAATTTATATATCACCGGGACAACGAAATGGTCTGCATATTTATGCAGAGCAAAATGGTTGTAATTTCCACTACCAATATCAGGGCGTTACTTATCAGGGACAATTTATTGTACAAGGGAAGTTTAAAACACAAACTACGCAGTTAGCTGCCACAGTTACTGGCGCACTCAATGCTGGCGCTGCTAAAGCAGCTTATGCTCCTGCCCCTAATCTTGCCAATGGAACTTTGACGTTTAACGGTGTAAACGCACGCAATGTGACTACTGGTGCTAGCGGTACATCCCTTAATAGACAAGTATCTGGTTCTGGTGTTGGTAAAACCAGACCGAACCAATGGGCACAATTTCTCGCTATGGTGGGAAAATCCAATCCTTTTAAACAGGGACATCACATGCATCAAGACTTGGGTGGTGATGGTACCCATGACAATCTTGCCCCCTTTACTTCATCGCTAAATGGATTGCATTATCATCGAGTAGAAAGCCATGTACTGACGCAAACAGATGCACCACCTAGCAGCGATCAATTTGCCGATTACTCGTGTACTCCTGTTTATGGTGGTAACGCAGGTATTCAGACTTGGGGGAAAAATAAATTTAACGCTATGACTGGGCCAAACCAATTAGCCGCAATGGTTGGTGCCGGTGTTATTTCTGCGGCTACAGCTGCCGCTGCTGCGGGGGCACCATCTGTAGCCCAATTAACGCTTGGACGAAATTGGATCGATGCTTATGTCAACGGTACTTTCCCAACCAGTATCAACTGTACGGTACGCTTTATAGATTACACTCCGCCTGTTCCGCCACCTGCGGCGGCACCAGCAACAACAGTTGCTACCGCCCCGCAAAATGTCAACATTACAAATGACTTCTAGTTCGGGGGGTTCGATTTGCCAGGTAAAAATTTTGTAGCAAGTACAATGTTTATCGGTTTAATCAGGGACAACGTTTATTGGTTTAATAATGTAGAAATTGTTCCGCTGTACACATCCAAATCCACACTTCCCGTAACACCATCAACACTCCCACCTTGTGAATACTGCCAAAAATTCCATGTAGTCCAACCAAATGGAATTTTTGGTGCAGTCACACCATATTCCGCAACCCAGAGCGGGTATTTGGAAAAATCTGAATTTATTGTTTGATTCCAGAATGAAGGGCCGGTGTAAATCATGGGCGTGCGGCCCAGTGCTTCTTCCACCGTATCCAACCAAATTTGCAAATTGGCAGCCACGCTGTTGCTGCCGTAATTGCCTTTAAAAATTTCTATATCCACAACGGGTGCTAAATCATTCGCAGCTAGCGAACCTACCGCAGCAATAAAATTATTCGCCTGGGTAACAGGGTCATCATTGGTTTCATAAAAATGGTAAGCACCGCGCAAAACACCGGCGGCTTGCATAGCTTGCCAATTCGTGTGGAACTGCGGGTCAGTGTAATTATTGCCATCGGTAGCCTTCGCATACGCAAACGCAATTCCCGCGGCCTTTACTTTTTTCCAGTCCACCGTACCCTGGTAATGGGAAACGTCTATGCCTTGCAGTTGGTTGTTGGCAGTCATGAGATGATCCTTTGTTAGCCAAGAGCAGAAGTTCGTTTTTTGTAGGTTGGACCGGGTTGTGAAGATAGTAATGCCTAACATTTTTGTGATTGAGTGGAATTGTTGGGCATTGCTGCCAAACCCAGGTGCTATCTTTCTTTGATATTTGGCGATATCAACTTGCCATTTTTTAAGTATCCAATCATTCCTACTGTACAGATATTAATTGTAGGTTTTTGAAATTCGTTACCAGTGCAGTCTGACAAAATTCTAAATGCATAACCAATTCTATACACTTGATCTGTGCATGTTGAACTCCAATTACCAGGAGTAATAAATTTCAAAT
>JAGKXA010000532.1 GCA_021151615.1 Cellvibrionaceae bacterium | reverse complement strand
CAAAAACATTGTGAAAGTGGTGGGACTGATCAGCAATTTGAATCGCGATGCACAAAAATCTTCGCAAATTGCCCAGCAACTGGACGGCACCGCAAAGGGACTGGAAACCCAAATAGCGCACTTCACCATTTAGTCACTCACCAAATATTTTAGCCATAAAAAAACCGGGCAATACGCCCGGTTTTTTTACTAAATCCCAAACAATCTTACTTGCGGCGACGCAGGCGGCTCAAACCAACCAGACCCAAACCGCTCAACAGCAATACCAGCAGCGATGGCTCTGGCACTTCAGTTTCAGTGGTTGGTGGAGTCCAAAAGAAACCATGTATTTCACGCAGGCTGCTGTTGGTGTATGACTTGGCGTACAGAGAACCGTCAAAACCTGCAGCATTCAACACATCAGCGTTCGAAGCCAATACTGAACCTCTTACCGCCATGTAATTGAAGTTTACGCTGGTAGCGTTGTAGAAGTTCCACAGGGTATTCGAGTAATTCCAGGCACCATTGAGGTTGGTGTTGGTCACATTCACGTTACCGGATACGTTGATAATCGCTTTGGTCGCAGAACCCAACAGCAATTCAATGCCTGAGTTTTGGAAGAAGATATCAGAGGCATTCAGATTGAAAACCGCTAAGTCATCGGTACCGGTATATTTCAGTTTTACCTGATTGCCGTTAATGCTGGCTGATGCATTTGCACTTAACGCCTGGTAGCTGCTTGCCAGACTGGTCATTTCAGATGTCAGCGCTGTCTTTTTGGCAGACAGGTTAACACCGCCAGTGGCGCAATTTACGCTGCCCACACAGTCAATCTGTGCGCCCGCGCTCTTGGTGCCATAGGAGGCAGTTTCGCCGTGCATGATCTTCAACTGGCCACTGACGTTACCCACGACTTCAAGACCATCAAAACTGGCCGGGTTGGCCGGAGTGAGATCCTTGTGGTTGAACTCAGACATTTGGGTAGAAACCAGATTGCCGCCCACAAAGGTTGCCCCTTCAACGTGAACTGCGCCAGTGAGGCTTCCGCTCAATACCAGGTTGTAATCCAGCAGTCCTGCGCTTGCGGTCAGCGAGCACAGACTCAGACTGGATGCTGCTAACAGCTTGGAATAAAAGTTCATAAAAATCCCCTTGCTTGTAGTGTCGTCTTATTTTGCTTTTTTACTACAGCAGGAATTGTGCCTATTTTATTTTCTTCTTTAAGATCAATTATTCGCGCCATTTAGTGCTAAGCAGATCACAAA
>JAGKXA010000531.1 GCA_021151615.1 Cellvibrionaceae bacterium | reverse complement strand
CTACTATCAATTTCAGGTGGCGATGAAACCCTCGCCCGCCGATATTCAGGATTTGTATTTAGGTTCATTGCGCGAAATGGGTATCGACACCAACGTGCATGACATCCGTTTTGTGGAAGACAACTGGGAATCGCCCACGCTCGGTGCCTGGGGTCTGGGTTGGGAAGTCTGGTTGAACGGAATGGAAGTCACGCAATTCACTTACTTCCAACAGGTCGGCGGATTGGAATGCTTCCCGGTCACCGGCGAAATCACCTACGGTATTGAGCGTATCGCTATGTACCTGCAAGGTGTGGATTCAATTTTTGATTTGGTGTGGACGATCAACCCCAACGGCGACAAAGTTACCTACGGCGATGTGTTCCATCAAAACGAAGTGGAGCAATCCACTTACAACTTTGAAGAAGCCGACACCGCATTTTTGTTCAGCAATTTTGATTTCTACGAAAAAGAAAGCCAGCGTTTGATGGAAAAAAATCTGCCGCTGCCCGCCTACGAAATGGTGATGAAAGCATCGCACGCATTTAACTTGCTCGACGCGCGCCACGCGATTTCCGTGACCGAGCGCCAACGTTTTATTTTGCGCGTGCGCACCCTGTCCCGCGCCGTTGCCCAAGCCTATTACGATAGCCGCAAAGCCCTCGGCTTCCCACTTGCGCCTGAAGCACTGCGTAACGAACTTTTGATTTCAAGTGCCGCTGAAGGCTCTGTTGCTGCTGTTGCGGAGGAAAAATAATGTCTGCTGACTTTTTAGTAGAACTCGGAACCGAAGAGTTACCACCAAAAGCATTGAAAAATTTGATGGCTTCGTTTGCCGAAACTATCGAAGCGAATTTAAAAGCCGCTGAGTTATCGTTCACCGCGATTAAACCTTTCGCTGCACCGCGCCGTTTGGCCGTACTGGTAGAAAATCTCGCGAGCGAAACACCATCGAAAGAATTGGTTGTCTGGGGTCCACCAGCGGCGATTGCATTTGATAAAGAAGGCAAGCCGACCAAAGCAGCGCTCGCGTTTGCCGAAAAAAATGGTATCGCTGCTTCTGAATTAAAAGCCGAGAACGATGGTAAAGCGGAAAAGTTGGTTGCACGTATTACCGCCGAAGGCAAAAAAACCGTTGAATTGCTCGAAGCCGTTGTTGCCGATGCATTAGCAAAATTGCCCATTGCCAAACGCATGAAATGGGGTGCAAAACGCGAAGAGTTTGTACGCCCTGTGCATTGGTTGGTGATGTTGTTCGGCAGCGAAG
>JAGKXA010000530.1 GCA_021151615.1 Cellvibrionaceae bacterium | reverse complement strand
ATGAAATGCCACTCAAGCCATGGGCGCAATTGATCAAGTCGCTTAATCTTCTCAACCGCCTCCTGGACATAATTTTCACCAAAGGCTTTTTGACCAGCATGCATAGCTTCCTCAATCGCAGTAGTCGGGAAGGTTTTACTAACTGCAATTAACTCAAGCGATTCCGGGTCGCGACCAAAGTGTTCAGCCGCTGCATCGATACGATGCCGAACAGCCATTAAGCGATCAGTAATTCGGCTCATGGATTTTTTGACAATAGTTGATCAATGATTTCAATCCAATGGCGCACGGGAAGATGATCTTGATGCAAATGACTAATGCAACCAATGTTGCTAGAGACAATCGTCGTCGCACCTGATTGAGTGCAAGCCGCCTCAAGATTTTGTAGTTTTTGCGATCGTAATTGCTCAGAAAGATCAGCTTGCAAAAGCCAGTGTTGCCATCCGCAAACTAAAGGAAACGCTATGACCACCAAAGACGTATTAGCACTTGCGCTGGAGGCGCTGGCTGCAAATGAATTTCACCTTGTTGAAGTGGGTAAGTGTGGTAATGGCTTGCATGCGCAAACTGTTAAAGCCATCACCGCCATCAAGCAAGCACAGCAAGCGCAAGAGCCTGTTACCGGCTTTGGAAAGATCGTAGGCACACACGGCAAGGTCGTTGAATGGCCTGAATTTACGGAGCAAGCTGAGCCGGTGTCACGTTGTGGAGGCCGAGGCTACTGTGACCGTATGCCATTTTGCGGATGCGGTGGCCCCGATGGCCTGCCTGAGCGTGACCCTACAAAGCCAGCAGAAGCGCAGGGACTGTTCCGCAAGTTCATGGTGCAGCGCGTAGATGGCAGCGACAAACAGGGTGGAAAGCACTACGGCTGCGAATACTTCGTGCTGGATGTTGACCACGATCCACATGCAAAAGCAGCTCTGCAAGCCTATGCCCAAGCATGTGCCAAGAGTCACCCACAGCTATCGGCAGACTTGATTGCGAAACATGGGACAGCACCAATGCCACCGGAGGCGCCGTGAGATACGCATTTGCGACCCTTATTTACTGGCCTATATGGCTAGGTTTCCGAGTCCACGGTTATTCCTATTTCGGCATGTTCCTTGGAGGCTTGACCGTGCTCTCCATGTGGTCCATTTTGTCCAAGGTGCAATTCGGAACTTGGAGATTTTGGATGCAATATGAAATCGATTAATTTCAATTGAAAGTTATTCGACTTCGTACTAATATCGCGCGCGCAGATA
>JAGKXA010000529.1 GCA_021151615.1 Cellvibrionaceae bacterium | reverse complement strand
GATTTGTATCTGGTATTGGCGCAGGCTTATGTACAACTGGGGCAACCGCAAAAGGCGGAGATGTTTGTGCAGCAGGGGCTGCGCTTTGCTCCCCAGGGTTCCGATGTGGCCAGCGGCTTATTGCGGGTGCGCGAGACTATCGCTCAGTAACATTAGCTTTTGCGATCAAAAAATTCGTAACCACAAAAAAGGGCGCAATCATTGCGCCTTTTTTGTGGTCGATAGTCTTCCGTTATGTGGTAAGTAGTTTCCCTGCTTCAATAGCGCCAGGTAATGGAACCCATCACATTGTGTGGAGCTCCATAGTTGGCTTGCCCCCACTGCGGGCTCAGCAGGTATTTTTCATCGGTTGCGTTGTTGATATTGAGTGCCAAACTCAGGTTTTCCGTTAGGGCATATTGGGTAAAGATATCTACCAGAGCAAAATCGCCCTGTACCCGTGTATTGCCAAAATAGAGTTTGCTCTGCCAGTTAATACCGACTCCCACACGCAAACCTGGTACTGCTGACACAACGTAAGCTGTGGCCAGCTTAAATTGCTGTTCGGGGATAAAGCGACGGATACTGGCACCACTATCGTCAGTAACTTTAATGCGCGTATAACCGGTACTGATGTTCAAACCGGAAATCACTTCACCTGCCAGCTCCAGCTCAACCCCTTCGCTTTCAAGTGCAACCCCGCGGTACATATTTAAACCGGAGGTTGTATCGCGTCCTATCCATTCGCCAAAGTTCTCCTGGCTGGACTCAAATGCCGCCAGGGTGAGGATGGCGTTGCCATCAAACACCTCTTGTTTTATACCAAACTCGGCACTATCACCGCGTACCGCTCCCAATGGACGCAGTTGAGCATCTACCCAAGTTTGAGGATTGAACACTTCGCTATAGCTGGCGTAGAAAATAGTGCCCGGAGCCAGGTCATAGGTAAAGCCTACATAAGGAACAGTTTCATCTTCGGATGCGGTCGAAGGTGCACCATAGTTAATACCATCCTGTTCAATATCGACCGTGCGTGCGCCCAGCAAGAGTGAAAATTCGTCGGAGAGATTCAAACGGGTAGATAGGTAGAAGGAGTTTTGCTCCTGCTCAATGCCGGCGGATTGGGTGGCTGCGTTGTAAACATCGAATACTGGCAGTGCCGTTTTTCCTTCCGCCCAATCTGCACCTATAGGATCGTAGTTCCAGTTTTTTGTGTAAATGGAGTGACCATTCAGAGTGATATCTGCCAGGTTAATACCGGCTACCAATT
>JAGKXA010000528.1 GCA_021151615.1 Cellvibrionaceae bacterium | reverse complement strand
TTACTACACCATTGGCACCTCTTGCACCATAGATAGCTGTTGAAGAAGCATCCTTCAATACATCAATGGTTTCGATATCTTGCGGAGAAATAAACGAAAGGGCATTTTCAACTTGGATACCATCCACTACATAAATCGGAGAGTTATCTTGTGTAATTGAGCCACCCCCACGCACACGAATCTGAATGTCAGCTCCTGGAGCACCTTCTGAAGTTGTTACACGCACACCCGCCAAGCGGCCCGTAAGAGCCTCAGCTGCATTTGTAATCGGAATATCTTTGAGTTGTTTTGAACCAACCGATGATACCGAACTCGTAAGGTCACGACGGCTAACGCCATCACCGTAGCCAATAGCTACAACCTCTACTTCGTTGAGGGTTTGGGTATCTTCATCTAATTGGATTTCAAGATTAGTTTGGTTGCCAATCGAAACTTCTTTGACTGTGTAACCTATCAAACTAACAATTAAAGTACCATTCTTTTTGTCAGCCGACAACGAGAATTCTCCTTTGGCATTTGTAGTAGTACCTGTTTTAGTACCTTTGAGCATAACTGATACGCTCGGCAAACCTTCCCCCGTTTTGGAGTCTGTCACTTTACCCGAAATCTTTTGGGCTTGTGCCATTACCGTGATTTTTTATCCACTGCAGCTAAAACTGTTGGATATCCTGAAAGGCCGCACCAATCTCAGCGCCCTGCTCACACTCACGGCATGTATCCTGGTGGTGGTTTTACCGGTCATTTTCCTGATCAGTTCAGTAGTTGCCGAAGGCGCTGCCTTTTACAAAAAACTGGAAGAAGGCGAGGTAAACCCGGCCCAGTATATCGAGCAAGTGCGCACCGCCTTTCCGGCGGTCCAGCAAACTCTGGATCGCTTCGGGGTGGATATCGCCAAAATCAAAGAGGGCGCCCTCAGCTTTAGTATGACCGCCGGTAAATGGCTGGCGCAGAATGCGCTGAGCATCGGCCAGAACACTTTCAAACTGCTGCTGAATATCTGCCTGATGTTGTACCTGACCTTCTTCCTGCTGCGCGATGGCCAGCAGCTGCTGGAACTATTAATTCGCGCCCTGCCGTTGGGGGATGCACGCGAGCGAATGCTATTTGCCAAGTTTGGTGAAGTGACCCGCGCGACTATCAAGGGCAATATGGTCATTGCCGTTATTCAGGGTACCCTGGGTGGGCTGATCTTTTGGGCGCTGGGAATTCCCGGTGCGCTCTTGTGGGGGGTAATTATGGCGGTGCTGTCGCTAAT
>JAGKXA010000527.1 GCA_021151615.1 Cellvibrionaceae bacterium | reverse complement strand
ACTCAAATAAGGGCGTTAGTTCCTGCCGGGCGACTTCGTGCAAGCTGCGCAACAAATCCGGAGGCAGATGATCGAACTGGCCTTTGCTGAGCAAAATTTCCGGCTCGCGCATAAACAGTTGCCAAAAAGTTTGCCCAAGATTCCTAAACTGTTCCTCTAACGACAAACCATGCCGTTGTGTTGCGCGTAATTCAGCCGCTACCCGATTAATAATTTGGCCATGCAATTTGTTGATCAGATCTTCACGATCCTCGAAGTACAAATACAAAGTGCCTGTTGCAACGCCGGCTTCTTTAGCTACATCACGCACTGAAAAACCGTGAAAACCTTTACTTGCCAATAATTTCAATGTTGCAGCAAGAATAGTTTCGCATTTACTGATCATCAATTTACATTACTCCACGTGTTTCGCCGGAGCCCAACGCTTGGCCAGGCGAAACACCACTACGAAAAATACCGGCACAAAGAAGATGGCCAACACAGTGGCTGAAAACATACCGCCAAATACACCGGTACCAATAGCATTCTGACTACCGGAACCTGCACCAGTACTAATTACTAACGGTGTTACACCGAGCATAAATGCAAGGGAAGTCATAATGATGGGGCGCAAGCGCATCCGCACCGCTTCCATAGTTGCCTCGAGCAAATCCATACCCTGCTCATAAAGTGCTTTGGCAAATTCAACAATCAAAATCGCGTTTTTTGCCGCAAGACCAATGGTTGTTAACAAACCGACCTGGAAATACACATCGTTAGATAAACCTCTCGCCATTGCAAATAGCACCGCACCAATCACACCCAAAGGCACAACCAGCATCACCGAAATCGGCACAGACCAACTCTCATAAAGTGCAGCGAGGCAAAGGAACACAATTAAAATCGACAGCGCATACAACATAGGTGCCTGGTTACCAGACTCGCGTTCCTGCAATGACATTCCTGTCCATTGGTAACCAATACCTGCTGGCAATTTTGCGGCAATTTCTTCCGCGGCTAACATCGCATCACCCGAACTTACACCCGGTGCTCCCTGCCCCAAAATATTGACTGAAGGTACACCGTTGTAACGCTCAAGACGCGGTGAACCATAAATCCAGCGGCCAGAGGTAAATGCAGAAAATGGTACCATTTCATTTTTGTTGTTGCGCACGTACCAGTTTTTTACATCTTCCGGCAACATGCGATATTGCGCCTCACCTTGTACATAAACTTTCTTCACCCGCCCTTTATCAATAAAGTCATTCACATAACT
>JAGKXA010000526.1 GCA_021151615.1 Cellvibrionaceae bacterium | reverse complement strand
CGTTCGCTGAATAAAAATATATCCAGAATGGAATCATCAATGCGCGTAACCGATTGTTCAAACGATTCCATGGCCTGGGTTTCCTGATTGGGAAACTGCACCAGAATCATTGAGCGCTGCAATCGCCCTGCCGCAGTAATGCCCGGCACTAGCTCGCGCACTGTTTCAGCAAGTATGGCCGGCGTAAAACCTGACAAGGCCTTACTGCCATCATAGCTTTCGAATTTATAAATTTGATCGGCGTCCTGCCAAAAGCCATCCCAACTGGTTTCACTATAATTCACAATCACTACCAGCAGAGCACCTGCAAGCCCCAGGGCAAGGCCCAGAATTTTTACCAGGCTGTGGATTTTATGCTTCAAGAGCTGGCGAATTGCCATTACCCAATAATGTAACAACATATTTTTCCTTATCATTAGTCAGCGTTACGCAGCGCATCTGCCGGACGCAAGCGCCCCTGGAAAAAACTGTGCAGCGTTGCCGTTAGCCACACCATCAACAAACACAACGCCAATGCCAGACTACAAAATATTGGCAACCAGAGTGCCGGTGAAAAATGTTGATGAAAATTTTCCAACCAGCCACTAACCAGATAAATGGCCAGTGGCCAGGCAATGAGATTGGCAATAATCACCAGCCGTGCAAAATCGCGATTAATCAACCCGATAATTTGCCAGGCGCTAGCACCATGCAATTTGCGTAAGGCAATTTCGCGTGCACGTTTTTGTGTACTTAACGAAGTAATGCCATAAATACCTAACAGTCCGATCACTAAAGTTACCAGCGCGAAGAGCGACATAAACCATTGCAGGTTGCGTTCGTGCTTATATTTATCGGCGAGCGAACCGGAAAGTAACCAATGGTGTGGCGACGCACCGAACACATCGGCCCATATTTTTTTAATTGCTGCAATTTCCTGTTCGCTAGCGCTGTGATCCAAGTTAACCGCAAACATCAATAACCCGGTGAGACCTGCTAACTGAAAATACATGCAAGGTTGTGGCGCAATTTTGTGACTCCCCAAATGCACATCCTCAATCACCGCACGCACTTTGGTTTCAAGACCCGGTGCGCTGCCTTGGCGTTGAAAAATTTTCACTGTTTGGCCTAGTGCATCCGCCGGTGAACTAAAGCCCAAACGCAAAGCTGTAGTGCGGCACAACACCACCTGAGTTGGCGGCACTGCACCATCCTGTGTTAATTGCATACCTGCCAACAAAGTTTCTCGATTGCCCGCCAACAGCGGAATACCGTAAGC
>JAGKXA010000525.1 GCA_021151615.1 Cellvibrionaceae bacterium | reverse complement strand
AACTGGAACCAAGTGGTTCACTCAGCGACAGCACCTTTGAATCAATGGGAGCATGTGGCAATCACTTACTCGAACACCACTATGAGTTTGTATATCAACGGCGTGTTAACCGGCTCAATGCCACGCGATGATATTTTCAAAAATGGTGGACAGTATGCACTGGGTGTTAACTTCGGTTGGGATTTGCCCTTCGTTGGCCAAATCGATGAATTAATTGTGTACGACTACGCCCTGAGTAATCTGGATATTAACGGCGCCGCAATTAATAACCTGACTGATCCTGCACAATTTGCCGGCTTCGTAAAAGATGCATTGGAATTGGGCGATATGTCGGCGGTGCGTGAAAACTTTAATTTGCTGCGTGTAGGCCCATTTGTTTCTGGTATTCGCTGGACTTCAAGCGATGAAAAATATTTGAAACCTACTAACGGTGTTGCGGTAGTTACTCAACCAACTGCCGATGAAGGCGATAAAACTATCACCCTCACTGCGCATATTACCTATCAGGGTTTTACCGATACCAAAAACTTCCAGGTAACTGTTAAATCACTTGCCCCGGCTGAATACAGTTTTGAAAACAGCTTGAGTGCATTTAATGGTGTAGCGGCAGATGGCAAGATTACTGGCAATTTTATCCATAACACCGGCGGTTCGGTCAGCTATGTGCAAGGTGTGAAAGGTCAGGCTGTTAATCTGGATGGCAAATCCGGCATTCGCTTGCCCGACAATTTAATCAGCACTAATAGCTACACCATTTCCTTGTGGTTAAAACCAACGGCATTTACGGATTACACCACTGCATTCTTTGGTGGGGCAAATGCCAACTACTGGTTGAGCCTGGTTCCCTCCATGGCGGGCACTGCGAAAACACGCGTGTGGGCCAATGGTCCGTCGTTCTATGACAACGCGGAATTGGGCAATCGTATTCCCGCCGGTCAATGGACGCATATTGTGATCATGGTGGATGGTGAAAATAAAAACACTATCAAGCTCTACGTCAACGGTGCGCTGCAAGTTGAATCAACGGATTTCCGCCGCGTGATGACAGTGGCGGGCGATACCAATGAATTTGCACTGGGCGTTAACTACTGGGATACACCCTACAACGGCGCTATCGACGAGCTGAAAGTATTCACCGGCACCATCAGTACGGAAAAAATTAACTCACTATTTAAAGAAGGTACACCTGCAAATTAATTGTGCAGCGGGAGGGGCTCTGGTCCCTCCATAACCCTTTCTTTGAAGTTGAGTTAATCAATAC
>JAGKXA010000524.1 GCA_021151615.1 Cellvibrionaceae bacterium | reverse complement strand
GATCGACAGGCCTCACCCTTGGATGGCGGAGCAGGTGGTGGTGGAGGTGGAGGAGGACTGTCCATCAGTATGTTCCATCGATCCAGCTATGTGGATGTGGATGGAGCTATGACAGTGACGACGAATGATCGAGGGGAGACGTCGTTGGCCATCGCTGCGGGAGGAGCGCCGAAAGGATCCGTACCGAATCCTAGTCAACCGCATGTGTCTCCTAGAAAGGACGCATCGGGACCGGCAATCAATCCAGAGCTCATGGCTAGCTTGCTACCTTCGTACTCCACACGCAGTTCGATGATGGTGCAGGTGAAGGAGAAGCTGGATGAGTCCTTCGCTGGACTGGATTTGTCCTCACCGGGTCGTCCATCCGCTACGAAGTCCATCCACGCAGCGACCGCTGGATCGAATTCCACTGCGACGTATCAGCATCACAACCACCATCACCATCAGTCGTCGAGTGGATCTAGTGCAGGGTACCAGGGTTCACCCACGCCACCGACCTCTCAACGACCTTCGCGGCATATCACGGCGGTCTCGAGTCGACGGAAGCGCACGGTGGGGTTCAGCAGTGCCTCGCATGGAATGGAAGGCGGGAGTATAAGTGAAGGGGTTGATGACGATTGAAGAAGTCATTGATTGAGGTGTTTACGCGGTGTAGTTCAGAAGATACTTTGTTCGTGGAGAGCATTCCACAATTTAGACAGTTCACGTTGACTACTAAATTTTCATTCTTTCTTCCTCCCTCTCTCCCTCTCTTTGTAATTAAAGTGTTTATAGCTCGCACGTCGTATCGTTGGCTAGATATGTTTGGTATCTCTTGTCTGTGTGTTCAGGGGGAGAAGGATAGGATAGCTCGGGTACGAGAGTTATGAGGCTTGGTGCGTTTCCGTCGACTCGAGACCGCCGTGATATGCCGCGAAGGTCGTTGAGAGGTCGGTGGCGTGGGTGAACCCTGGTACCCTGCACTCGATCCACTCGACGACTGATGGTGATGGTGGTTGTGATGCTGATACGTCGCAGTGGAATTCGATCCAGCTATGTGGATGTGGATGGAGCTATGACAGTGACGACGAATGATCGAGGGGAGACGTCGCTGGCCATCGCTGCGGGAGGAGCGCCGAAAGGATCCGTACCGAATCCTAGTCAACCGCATGTGTCTCCTAGAAAGGAACATCGGGACCGGCAATCAATCCAGAGCTCATGGCTAGCTTGCTACCTTCGTACTCCACACGCAGTTCGATGATGGTGCAGGTGAAGGAGAAGC
>JAGKXA010000207.1 GCA_021151615.1 Cellvibrionaceae bacterium | reverse complement strand
TTCTTATATGAATAAAAATAATGATTTCTCCGTTTTTAGTGAAAAAACAGTTTAAGGACTCGTCACAAAAAGTAACAAATAATAAATTCCCTTCCCTATAATCACTCTTGCCGGCAAATGACAACGTTGTTTCAAATCCAATCATTTAAGAGGTTTTTAATCATGTCTAAGGTTCCTTTTGTTAAGACTCTGGCGTTGGTTTCCCTGGTAAGCTTTTCTTCTTTTGCCAGCGCCTACTCGTTTGTTTCCTACAAAGAAGTTCCCGGTACAGTAAAAAGTGTGAGTGAAACTGAAAGCACTATCACTATTAAAACTGAAGCGGGTGAAACCAAAACTTTCAACGTGGTACAAGGTGCAAAAGTGGCAACCACCCATGGCCGCACCATGAAATTAGCTTCACTGCGCGAAGGTGATACTGTGATTCTGAAAAACCGCATGTCCACCCCGGTAGCGACTGAAATCAAAGGCAAAATTCTGGCAGTAAATTCAAAAGATCTCACCGTAAAATTGCGCGAACACAACACCCAAAATGTTCTGCATGTAAAATTTAATGAAGAAGTTCGCTCAAGCGGCATTGGCAGCGAATCTTTCGCCAGTTTGCGCAGCGGGAATGAATTGGTAGTTCGTACGGATGCCAAATAAAACAACAGCGCTCGATATTATTAAAATGACTGTTGTTCTGACCACTGCAATGAGCCCCGCCTCAGGGGCTTGTTGTTTTATAGTGGTTACAACCACTATATTTAAACACTCAGATTAATTTCCTGAACAACCCCCGCCTTACCATCTTCCGTTAAGTAAATTCCCGAATTGGCAACTTCACCTAGCGAGTTATTGTTGACATCTTTTAATTGAAAAGGTGATGTCACGTGCCCGAGAAAAATTGCTCCAATATTTTTATCGCCTAACGCTGCCAATTGACTGCTTCCATCTTCATTGGTCATCCAGATGCGCAACCGCTGGTAAATACTATCGGCTTCATCAATAAAATTATTGCCATCCTCGTCGTAAACGGCAAGCTCAGCGAAACCGCGCCCACTACTGGGACCAAATAATTCACTACCATTATTAATCGCACCATCGCCATTTCGATCCAACGCCAAATAACCACTGCCCGGGCGCAAACTAGCGATTTGCTCTGCAGTGCCATTGTTATCCAAATCAAATTCGAATCGGGTTTGCGAAAGCTGTGCCCCCAAACCATCAAAATTAATTACCAGGGGGTCAACTTTTTGCGCAGATCCTTGGCGAATTTCCAGACTGGACTCCTGCACAAAATCACGGCTCATGGAGAGTGCCGCAGAAAATTTTATCTCGCGCCCATCCGCTGTTTTAATAACGCCAACGGCCGCAAAACTCAGTGTCTCAGTTTCCTGGTAGCGCTCGCGCCGCTGATACACCAAACCCGGCCCGCTATTGACTGGCGCAGCTCGCACAGGCACCGGAGTATCAATAGAAAACATGGGTTTTTCATGCGCAGCGGCTAACTCAGCGGGGTCGACAATACTCAAGTCTTTCCCCGTGATCGATTTATACATAGCCTCAATGATCATCAGGTTTAAGCGTGAGCGCGCATCCATCCGGGTTTCAAAATTCACTGTCTGTTGCAGACGATACTGGGCCAGCAGAGAACCAGCCCTGGAAATATCGACATCAACAGATGGTTTTGCAGACTCCTCCGCCACAACCCTGTTAGCTGGTTGGCGGCTATTCGCCCAAAACTCCAGGCTTTCACTAACTTTATGCTCTTCCCGATACTCTTGCCGGGCTCCCATATAAATCTGCGCATTGGAAACAATCATGCTGGCACCTTCACTGGATTAATGGCTGTTATCCCTATAGCGGCAAAAGCGCCCGTTTTTTGAGCAAAGCATGGCGCGAAAATTAGATCTTTTTGTTATGAATGAGGTGCAACCAGCGGCGGTTTTGAGAGAATTTGATTATCAGAGAGGAAAAACTAATTTTGTGCGAGCGATGCCAATTGGGTTTTATAGCGTTGATGCAGGATATTTACCCGGAATACATAGGTTTTGGTTTCTTCATACGGCGGCACACCGCGATATTTCTCAACCGCCCCCGGGCCAGCATTGTAAGCCGCTGTCGCCCGGGTGATATCGCCATTAAAACGTTTGAGCAGCCAAGCCAGGTATTTCACCCCACCTTCAATATTTTGTGCAGCATTGCTCGCATCACTAACGCCCATATCGCGCGCGGTACCGGGCATTAATTGCATTAACCCCATCGCACCTTTACGCGAACGAGCGAGCGGGTTGAAGTTGGATTCGGCATGAATAACCGCGCGTACCAACGCCGGATCTACCCCGTATTTCCGTGCATTGCGGCTAATGGAATAGGTGAATTCGGTGAGATGTAAACGGGTACCGCGCCAGTCAACACGTGAGAGAGGGTTACAGGCGTAACAGGAGTTGTAAACGATAACCTCGAAATCAGTTTTGCGCGGCTGGCGATCCGAATAGGCTACCGCGCCATCCTTGCGAAATTTGAAGAACTTGAACTCCTGCTTTTTAGCCGCCGCTTCATATTCTTTACGCTCCTGCTCCGCGCGCGCCTTTTCAGCAGCGGCAGTTTGCTCAGCAACACGGAGTACCTGATCTTCAAAATCAGCGAGGCTGGATTCCTGCGCATGAACCTGCGATTCAACGCGCAACGCTTCCGCAGCCAAAGGCTGCCCGCCGGCAATTACTACAAGCAAGCTCAAAGCAAACACGGAACGAAAGTACACGGTAAATTCTCAGTACAGTTGTAAGCCACACCTTTGGGTGTCGCCGGGAGGTTGAGTGTAGCCCAGGACACAGCAGTCATGTGGCACTAGAATCTATTTTCGTGATCAATCTCGCCTAAAGCAAATATGAAGGTGTTACAGCAGGCATCTGGCGGGAGGGATAAAAAAGAAAAAGCCCGAGATGTCGGGCTTTCCAGTACTTGCACAATATATCGAAGCAGATCAACTATGCTTGCGACGGGCCAATCCGAGGCCTAACAATCCCAATGCGAACAACACCAACGGAGCGGGCTCAGGCACTTCGGTAGTTCCAATATTGGTAAAACTGAATTTCACATCGTCATAGTCCAAATCGCCGCCACCGAGCAAATCTTCAAAACCAACATAAGCTGCATCGGCAGAATATTCTGTGTCTACCACGGCATGCGCAAGGCCATCAGCATTGCGAGAGGCATCACCAGAATAAAATGTATCACCAGTGTTCAATACATAGATGGCAAATACCAGTTCAGTGCCTGCAGTAAATGAGCCCAGATCAAAGGTGGTGCCTACTGGTGTAGTATGGTTATTGAAAATGACTCCCAAACCATTTGTAGGCAGATAGAGGTACAACTCATTGGTGTAGCCTGCGGTGTGCCCCAAATATGTTGCAGTAACATTACCGGTCTCGGTAACGTAAATATTACCACCAAGAATTGGGACTGCATTTGCGAGAGGTGACAGAACGAGGGTTAATCCCAAAGCAGCAAGAATTTTACGAAAAATCATAGTCTTATCCTTATAAAAGCGGTTAGTGGTTTCGACCATAAAGCACGCTTTATTCCAGTTATTAATTTTTATTAAAAATCAATAAAATAGGAAATTTATCAGATAAAAGCGAGTAATTCTTTTGTTCAATTTGCCGACACTTTTAAAGTGCTAGGACTCCAGCCACACATCCCGAATCCAGTGCCAAACAGAGGGCCAGGATTCATCGGTCAGGTCGCCATCGCGCCAAAATACCACCTCGCCTTCGGGCTCTACGCAGTAGTAGTTGCCATTCACTTCGCACAAAGGCATCAGGTAACGCGGAACCCCCTGGGACCAGGCTACTGCGGTCACCTCCGGTAGATAGGTATGGGAGTTAGGGTCAGCAGCCGTAACGGGTTCCATACCGCCATAAACCACATCGCTGGCCTCTAGCAAAAAGGTGCGCATATCGCGCGGGATAGGTAACAGAATCTCTTCTTCTATTTCCACCAGACGATCTTCATCGGGCAATTCCAAAGGCACTGGCACGGGCTCATTATGTTCGCGCAGCAAATCCAGAACTTCATCGATATCGGCCATGGTTTTACCTGTATATGACTAAGGGGCGAGGACTATAGCCCGAACCGCGACTTTCTCACAATACCTTGATAGCAACTTCACTACTCTTCAGATCGCCACACGTTTTAAACCGACCAACTAATGAAAAAGCGATAACTGCTGATCCACCAATTGCGTTAGCGATTCATTTAAAAAATGCAAAATACTATCGGCAACCGGTGTCAATTGCTTATCGATATAATACTGGTAATCGATCGGACTTTGGCGCAGTGCCATATCTACTTCATAGCGCCCTAGAGGTTCAGGCCCATTGGTAGTAAGTACATAGCTAATCCAATCACCGCGCCGCAGTGATTCACCGGTTAACTGCACATACTTGCGTGCCGCCTGCACATGGGGCGGAACATTTTTTTGATATTCATGCAAATGCCGACGCAAACGTTTGCGATAAATTAATTCCATATCGCGCTTGCCTGTCAGCACTTCATCGTTGGTGGTACGCACAAAATCCAGATAATCTTCACCCGCGAAAATCTTGCGATAAAGCTCACTCTGAAAATCCTTTGCGAGCTGTGTCCAATCGGTGCGGACATTTTCCAATCCTTTAAACACCATCTCCCGTTGGCCATTTACTTCTACCAAACCTGCGTAACGTTTTTTTGTGCCTAGATCTGAGCCGCGAATTGTAGGCATAAGAAAGCGTAAATAATGAGTTTCATACTGAATTTCCAGCGCACTTTTGAGCGCAAATTCAACCTGCAAGTTTTGTTGCCACCATTGATTCAGCTCTTTTGCGAGTCGCTTGCCAATAGCATCACATTGATTGATATTTTTCGGCGTTTTACCCACACAATTATTTTCCAGCCACACAAACAGCGAATCCGTATCGCCATAGATAACCGAATAACCCTGTTGCTCAATCCAATCCCGGCTGCGTTGGATAATCTCATGACCACGCAAAGTAATTGAACTACATACACGTGGATCAAAGAAGCGACACCCCGTTGAACCCAATACACCGGAAAAGGAATTCATAATAATTTTTATGGCGTGGGATAAAGGTGCATCCTTATGCTGCTTGGCACGATCACGCGCTGCCGACAATTGTTCAATCACTTGTGGCAATATGTGTCCTTCGCGCGCAAAGTAAGCGCCGTTGAATCCCGGCACAGTTTGCTGCTCATCCAATTGCTGGTGTTGTGCAATCCAGAATGCACAAGGGTCAATTAAAAAAGTGCGGATAATACTCGGATACAGGCTTTTAAAATCCAGCACCAGTACATTGTCATAAATGCCGGGCTGTGAATTCATAACATAACCGCCTGGGCTATAAATGTCCGACTCCAATTCACCCAAATTAGGCGCTACATAACCGCGCCTGTGCAACCGCGGTAAATACAAATACTCAAACGCAGCAACAGAACCGCCAATACGATCCAGCAATAAACCCGTTAACTGGCTGCGCTCCATGGCAAAATCCAGCAATTGCTGTTGCTGGAAAATTTTCCACACCAGCTCGCAATCGCGCAGGTTGTACTCTGCTAACGCAAGCTTGTCTTGTTTGAATAGATGGGTAATGTCACTACCGCGATCATCACCAGTGAGTAACTTACCTTCACCCAACAGCTCTTCAGAAACATTTTGCAGCGAATAACTTTCGTAGCGATAATTCGCAGCCTTCAATAGCTCGATTCCATCCAAAGCGACTCGCCCCGGAATAACCACATAGCTGCGCCCGGTATCCGCATCATCATGGCGCCAATGAATCGTCTGCCCGGCGCGCCCGAGTTGCAATTCCATATGCAAACTTTTGCAGATATTTTCCAGCGTTAGTAAATCGAACTGCACCAGGCTCCAGCCAATTAAAATATCCGGATCAGCGAGATTTAAAAACTCGAAAAAAGCCAACAGGCACTGTTTGGCATCGGTGCAGAAAAGTACCCGCTCAGTATCTGTACCCTCACCCACCATAAATACTTTTTGCCCGGCATCGCACCAAACACCAATCGAATAGAGTTGCTTGGCATCCATGGAGGTTTCAATATCGAGCGATAACATCGTTAACCTTGGGCGCCAGTGCCCGTCAGGTATGGGTGCGAGCCTGGGGTTTACAACCGGGAATCTATTATCTTCAATTTCAAGCTGCGCAGCAGCCGTGATAAACCTTTCCATTAAATAGCGTTCAGGGGGACGAATATCGCCCTCCCAAAAACCGACGCCCTGCCGCTGGAGAATATCTTGCGCTTCGCGCGCTGCGCGATGCTGCTTGAAATAAAGTGCATTAACTGGCTGGTTATGAAAGGTGCTTAACTCGACTTCCATCATACGCCAATGACGCAAAGGTCTGAGCAATTGCTGTATCTGATCTGCCTGCTCACGTAATACAAACAATACTACTTCCTGCCCGGTGATCTGTGTCCAACAGCTCCCTGTTTCTGTCGCCCACCACAAATCCAACACAACCCCCTCACGGGTATCGCGCCATTGGCGGGTTAATAGGAAAGCGTTGGTAAGCATGGGCGGCAGAAAATAGTTACTGGTTGGACAACCAGTATACCCTATTCTGAAACAAGTGTTATGGGGGCGATAGCTATAACTTTTCCAAGAGGCCTTTGCGTCGAACTACATTTTTATAATCCCACTGTATTTCTTTTGCTTTTTTAAGCCATCGCTTTAAATCAGACTGTTTAATTTCGGATACATCATTATAAAAAATCGATGCATCTTTAAACTTCTTACCTACGACCACCAGCGCCGGCTCTTCAAAATCCGCCCCACTCCAAAACATCAATCGTATCCCCGGCTTCTGTTTGCTGTATCCAACAATCGGATTGCCATCCAAAAACCACACTGGATGCGCATGCCATATTTTACTTTCAGCGCTGGACAGGTTTTTATCAATGTGCAATGCAAGAAAATCACATACAGCCCGGTAATTTTCTTGCTGCTCATTGTATGAGGAGATATCTGGATGCACCTGGCTCACCTCACCACTATTGCAAAAATCAATTTACAAAAAAATATACTGAATGAAAAAAAATACCCAAGAAACACTTTGCAAGTGTTACCACGATCACTTGTTAGGTGCCGCCACCCTCAAATGAAAATCCTGGCGGATACTGGTGAAGCCCGTCGAAATCTCCTTTGGTCAATTTAACCCCTTTAAAACGAGCTATCGCGTATACCATACTTAGATGAAAGTAAAAGTTTGGGTATGCAAACCGTACTAAAAAATCCCATGCATTCATAGATACTGGGGCTGGGCCAGCCATATCGTTGATTACTATCTCCAGGTTATTTTCCGCTGAGTCCAATCTGTTCAAGTATTCAACAGTGTCCTGCAGTTGAGCCTTCAAGTTTGAGAAAGACCTCTCGAATTTCGCAAATGATACGACTTCCACGCCAGCAATTGGACAGCACGATCTTAACGCGAAACTTGCTACGATCTCCGCTTGCACATACAGCGGAAACATATCTTCGATTAGACGCGCTTCGAGAATACTTTCATCACCTCCAAAGTGCTCCTCTATTTTTTCAAGGGTAGTCGACAATAGATCAATATAACCAACGAAAATTTCTATGTGCTTATTTTTCACTACTAACCCCATTCACACTCGACGAAGCCGTAGAAAAACCCAATAACTACTGAATTTAACCACAGTTAATT
>JAGKXA010000523.1 GCA_021151615.1 Cellvibrionaceae bacterium | reverse complement strand
TTGCAACACAAAATGCGAAGGATCGAACAAAATATTTGCGCGCGGATGATTATCCACCGCTTTCAAAAAGCGCTCGAAGGTTGCGCCATCGTGCAGGTCTTCACCCGGATGAATTTCGTAGCACACATCCACGCCCGCCACATCAAACGCATCCAGGATTGGCTTCCAGCGTTTTGCCAATTCAGCAAAACCATTTTCTACCAAACCAGCAGGACGCTGTGGCCAAGGGTAGAGGAATGGCCACAAGAGTGCGCCAGAAAAAGTAGCGTGCGCTTTCAAACCAAGATTTTTACTCGCCCTGGCCGCCAGCAACAATTGCTCAACCGCCCACTCCTGACGTGCTTTGGGATTGCCACGTACAGACTCAGGCGCAAAACCGTCAAACATTTCATCGTAGGCCGGATGCACCGCCACCAATTGGCCCTGCAAATGCGTTGATAATTCAGTGGCCACCAAGCCATGTTTGGCAAGGGTCGCCTGAAAGTTTTTGCAATAATCCAGATTGTTTGCGGCCTGCTCCAAATCAAATACGCGCTTGTCCCAAGTGGGAATTTGCACCCCCTTAAAACCCAGACTTGCCACCCAACCGGCAATGGCATCGAGGCTGTTAAAGGGCGCGGTATCACCTAAAAATTGGGCCAAAAAGATGGCGGGACCTTTGAGGGTTTTCATCGTAGTTCTCCAGACGGTAGCAGGACGTAGGATTTTTAATTATTAGCTTTGTAACCTGAGAAAAGGGCACAAGGCGACAAATATAAGATTTATTATTTCAGGCGCAAGACTTTATTCCATGTCGCTCAAGGGCGCGATACGCAAAACAGTTATTTACACTTCTTATAGCACTTGTAACCGAAGGTCCGCAGGGGGGGGATGTAACTCTGGATCAGCCTCGCATCGTCAAGAAATTTGTGTACTGAACAGCGCATGCTCACTGACAGTGTCCAACTTATACGCTTCGACCAAGCCGATTTGATGCTTAATTGCTTTGATCGAATTGGCTAAGTCAGCAAGCGACAAGAGTGCGAGCAGCCAATTAAAGGGCGAAAAAACAGTCTTCAACACCCGATGCACTATGCGCATTAAATGGCTAACAATATTCAAGCTGGCCACGTACAACTTTGAGCGAATACTGTATTCCGTCACATTTTGTCCTATGACCTCTGGCGGCAGCCCAGGGGCGATCAAACAGAATTGGTCGAAATCGTTATCGTGACTGAATACAATTTCAGCCGGCTTGGTGAAGTGGTACGCGGACTTTTTC
>JAGKXA010000522.1 GCA_021151615.1 Cellvibrionaceae bacterium | reverse complement strand
GAATGATCCCAGCGCAAAACTTGCATTGGCAACTGCCTGTGTGTGTTCCAGTGCGTTGAGCATGGTTAGTAAATTGCCCCAGTCGTGGGACTCTTCACCGCCGCCACCGACTAATGGTAGCGCGCGATATTGAGCGTCGGCGATATAGGGAGAAACATCAATAAAACTTTGCCCACACCACCAGAGGGTGATACTGCCAGCGAAAGTATCTTTTTGTTTGAACACAAATACCAGTGTCAACATCAACGGCAACAATACCTGAAATAAACTACCGCCCAGGATCATCATAAATTCGCCCAGCGGCATAAATAACAGATGGCCGAATTCGTGAAATGGCAGGTTGATATTGTGCATAAAAGAGCTGCCGATTTTTTCCCAATCCACACCTGCGCTGATGAAATAAAATCCCCAGGTACTGAAGGCGATGAGCAACACTAAGCGCGCATAGAAAACTTCTTTGCTGACTTTTTCCGGAACCTGCAAAAATGCGGCAATTAATTGCTGGCGCAATGGTGGGTGTATTTCCGTGTCCTCTTCAAGAATCTCATTTTCTTCCGGAAGGTTTTGCTCTTGCTGGTGCGCAATAAATTTGCTGTAAACAATGCCGCATTGTGGGCAAATGTCTGGATGAACCTGTGCATCATGGGGTTGCCGCTGATAGTTGCATTTCGGGCAAGTCGTCATAGCTTGTTGATCATTCAATGTTAATGGCTGAATGATAAGTATAGCGGTACATCAGCTAAATAGAATATTTCCACACAGGTATTGTTGGTCTGTGTAGCTATGGGAGCTGTTACAGATTAGTACTCCATTAAAAATCGACGCAGTTTCCACAGCCAGCCACGTTGAATATATTCCCAGCACATCCGGGCTTTATTCCACTGGATATGAGTATGAAAGTGCTGGCGATAAGTATGTATATCGCCGCGCTGGGCGGGTGCTAGTTCACGCGATTCGCGGCGCACAAAAATATGGTTGCGTACACAAAAGTGCGCAAAGCGAAAGCGCGCATTCCTGGATAACTGCGGGTGTTCCTTTAACCATAAATCCAGAACACCGCTGCAGGCGATTGCCATATCATCAATTTTTTTCTGGCTGGGTGTTGCCAGTATACTGCCCTCGCGCTGACGATAAACAACCCAGGGCTCGCTGGCATAGATATAATTTTTCACACGCAGGCAGAGCCGCGGCGTCACTACAATATCCTCCATCACACGCCCTTCCGGAAAACGCAAATCAGTGCCCCACAGTGAGCGGCGCG
>JAGKXA010000206.1 GCA_021151615.1 Cellvibrionaceae bacterium | reverse complement strand
GGTGATGTCATAGAACTTGCTGCCATCGCGATCGCTGAAGAAACCGCGGTTGGTGTTCAAATCATAAAAGCGATACCACATTCTGCTACCGGCTTTTGGCACAATCGGGTTGGTGGCGGCTTGCGATGAGTCGTAGGTGTAATCGGCCAAATAGGTTTTCGGGTTGTTGAACCAGTTGAGGCCGGCTTTTACGGCAGCTTGAATTTGTGCGGTTTGCGGTTGGGTCATCAGGAAGGCGATAACACCGGCAGATTCACTACCGCTCAAGGATTCCAATTCATAAGCGCGCGCCGGCTTTGGTAAATAATCATTGGCGCCGTGTTGCGCACACCAGGCTGTTAATACACCATTTTGTTTCCATTGCGATTTCAAAATGAAATCCACGCCCTTGCTGACTGCCGATTTAAATTTTGCGCGATCCGTATCGCTGAATACGTCGGTGTCGAAAGGCGCGCGTTTATTTGCAGCGAAATCCAATAGGGTGAGTGCGCGAGCCATAGCGTTATCGTTAAAGGTGCCGTGATCTGCGTAGCCGCCTTTTAATGGATAGAACTGTGGCAATGCGCCGGTAGAGTACTGTGAACTCACAATAAAATTCGCTGCACGACGTACTGCATCGCGATAACTGGTATTGCCACCGGTTTTGTACAACTCAGCGAGATAAACCATTTCAGTGATAGTCGCGCCGTTGTCAATGGTGCCGCTTTCGCTACCGCCGTTGCCTGCACTGACAGAGTTGTAATCAATATTTTTGCCCCAGCCGCCGTTAGCAAGTTGGTAAGACAAAACAATGGATGCGCGTGCGCTACTCCATTTGTTTTTTGCACCGTTCAACCAACTTACTGTTGGGTTACCTTCAAAGGTGAGTAGGGTGCCTGTTGCCGTTGAGCTTGCTGCGGAGCTGCTAACTGTGCTGGAACTCGCGCTGGATTTTACGGAGGAGGAACTGCTAACGACTGTGCTGCATATACCGGCACTGGTTTGTGCGCCGTCGATTTTCAAGGAATCAATATTCGCTAATCCATCGGCAGTTAGCGCAGAAAGTTTCAACAAATTATTGCCCTGCACCAAATCGATTTCAATACTGGCAGTTTGCCAGGTCGTCCAGGCGCCAGTCAACGGCAATTCAACGGTGTAATTACCATTGCTGCCGCCGTTAATTAACAGTGAGCCATTACGTGGTGCAGTGCCACCATTAGCATAACGGAAATTCAATGTGTAACGGCCGCTGCTGGGTGCGCTCACTGCCCATTCAATTGCCGCACCTACTGCGTTATTCGCATTGGTGTAACCATTGCCGGTGTAACCCGTATTGGTGGTTTCAATCGCGATACCATCCACACGGCAGAAACCTGCTTGTGCTTCTTGAATCGTGAATGAATAAACACTCGGCGCACTGCTGCTGGATTTTGAACTGCTCACAACAGCGCTGCTGGTCGTTGCAACAGAGCTCGATGATTTGCTGCTGGGCGTTATTGCCGTACTTGATGTAGCGGCTGTGCTGGATTTAATCGAGCTGGCAATACTCGAGCTTTTTACACTCGATGCTGCTGATGTGGTTGGTGTTGATGACGTTGCACCACCACACAAAGTTCCATTCACTCTAGGTGCCCCCGCCGTACCATTCGCCTGGAAGCCAAAGCTCGCGGATGCTTTTGGTGCGAGTGTGCCATTCCAACTTAAGGATGCAGCAGTGTAGGGGTTTGATCCGCTTAAGGTTGCGTTCCATGATTTGGTAATGGAAGCGTTTGATTCCTGCCAGGATACCGACCAGATATTTACAGTTGCGCTGGAATCGTTAGTGACTTTAATTTCTCCGGTAAAGCCAGAGCCCCAATTGTTGGTGACAGTATAAGTACAACCTGCCCATGCGGTTGAGCTCATTGCCAGGCTTACGCCAACGGCAAGGCAAGTGTGCTGTAGCAATTTTTGAGTTTTTGAAATAGAGCTGGAGTTTTTCATAGTCTTTCCTGTAAATATTTTTATAGGTTATTAAGCATTTGAATATCGAGCCATCGGCGGTGGCTCGATAATATTTTTCACCAATTTCAAATAAATGCGTTGCAAGTGATTACTTGCTATCGCCGTTATTTGCTTTAACTGTTATTTGTTACAACTGCTATTTACTGTAACTGGGCGTCCATGATCCAAAAATATTGCTAACGGTATAAGTCGCTGCTTGTGCGGCGGTAAGTTGCTTGGATTGTGGTGCTCGCGCCGATGGATTCGCACCTGCACCCGTAGTCAGGTATTCAGAGAAGCGTGCGGTATCCAGCGTGTTTTCGCTCATTTTCACCCAGCCAACTGCAGAAATATGTTGGCCGAGTTCAGTGCGAATGTAAGTTGCAGCGCCGTAAGGCCGCCAGTTGCGCCCTAACGCAACTGAGCCTTTTGCAACGCTGGAAGCGGCGGTGACTTTTCCGCCGAGGAATACCAATCCGTAAGGTACAGTTTGTTCGGTGCTCGGCGCCGTTAATGCAGAGCCGCCACCCACACTGTGAATCGTATTATTTTCAAATACAGCAGTTGCTGCACCGAAAATAAAATCCACCGTGCCTTGGATGTGGCAATTGCGGTAATACTGGGTACCACTGTGGGTATAGAGTGTGTCCTGGTTGCCAAGCAGGCGGCAATTGCGGAATTGCAAACGTTGGCCTTGCGCAAGTAAGGCAACTGCTTGGGAGCCCACGCCAAATGAATTTTCGATGGTGATATTTTCCATCGAAATGTCATTCGCTTTAATCGTTACGCTCGCACTGCCCGATGTTCCAATCGCCGTACCACTGGAATTTAATGTGCTGGCACCATCGTTGTAGGTCAGGATGGTTGAAGCTTCTTTACCCGTTTGTCCGCAGAAAGTCACAAAGGGGTTTGTCACCAATAATTTTTCGCGATAGGTGCCCGGCTTGATACGAATTTGCGTTGGCGTCGTGTTGGAGCTGGAAATAGTATTGAGTGCAGCCGCAACTGTTTTGTAAGTAGATGAACCATCGGCAGCCACTTGCAAAATCGGTTGATTGGTAATGCTGTTGCAATCCGATGTGGTTGGCGTGGTAGTGGGGCAGGCTGCCGGTGTAATGCCATTGCCCGTGATGCGCAGGTTATCAATATTCGCCAAACCATCGGCAGTTTCTGCAACCAGCTTGATGCTGTTAGTGCCGGCTTTCAGTGGAATATCAACGCTGGCAGTTTGCCATTGTGTCCACCCACTGTTAGTGGGGAAATCCAGGGTTTTAATCTGCTCATCATTGACTATTACCGTTGCGCGACGTGCACTGACACTACTGTTACCATAACGAATCTGCGCGGAATAGGTTTTTGCACTGGCGGCATTCACACTCCATGTGATGGAAGCACCTACGGCATTTTCTGTATCAATAAACCCGATGCCGGTATAGCCGGTGTGTTTAGTGTCGATTACGCCAGAGTTAGTACAAAAGCCCACCGCGCTTTCTTCAAATACCCAACTGCTTTCTGTCGGTGTCGATGACGCGGTTGATGAAACAACTGATGAAGAACTTTTGCTGGAGCTAACCGCTACACCGCTTTTACTACTTGAACTGGTGATTGCAGCGCTAGCACTTGATTTGGAGGTTGTTGTGGTAGATGTAGCAGCTGCAGAAGATGTTGCTGCACCACACAAACTGCCAATTACTTTTGGTGCGCCCGCCGTGCCATTGGCTTGAAAACCAAAGGTTGCGGATGCGCCAGGAGCCAGCGTAGCGTTCCAACTTAATGCGGTAGCCGAGTAGGGGTTTGATCCACTGAGTGTGGCATTCCATGCGTTAGTGACAGATGCATTCGCTTCCTGCCAAGACGCTGACCAATTATTTACCGTTGCGCTGGTGTCGTTAGTGACTTTAATTTCCCCGGTAAATCCACCGCCCCAATTGTTGGTGACTGTATAGGTACAGGCAGCCAAGGCTAGCTTGTTGCTGGTGAGTAGAAGTCCGGTGGCCAACGCGGAGTACTTCAAGGCCTTGAGGCAGGTGTTGCGCGACTTAGATGAATTCATAGAGTTCCCGCTATTTATGTTTATTAGAGACAAGCACGCCCGTCCTGGTCTGCGAGGGCAGACAAAGCATGCAAATTCATACCAGATCGTTGTGATCACTTCGGTATAGGTAAACTTCAGAGGTGGCTATCCCAACGCCATTGCCGGATGGTCGTACTATTTATTATTTTGAAAACTACGTCATAGATGAAACGGCAGATTATCATATTTTTATAATAATACTAATAAATGGCGTGCAATTCCCTTGAATACAAGTGACGCTGAAAACTAGTATGCGAGTCGATAGTGTTTGACGGTAAAACAATAAGTTCACGAGTTATCCACTACAGAATCGGTCGCTGTAACTGCGAGCCCTATCAAATCAGGTCTGACGTTTACTTCATGGGTGCGTTGGGCTGACATCCTTCCGTTTGATTCCTACCGCTTTTTACTGCAGTCCCTGCCAGATGTTTCGGCGTTGAGTTGAGGCATGGTTTTGAGGTGGGTGCAGCCCTGCGCCATAACATAAAAAAAGGTGTCTTTATGCTTGGAACTACTGTCAAAAGCGCGCGCCTGGCCGGCGTACTTGGGTTGCTGGCCGCAACCTGGGGTGTTGGTGCCGCCGCCGCTTGCAGCTACACAGTGACTAATCACTGGGGAAATGGTTTTACCGCCGCGATTCGCATTACCAATGACACAGCTACGAGCGTTAACGGTTGGCAAGTGAATTGGTCTTACACAAAAAATTCGGTTACCAATAGCTGGAACGCCTTGGTGAGCGGCAATTACACAGCGACCAACATTAGCTGGAATAGTCGTATTCAACCAGGACAATCGGTTGAGTTTGGTGTGCAGGGCGTTACCAATGGTGGGGTAGTGGAAACGCCACAGGTACTGGGTACTTTGTGCTCAGCAAGCGCATCGAGTATTGCGCCTGTTGTTAGTTCAAGTAGCCGCGTAAGCAGTTTGGCAAACAGTGCGACAAGTAGTGTCGCACCGGTAGCGAACAATATTGCGACTCTCGCAACCGCAACCACGTCTTATGTTTCGCCCTGGGAAACCATTCGCGCCGTTAATGACAATAGCAATCCGGAAAATTCCAACGATAAATCGGCCGGTGCTTATGGCAACTGGAATAACCCAAACTCCATTCAATGGGTGCAATACGATTGGTCACAAAATTATTCGCTCACCAATACGCAAATTTATTGGTTTGATGATAACGGTGGTGTCTTAACACCAACGCGCGCGTTTATCGAATACTGGAATGGCAACGCCTGGGTAAATGTGGGCAATGTGCCGCTGGTAAAAAATGCATTTAATAATCTGGCATTGAATGGAATTGTGACCAGCCGTTTGCGTGTGTCCATGTTAAACACTACGCAATCAACGGGTATTTTGGAATGGCGTGTTGCCGGTACTACCGCAGGGCCGATAAGCTCATCGCACAGCAGTACACCGGTAATTTCCAGTTCGCGTTCAAGTAGTTCCATTGCAGTAACCTCGTCATCGAGAAGCAGCAGTTCAATTGCGCTGAGCAGTTCATCGCGCAGCAGTACTCCTGTAGTGAGTAGCAGCTCAAGCAGCACACCAAATATTGCACAATGTAGTGCACACACATGGCCAAAATACGAACCGGATTTAAATTACGATTTCCGCACCGATTTCGGTCAGGTAGATCCGAGCAAATTCAAGGTCTACAACGGTTGCCCGGCCAGCACTATCGCCGGTGTAAAAACCAAAGGTCGCTTTGCATTTATTTGGGGTAAAAATCGCAACCCGGCAATTACCGATGCCGATATTGATCGCGTACTTACTAACTTAAATGAAGACGCGGATTACATTCATAACGTGATGGGTTGGCCAGTGGATAAATTGCAGCAGGAAGGTTACTTCAGCAATATTTATCTCTACGGTTCCGGTTTGTGTACGGATAGCGCGGCCAACACGGAAAAAGGTGGATGGCAAAGCGGTATCAACGGTTATCCGATGGTGTTGTTGTCTTACTATCCGGTGGTAACTCCCAGCGAGCGCGGTGGCATTACGCACGAATTTATTCACACCATCATGGCAACGCGCGGCAATAAAGCGGCCTGGTTTAACGAAGGTGGTAACACCTGGTTGCAAATGAATTTGGAAGCATCACGCACTGGCAATTACGGTGTTGGATTTTTGGATGCAACCTCATTCCTTGCACCGCATATGCCCATCGAAAATTACAGCGGCTGGTTGCAAGATGGCACCTTCGGTGGCCCGAATGCAGAAGGTGTGGATCGACGTGTCAATGGCCAACAAATTTCTACCTGGCGTGAATACCTCGGTGGTAACCAATACAACTCTGCCTTCCCACATTTCCTCGGTGTGCATGTTTCGAAAGGGGCTAATGCCTGGTTGTGGGCGAAAGGTGCACACAATCATATTTTGCGTTCACTGGCCGGCGGTGTGGGCGAAGAGCAAGCGCAGCGTATGATTATGGAATTCCGCGCGCGTCAGGCGATGGTGGATTTCGGCCCTTGGTCTAACGCATTCAAGGTGCCTATTAATAATAACTGGGGCAGAACGATCAATGCCGAGCGAATCGATGGCGGAATCTTGCAAGATCCGGGCGCGCATCGTTTGACATTCTATGCGGCAACAACGCAACAAGGCACAACCCTGGTGCCAAGTACCGATACCTTACCGGGTTGGTCTGGTGCCAACCAGATTCCATTGAAAGTCACTGGCAATAAAGTGCGTGTGAATTTCCAACCTATCGGCCAAAACATGCGTGTGCAATTAGCCTATCGCGCAGCAGATGGCACGGCGGTTTACAGCAAACCGGTGAGCAGTGGCGAAGCCTGCCTCGATCTCACCAAAGCGCCAAAAAATGGCGTAGTGGTCGCGGTAGTTTCCAATGTGGATTACCTCTACAACGGCGAAGAAACCCGTACCCGTAAACACGATTACCGTTTGGAAATTGTGGAAGGTGTAACAGGGACTGCGCCGCTCTACGACAAACATTATCAATAATTGATTGATCTGCAGCCCAATCATCCAGGTGATTGGGCTATTTCATTTCTCCAATAAGTAGTGCGATTTTTAAGTAGTGTGATCTTTTCAAAAATCGCATTGGAGTTCTGCATTCATTTATTTTTTAGTCTGGAAAAATTATCCGGATTCAGGAGAGCTTTGTTATGCGTAAATTAACAATGGCAAGTTTTATTGGTTTAGGGCTCGCCAGTGCGTTGGCGACTACGTCTGCATCAGCGGCCTGTGTTTACACAGTAAGCAATAGTTGGGGCTCGGGCTTTACTGCATCCATTCGTGTAACTAATGATACTGGTGTAGCCGTTACGGGTTGGCAAGTGAATTGGAAATATGCAAAAAATTCAGTGAGCAGTGCTTGGAATGCGCAATTAAGCGGAAGTTATTCGGCCACTAACCTCGCGTGGAATGGCAACTTAAATCCTGGTCAGTCAGCAGAGTTTGGCGTTCAGGGGTTAACGAATGGCGGGGCAGTGGAGATACCTGCAATCACCGGCGCATTATGCGGTTCTTCAGCAGTATCAAGTGTAGCTTCCAGTGTAAATGTAGCTTCCAGCGCTCCAGTTATTTCCAGTAGCCTGAGCAGTGCGGTGCGCAGTTCATCCAGCAGTGTTGCGCCTGTGGTAAATAATATTGCGACGCTTGCCACTGCGACTACCTCTTATGTTTCTTCATGCGAAACCCTGCGTGCGGTTAACGACAATAG
>JAGKXA010000521.1 GCA_021151615.1 Cellvibrionaceae bacterium | reverse complement strand
ATTGAATGCAGAATAACGCAATAGACAAGCCAAACAATAGAGGATACTTGGTCATGTTCGACAAAGTTCCAATCGGATTGGAACGACGCCAGTCAAAGGGGCGACGATTTTCTTTGGGTAAAGATTCTGGCAAAATAAAATACCCATAAAGCCAGTTGATTGCGGTTAGACCTGCCGAAGCAAAAAATGGCAATTTGATATGAATTTCGCCCAAAACACCCCCAATGACAGGCCCAATAATAAAACCGAGACCAAATGCAGCACCGACCATTCCAAAATTTTTGGCACGGTCTTCTGGCTTTGTAATATCAGCAATATACGCACTTGCAGTGGTGAAGCTCGCTCCTGTAACGCCTGCAATCAAACGACCCACAAATAACCAAGTAATATTAGGGGCAAAAGCCAATAATAGATAATCTACCGAGAAGCCCAATAATGATGCTAAAATAATCGGGCGACGACCATATTGGTCGCTCAAACCGCCTATAACAGGCGATAACAAAAATTGCATTACGGCATAAGATGCCATTAGCATTGAACCATAAATAGCGGCATTGGAGGTTCCTCCTCCAACAAATTCCTCAATTAAGTCTGGTAAAATCGGGATAATAATGCCTATACCAAGAACATCAATGAGCATGGTGATAAAAATAAAAATAATGGCAGGGTTGCGCTTGTCAGACATAACGACGAAGTGTTTAGCGATTGTTTAAGGCTTTTCAGCGTGTTATTGGTTGGTAGCCTGACGGGTGAAAGTCTAGCGGCTGGCGTTATTTTGTCTCCTTAAGAAATGTTAAATCGTTCGGATGCGCTAGTTTGTACTTATCACTTTTGTTGCATTAAATGATTCGCGGGTACCACTCTGCGCACTGCATAAAGTGAACTCATCGTCTTACCACTTTTTAACAATCGCTTTATTGGTTTAGGCCCTATAATGACGATTGTTTTTTCCTGCCCGCTCTGGAGCTTTTGTGGTCGCCGCCCCTGAATTAATTTCCCTGGATAACAAGCGCGCGTTTTGGCGCGGTGTGATCTTGTTGTCGCTGCCGGTAGCAGCGCAAATGCTGATGCAATCGCTACTGGGTATGGCCGATGTCATCATGGTGGGCGACCTGGGTTCCAGCGCAATCGCCGCCGTTGGTCTAGCGGCGAAAATTCATTTTTTATTATTGGTATTAATGAGCGGCCTCGCTACCGGCTGCAGTATTTTGATCGCGCAATACACCGGTGCAAAAGATTTTGCCAGTTGCCAGCGCACGCTCGC
>JAGKXA010000520.1 GCA_021151615.1 Cellvibrionaceae bacterium | reverse complement strand
TACCCAGGCTCAGGTTGTAACCCAGGTCATCGATAATAACCGCCAGTTTGGCAGGAGCTTTTGCCTGAACTGAAAGTGGCAGGGCGAGGCAGAGCCAGAATAAATATCTGCGCATCAGCCTTGGCATGGAGTTATTGGCTGGTAGTTTCTGCTGGGGTTTCAGGTTGCACCACTATGTCCGGGGCAATGTCTGGCGCGGGGGCGGCAGCTAGGGGCGAGCTTTGAATAAAGATGTTCAAGCCCTTCAGCAGGTTGAGTGCCTCATGTAGCTGGTTATCTTCTTTGAGCAGTTCGGCACTGGTGATGCGTTTCTGTTCGCGCTCTTTGCGATTGCTCTCTTTGCCGCCCTTGCCATTGCCGAGGTGGCGCGCTAGATCTGCTTCAGTGGTATTCAGGCTCTGCTGGATACTGGTGACCTGAACGCGCTCTACGTCAACATCCGGTTCTATGCCCTGGGCTTGAATAGAGCGACCATTGGGGGTGTAGTAGAGCGCAGTGGTGAGTTTAATGGCGCGATCGTTACTGATAGGGATGACCGATTGCACCGAGCCTTTGCCAAAGCTGCGGGTGCCCATAATCACGGCGCGCTTGTGATCCTGCAGGGCGCCAGCAACGATTTCCGAGGCTGAGGCAGAGCCGTCATTGATCAATACGACCAGCGGTAAACCATTGGTGATATCGCCTGCTTCGGCGTTGTAACTGATATTGGAATTATCCAAACGGCCCTGGGTGTACACCACCTGGCCGCCATCGAGGAAGCTATCCACCACTTCCACGGACGCCTGTAATACGCCGCCCGGGTTATTGCGCAGATCCAGAATCATGCCCTTGGTGTCAGGGTTTTTCTTTAATTGTTCGCGCAGCTTTTGCGCTATGTCTTTACCGGTATCCAATTGGAACTGGGCGATACGGATATAGAAATAATCCTGCTCGAGGGTGCGGGTACGCACGCTCTGCACTTTGATAATGTCGCGCAGCAAATTGAATTCGAGTGGTTGATCCACACCATCGCGCATTACAGTGATTTTAATCGGAGTATTTTTCGCACCGCGCATCAAGTTGAGGGCCTTGGATAAATCCATTCCCTTGACCGGGTTGTCGTCAATGCGCACCACTATATCGCCCGCCATAATTCCCGCTTTGGCCGAGGGGCTGTCATCAATCGGCGTAACCACTTTCACAAAGCCTTCTTCCAGACTGACTTCCAGGCCTATGCCGCCAAATTCGCCCGAGGTGCTGGCTTGCAAGTCGGCGAAGGCTTCTTT
>JAGKXA010000519.1 GCA_021151615.1 Cellvibrionaceae bacterium | reverse complement strand
GAAAAGCAGTATCGCAAGGCGGCATTCCAGCAAGGCACTCCTGCCTGGTTGTGGGTGGATGAGGATGGAAAAAGTGGAAAAGATCCAGTAACAGGCTATCACGTTACTGTAGATTATCGCGGCGAGTACCCGACCTTCACTTATGCCGATGATTTATCCAGCGCCGATTTGCTTAAGCAATATCAAGGTTTTGCCGAAGGAACTAACACCGAAGCCGAGTTAAACGTTATTCGTGGCGATTTCAAATTCACTATTGATAATGGTTTTGTTGAATCGGTAGAAGGTGGTTTGCGCTACGGTGTTCGTGAGGCTGACCACAACAAGTTCTACTACGTAACGCCAACAGGTCGTTATACCGATTGGGAAGATACTCGTGTACCGGTAGACAAACGCTATAAATTATTGCCGGGCAATCTCATTTGGCAAAAATATCCTAACTGGTTGAAGTTTAACTACGCAGAAACCAATCCTAGTTTGATTGATGTTGGCGGTTTGCAAGACAACGGCTTTAGTGCTGATAACACTATGTCGTTCAGCGATTTCGGTCCTATCAACGGTTTCGAGAAAGGCATTGCTTCATTGAATCCTGCAGCCTGGGATAACCCCTACGAGTTTATGAATCGCCTGTACCCGGGCACGCGTACAGTAAATGACCCCGGTTATACCTATGGCGTGGAAGAAGCTTCCACTAACGGTTATGTGCAGTTGAATTTCGGCAATGAAAATGAAGGTCTGTTTGGTGTGCCTTTCCGCGGAAATTTCGGATTGCAAGCTGTGCGCACTGAGCGCAGTGTTGATAGGAGTGTAGTGCCCTCGGTACTGGATTCTTTCAACTCTATTGGTTATGACGATTGGCAAAAAATTGCTTACGTTTATGAAACTGAAACTGTTGAGAATAGTAGTACAGAAGTATTGCCATCACTCAACTTGAACTTTTTTCCGCATGATGATGTTGTTGCTCGTTTTGGTGTAGCGAAAACCATGACGCGTAACGATCTGGATCAAGTCGGCTCTAGCTTGTATCTGTGGTATAGCCAATGTAATAAGACCGATGAGCTTGGTAATCCTGTGATGGTGATTGATCCATCTAACGGTCAGGCTCGCCAGGATACCGTAGGTTGTATCGGTGGCGGTGATGATAAGGGTAAGCCGGATATCAAGCCTTGGTTGGCGACTGTGTACAACGCATCTACTGAGTGGTATTTCGCTGAAAACTCTATCGTCGGTCTTGGTGTGTTTTTAATACAAGTCGATAATGCGGTTGAGG
>JAGKXA010000518.1 GCA_021151615.1 Cellvibrionaceae bacterium | reverse complement strand
GGTCAGAAGGCACAAAAACTGCTGGATGATCTGGCACCAGATGTGAATGTGCTGGGAGTTAACATTATCGGTTGCATTCCCAGTGCCAATGAGCCGCGTGTGGTGGAATCATCACTGATTATTGAGGAGCCTGCTGATTGGTTGGAGTTTGCCCAGCGCCATCAGGTATCAGAGATTGTAATTTCACCAGATGAGCGCAGACGCAGTGCTGGTGATGCTTTCCCGCTCAGCCAGTTTCTGGATTGTAAATTGGCTGGAATTCCCTCCTCCGATGCGTTGAGCTTTTGTGAGCGTGAGCTTGGCAAAATTGATATTTCGCTCTTGCAGCCGGGTTGGATGTTATTTTCTGACGGATTCAAGTATTCCAAACGCCGCTTGTTTGCCAAGCGGCTCTTTGATATTGCGCTGGCCTCATTATTCCTGCTGGTGCTATGGCCGTTTATGTTGTTGACTGCACTTGCGGTGAAACTGGAAAGTCCAGGTGCAGTGCTTTATCACCAAATCCGTGTAGGCCTTAATGGTCGCAGTTTTCGCATTTATAAGTTTCGCAGTATGCGTCAGGACGCGGAAAAAAATGGTGCTGTTTGGGCGCAAAAAAATGATGCGCGCGTGACTCGTGTAGGTGCTTTTATCCGCAATACCCGCCTGGATGAATTGCCGCAGTTGTACAACGTCTTTGCCGGCCATATGAGTTTTGTGGGGCCGCGTCCGGAGCGCCCTGAATTTGTAACTGAGTTGAAAGAAAAAATTCCTTTCTACGAAATGCGTCATAAAGTAAAGCCAGGCCTTATGGGATGGGCACAACTTAAATATTCCTACGGCGCTTCGGTGGAAGATGCGAAAAACAAGTTGCAATACGATCTGTACTACACCAAAAACCACAGCTTTTTTATGGACATGTTAATCATGATCCAGACAGTAGAAATTGTTTTATTGGGTAAAGGTGTCCATTAAGTGTTCGGTGGCTGATAGCAATATTAAATGGTTGATTGCGATAAAATCTTTGAGGGAGTGGCTATGAAAAAAATTCTGTTCAGTATGTGTTGGTTTGGATTACTGTTTGCCATGATTGGTTGCTCCAGCCAAAAAGTGACACAGCTACCTCAGGCCGCAGATACAACAGTGTTGGCGGAATACCGTATCGGTGTTGGCGATGCGTTGTCGATAAACGTCTGGCGCAATCCCGAATTATCACTCAATGTACCGGTACGCCCGGATGGCAAAATTTCCATGCCGTTAATTGGCGATATCATGGCTGCCAATCTAAC
>JAGKXA010000517.1 GCA_021151615.1 Cellvibrionaceae bacterium | reverse complement strand
CCCATTTATTACTACCAGCGCCTGTTGCTGTAAGGCTAATGGGCGTTTGCAAATCGGCAGTAACTACATCAAGTACCAGGGTGTAACTTTTATCGCTACCCACTTGCGCCGTAAATTGTTTGCTGCCGATTGCAGCCAGGACAGTACCGCCAACCAAAGCATCTGCAGCCACCTTGCCTTTAACTGTTAGCGACGAGTTACCAATTGCCGAAGAAGCCACAGAACTGGATACAAAACTACTTGAACTGGACGATAGTGAACTCGAACTAATAGAGGAGCTTTTGGATGATGACGATGAAGTCAAACTCGAGCCAACACTGGAAGCCACTATCACCAGCACACTTGAAGCACTTGCAGACAACACTGGCGTTGATGACGCAAGACTGGATGAAGAAACACTGATGGAATTAAACGAGCTTACGACAGAGGAAGAAGCGGGCGTCGGGCTTGGCTTGCTATCACCGCCACCACCGCCTCCGCAACCAACCAATGCAAAAACCGCACTGAAAATAATCCCGCCGTGCAGTGAAAATAATTTATTCATATTGCTACCACTAAAGTCCTGGACAAAAATCCTGATGAGAACAAACTTCCTCTGGCAGGCCCCCATGGCCTGGCCAAAAATGGCAGCTAGATTAACATTGCGTGTTTGATTTTTGTGCATATAACCAAAAAAAATCCGGCGTAGCGCCGGATTTTTTATCTATAAAATAAACACTGCTTTACTGTTTTTCCACCAAACGCACATTATCAAACACCACATCAATTGCGCCGGATGGTTCCACTACAAACAGATTGGCAATTGCATTCAATTTGGCGATGCCGGGGCAGCAAGGCACTGAATTGCCGTTATCAATTAAATCGGCAACGCCGATACGGTATTCGGTCCAGACACCATCGGCAGGTAATGTAACTGGCACATCGCTGACATTGGGCCAGCCGCTGTCCATTTTTATTAATAATTTGGTGTCCGCCGCTTTGCTATTTATTTTGAAATCAAATACCAACTCACCTTTCACAGACCAGTGATTCAAATTGGCCGGGCCGTTGACCACGTTAAAGAATACGTTGCCATCTGCGCCGGTTTTTACCACTTTAAATACTTTTCCATGGGCGCCATCATCCACTTCAGACGATGTAATGTGACCACTGGGATTGTAACTTTGTACCTGCAAACCCGATGCAATATTGTTGTCGTACAAAGTGAACAATGGCAGCTTGGCAAATTCATCTACACCACTGCTGGCTTTACCTTCGATGCGAACATT
>JAGKXA010000516.1 GCA_021151615.1 Cellvibrionaceae bacterium | reverse complement strand
TTTGAATTCGGGGCTGACATTTACCACCATATCGACAATCGCGTCTTCCAGCTGCACCGGTTTGGCCAAATCGGTGACGGCTCCTATGTTGTCGCCAACCGCGGCAAAGCTAACGCCATCGCTATTCACATTCACACCCGAATTGCCGTTGCCATTGCCGCGCCAGCCGCTCGTCATAGCCAGGTTAATAACGGTGGTCGCGGCAGATGAGCTGCTGGCGGCAATTGAGGATGGAGCAACAGAAGAGGGGGCTACTGATGAAAGCGCGGTTGATGAAGGAGCAATTGATGAGAGTGCTACTGATGAGGGCGCAATCGACGAAGGTGCAGTAGATGAAAGGGCTACCGATGATGGTGATGAACTGGTAGTGGCCAGGCTACTAGATGAAGCTGGCTTTTGGCCGCTGCTACCGCCTCCGCCACAGGCAGTTAGCCCCAGGCTAATCAAGGACAGGCAAAAGAGTTGTTGAAACTTGGGCATGGTCAGGATCTCGTGTCTTATGGTTTATTGTTGTGGTCAATTACACCATAAGCTGCGAGATCTTGTATACCAGTTAGTGTAAGGATTGGTAATTCCGGTTATTGTCGTGAGTGGCAGCAGGTTGTTTTCGGCTGAAAATGCGCTCTAACAGGGCGCGACATTTGCGTTGCAGTGGCATTTCAATCATCTGTGAAACCAGTATGGGTAAGGCTGTTGCCAATGCAGCGACCAACAGCCACAAGGGCTGGAACTGATGGTGATCCAACTCCAGCAGGCGGGCGCCGTAGTAGAGCACCAGTACGTGGATGAGGTAAATCGAAAAGCTGGCCTGACCAATTTTGCGCAATGGTGTTGAGGCCAGCAGTAAACGGCTTGGTTTGCTGTTAAACGACAATATGTAAATCGCAGCAGCAAAGGCGATGCTTAAGCCGACGGAATCATAAAAACTTTGCTCGTCATAATTCAGGCTAAGCGGAAAAAGTATGGCTGCTATAGCCAGCAACTGCAGGGGAATTAACTGCCTTGCGCCGCGCGGCGTTTTCCAGTGGTTGCGCGGCATAAGCGCAGCCAGGGTACCGGCCAGGAAGAAATGCAATTTATTGGGCAGGCTCAGGTTGGGCCAGTAATCATTGGTTGCGATTAGCAGGATGCACGCAAAACCGGCAAGCGGGAATGCTAAGGGCATTTTTTGGCGCAGACTGAGGCTGTACCAGATAAATACAAAGAACAGGTAATACTGGATTTCCAGCGGAATCGACCAGAAGGGGCCGACATTCCCGGCCAGGCCATAGT
>JAGKXA010000515.1 GCA_021151615.1 Cellvibrionaceae bacterium | reverse complement strand
TACCGTGAGTTACCTGGATGCGCTGACTGCGTCGGGCAGCTATGACTACAAACTCATCAGCTATACCGACAGCATTCCGGCAGCTGCGACTACTCCGGTGACCGTTACCTTTACTGGTGGCACTTCTGCATCATCGGTAAGCAGTGGTACAACTACCTCTACCAGCCGCTCATCAGTGAACTCCTCAACTGTGACCTCAGCTGTAAGCTCACGCAGCTCCAGCAGCGTAGCTTTCCTGGGTGATGCAACTACCGGCGGTACCACCTTCAAAACCCTGGGCTGTAACAGCTGCCACATGGATTCTGATGGTGATGGTGTATTCAGTGGCGTGGACTTTGATGTGAATAGCTTCACCTATCACACCAAGTTCCCAGGTGGTTACTCAGGTGCTAACGTTGCAGATTTGAGCCGCTTTATTGCAACCGAAATGATTCCACGTACCGGTGGCTGCTCTACCGCCAACTGCTCGGATCATTTGGCTGCTTACCTTTGGTCGCTCAAAGGCCGCACCCAAAATGGCCAGGTTGCATGTGATGCTTCAACACCTGTTAAGTACGGCATGCGCTCGGTGAAATTGCTGACCTCTTTCGAATATCACAACTCGTTGCAAACCCTGTTTACCAAAACATTGCCAGCGAACTATGCCTCGAAAGATTTGGCAAACCCCGACAAGGTTGTTGCCAACCTGCCTAACCATACTACTGAGCCAGTATCAGAAGCGCGTCTGCTCTCCTATCAGAAGAACGCGAGTGATATTGCTACCTGGGCAATTAACAACAGTGCGTAATATAAAAGGCGTGAAAAACAATAGGGATATGGAGCTATGGAAAAATAGGGAAGCGAATAGCGCAATATGCAAAGGCTTTTGGTGCACAAGTAATTGTTTGGGGAAGCGAAAATTCCCGAGAGGAAGCTGTAAGAGATGGTTTTTTAGCTGCTGCCAGTAAATCCGATTTTTTTCATTTTTCAGATGTTGTTACTTTACACCTTAGTTTAGTGCCTGAGACGCGAGGTGTCGTAAAGCTCGAAGATCTCCGGTCTATGAAGCCGACAGCGCTTTTTGTCAACACCTCTCGTGCTGAGTTGGTTGAAGAAGGGGCACTATTGACCGCGCTCGAGACAGGTGTTCCGGGGATGGCTGCGGTAGATGTCTATGAATCCGAACCAATCTTTGATCCGAACTATCCGTTATTTCAGCTGCCAAATGTACTTTGTACGCCACATATTGGCTATGTGGAGAAAAATGGTTACGAACAATTATTTAGACTTGCTT
>JAGKXA010000205.1 GCA_021151615.1 Cellvibrionaceae bacterium | reverse complement strand
CAAGGGCGGCATTATTTACAAAAGACTTATCTGGCATGAATTTGACTGAGTCCTTCACACTGGGTTTACGACAGGTTCAGCTAGGCAATTATCAGTCGTATCAAAAGCTTAGTGCGTTATGTTTATCAAAGCTATGAGATTCTACTCCACATCTATTACAAAAAGTAAGATTAGGAAGACTGCAGAGAGGCCAAAAGGCCTAAGTTTCAACAGCTTTTGGACGCCAGAAAAGCAGGTAAGTTGCAGATTTGATGAAATATGCGACAAAAGACACAAAAATAGTCACATAAAATGCGAAAAACCCCGATTGCGAGAGGGGGCAATCAGGGTTCTTACAGGATGACAGACCAACCTTGGCGGTATAAGGGCTCGATTCCATTGTATTCCTTGCTATTGCCGCTTCCAGCAACAATCTCCTATGACGAACATTATTGATGAATAAGACGTCAGACAACAGTGGCCAATTTCGGCAAGTTTTGTAGGAAATATCTCACAAACATGTGAGCCAAAAGCCCTGCAGATTTATAGCGTCGGGTTTATAATCCGCGCCCAATCACTGCCACGAGATTGCATCCATGCCGCCAAAAAAGAAAAATATTGATTTTGAGCAATCGCTCAGCACCCTGGAAAGCTTGGTAAATCGTATGGAGCAGGGCGATATGACGCTTGAAGAGTCCCTGCAATCGTTTGAGGCCGGAATAGCATTAACACGTGAATGCCAGGCACGCTTGGCCGCTGCGGAACAACAGGTCACTAAACTAATTGAAGATCAAGGCAGCATCACCCTAAAGGCCTTTGACACTGAAACAGGCGATGACGAATGACCGGCCATTTTAGTCAATTTGCTCAAAACTGTCGCCAGCGCGTTGATAGTGCTTTGGATCATTATCTTCCAGAACAAATCGACCCTACCCAGTTAGTAACAGCTATGCGATATAGCCTGTTTAACGGCGGCAAACGTGTGCGACCAACATTGGCCTATGCCGCCGCCCTGACAATTGACCCAAGTATTGATCTGGCAGATATAGACCCGATTGCTTGCTCATTAGAGTGCTTGCACTCCTACAGCTTGGTACATGACGACTTGCCTGCTATGGATGACGATGACTTGCGTCGAGGCAAGCCCACCTGCCACATCGCCTTTAATGAGGCCACTGCAATTTTGGCAGGAGATGGGTTACAAACACTGGCGTTTGAGCTGCTTTTGAATGCAAAAGTCTCAGCAGAACGCAAAGTACAACTAGTTGGCCAGTTGGCAAATGCCTCCGGGGCAAAGGGGATGGTATTAGGTCAGGCGATAGACTTGGCTGCTGTAGACCAGCAATTGAATTTGCACGAACTGGAAACAATGCACAGATACAAGACTGGCGCACTTATCCGTGCGAGCGTCGCCATGGGGGCGCTAGCCGCTGGCGCAAATCACCAGCAGCTAAAGGCACTGGATGACTATGCCGCTGCAATTGGACTCGCCTTTCAAGTACAGGATGACATTCTTGACGTCACTGCAGACACAGCAACACTGGGAAAACAGCAAGGCGCCGATATCGCCCGCAATAAACCTACCTATGTCTCCCTGCTCGGACTGGAAACAGCAAAAGCCAAAACGGCCGAACTACACCGGCAGGCACTTACAGCACTGGATGCCTTTACAGAACAAGCGATATATCTACGCCAATTGGCAGACTACATAATCCGAAGAGCAAGCTAGCCAAGCTCTAAACAAGCTGCCTACAATGGCAAGCTTGCAGAATTTGCCCCACAACTATAACCAGATTGATGACGCTGAATGCATAACGAAATCCCCACCAGCCGCCCGCTGACTCCACTGCTGGACAGCATTGATAACCCTGCTGACCTGCGCCAACTCAGCGAGAAACAACTGCCCGAGCTGGCAGAAGAGCTGCGCGCCTTTTTGTTATACAGCGTCGGTCAAACTGGCGGGCATTTTGGTGCTGGCCTTGGCGTAGTGGAACTAACCATCGCCCTGCATTACGTTTATCAAACTCCCAATGATCGGCTGGTATGGGATGTGGGCCATCAAACTTATCCCCATAAAATTCTGACCTCGCGCCGGGAGCGCCTGAGCAGTATTCGCCAAGGCGGGGGCCTATCCGGTTTCCCCAAGCGCGAAGAAAGCGAGTACGACACCTTTGGTGTGGGCCACTCCAGTACTTCCATCAGTGCCGCGCAAGGCATGGCGATAGGAGCCAGAATGGCAGGTGTGGAGCGCAAGGTGGCGGCCATTATTGGCGATGGAGCCATGACCGCAGGCATGGCGTTCGAAGCGTTGAACCATGCCGCACACACCGAAACCGATATGCTAGTCATACTCAATGACAACAATATGTCCATCTCACCCAATGTCGGCGGATTATCCACTTATCTATCTAAAATCTGGGCGAGCAAGTTCTACAATTCATTACGCGAAGGTAGCAAACAGGTATTGGGGAAAATCCCCCCTGCCTGGGAATTTGCCCGTCGCACGGAAGAACATTTCAAGGGTTTTATGTCCCCTGGAACCCTGTTTGAAGAAATGGGCTTTAACTATGTCGGCCCAATCAACGGCCACGACCTGAGCGATTTAATTCGTTGCCTACGCAGCCTGCGCGAAATTAAAGGTCCCAAACTGCTTCATATCATCACCCAGAAAGGCAAAGGCTTTGAGCCGGCGGAGTTAGATCCCGTTGGTTACCATGCCCTTAATAAAATCGAACCCAAAAAAGCTGCCATAGGCGCGGTAAACGCCACGAAAAAACTAAAATATCAGGATGTATTTGGCCAGTGGCTGTGCGATATGGCCCAGCAAGACAGCAAATTGATTGGAATTACGCCTGCCATGTGCGAAGGCTCAGGCATGGTTGCGTTCTCTACTGCCTACCCCGAGCGATTCTATGATGTCGCCATCGCCGAACAACATGCTGTTACCCTGGCTGCTGGCATGGCTTGCGAGGGCCAAAAACCGGTTGTCGCGATCTACTCAACCTTTTTACAACGCGCCTATGACCAGCTAGTACATGACGTAGCCCTGCAAAATTTGGATGTAACCTTCGCCATTGATCGCGCCGGATTAGTTGGAGAGGATGGCCCAACTCATGCGGGCAGTTTTGATATCAGCTACCTGCGCTGCATCCCCAATATGGTTATCGCCGCACCTAGCGATGAAAACGAATGCCGCCAGCTTCTCTATACCGCTTACCAACACCAGGGGCCCGCCGCCGTCCGCTATCCTCGCGGTACAGGTACTGGCGTAGCCATCAATCCAACCATGATCGCTGTACCTATTGGCAAGGGGCTAATTAAGCGCGAGGGAAAAGGGGTTGCACTCTTATGTTTTGGTACATTGCTGACAAATGCCCAAATAGCTGCAGACAATATCAACGCCAGCCTGTGCGACATGCGTTTTGTTAAACCGCTAGATACCGAATTGATAGAAAAAATGGCATCAAACCATGATTTATTAGTGACGCTGGAAGAGAACGCTATCGCGGGCGGTGCTGGTAGCGCGGTAACTGAGTACCTGCAATCAATAGGGTTGACCGTCCCTGTATTACAACTGGGGTTTGCTGATGAGTTTGTCGATCACGACAGCCAAAAACAACAGCTCGCCACGCAAGGATTGGACGCCACATCGATTGAAGCAAGCATCCGCACACGCTTGACTCAACTGGAGTCGCCAAAACCGCTCGCCGCGAGTTAAACCCAATACAAAACCCAAATGAATAAACAGCGCAGGTATGTCCCAAGCTGTTTATTCACGCGCGCGAAAACATCTGCCTATACAACGCAAATTGTACTAAACACTAATTTAATAATTGGATTTAGATGTATTTAACAAAGGGGGAAATACAGGGAAGGAAGGTGGAAACTCAAGTCCCTTTGAGCTCACTAAACCACTCACTCATATCATGGTCATGCGAGAGTATTTATACACCCGGTCATTCAAAAAACCCAATTAGCTGCACCACAAATGAGAACCAGTTCCTATATTTGTCGCATAACGCATCAACTTATTACATCAGATTACAACTTGTCGCCTCAATTTGTGGCTGCGCAAAAACAAAAAGCGCCACCAAGGGCGCTTTTTGTTTTTCTCGTGTGAACTCTCAATGGGCAAAGCGTTTTCGCAGTAAAAACAACACCCCAAATGCGATAATTAATACACCGGGAATCATCGCCAAACTTTGCAGAGTTGCCTGACCGGCCACCAGTTCAACAGCATCACCGGTTACTCCGCTTTCAATCGCCTCTTTCTTCGCGGCATCCAGCCAACCACCGATAACAGGGTTCCACATACTTACGGAAAACATGCCGGCTCCCCCCATCAGCGACATTCCCAAAGCACCGGTTTTAGCTGTGTACTCACTGGTAAAACCAATCATGGTTGGCCAGAAATAGGTAACGCCCAGTGCAAATACCGCTGCTGATACATAAATCATAAAACCTGAAGCCTGGCTCAACAGCAGCAAACCGATGGTGGTCACAATGGCGGAGATAACCAATACACCGGCCGGATTAAACGCGTGCACGAGCGGGCCCGCAAAAAAACGTCCAAGCGCCATCAAACCTGCAGTTAACGCCAGAATCATCATGGGGTGCACATCGGAAGACTCGAAAATGCGGCCTACCCACTGTTGCGCACCAAATTCCGAAATGGCCGTCATGGTCATACACACCATCATAAATAGGAACAGCGGTGAAAACAGTGCTCTGATATTGGTTGCCGTTGAAGTCTCGGAGTTAGCCATAGTCGGGAAGGGCTGACCGAAAATCATAAAGCCGTAAATCAGTGTCGGAATAATCATAATCGCGATTTGCATCTGCCAGCCCAACCCCAATTTGGTCATCAGTGCCGACACCAGCGAACCGATCACGATGCCGCCCGGGAACCAAACGTGGAATTTATTCAGCATCGCCGTTTTGCGAGTGTGATAAATATCGGCGATCAGAGGATTACAGGCAGCCTCTACAGAACCGTTAGCAAAGCCAATAAAAAAACTCGACAGTAACAGCGTCCAAAAGCCGCCCGCCGTAATGGTCAACACCAATCCCAGCAGATGACAGGCGAACGCCAAATACATAAGCGTGCGTGCGCCAACATAGTTATAAATCAAGCCACCAAACATCATGGCGATCGGGAACCCCAAAAACGCCATGCCGTTGATCCAACCTAACTCGGTGTTGTTGAAATTAAATTTAACACTGAGTTCAGTCAAAATACCCGCGCGAATCGCGAAGGTCATGGCCGTTACAATCAGCGCAATGCAACAAGCGGTAAATAACCGCTGGGGGTTTATTGTCGAAGAGGTGGTCATGAAATCTTTACCTGTTGTTATTGTTAATAAAAAACTACACCAGCGGGGTCCAAACACCATCGCGCTGACTTGAGGTTAGCACAGCGTTAATAAAGCGCATGCCTTCCACACCTGTGTCAATATTCGGCACCCAGTTTTGCAGGAAGTGATTTTCACCCGCCTGACGGGCTACCAAAATATCGGCAATATCTTTGTACAAGTTGGCGAACCCTTCGAGATAACCTTCCGGGTGACCGCCGGGAGTACGCATTCCGCGCGCGGCTATTTCACTACCGATATCGCCGCGACGAGTAATACGCTGCCGCGGTTTATTTAATTCGCCAAACCACAATTCGTTGGGATTTTCCTGCGCCCATTCGATACCCGCTTTATCTCCATATACGCGAATGCGCAAACCATTTTCACAGCCGGGAGCAACCTGGCTCGACCACAACATACCTTTGGCACCACCATCAAAACGCAACAGTGCGTGAACGTTATCATCTACCAAACGACCGTCGACAAAACTGGTTAAGTCGGCGCTCACCGCACTGAGTTTTTGCTGCGTAATAAAGCGCGCGAGTTGGAATGCATGAGTGCCTATATCACCCAGGCAACCGGCCGCGCCGGAGCGCGCCGGATCAGTGCGCCATGATGCCTGCTTGTTATCATCAGCCGCCGCTTCTGTCAGCCACTCTTGTGGATATTCAACCTGGACGACACGCACTTTTCCAAGCTTGCCCTGCTCAACCAACTCGCGCGCGTAACGCACCAATGGATAGGCGGAGTAGTTGTGGGTGAGCGCAAAAAAACAGCCGCTTTTTTTCACAATTTGCTCAAGCTCCAATGCTTCTTCCAAGGTACGTGTGACCGGCTTGTCGCAAATCACATCAATACCAGCTTCCAAGCAAGCTTTGGCCACCGGAAAGTGCATATGATTCGGCGTAACAATTACGACAGCCTGAATACCATCGGCGCGCGTTTTTTCTACGCGCAGCATTTCTTCAAAGGAGGTGTAAGCGCGATCGGCAGCAATATGCAAATCTGCAGCGGATAATTTTGCATTTTCCGGATTGGATGAAAGGGCGCCGGCAACCAATTCAAAACGGTCATCCATTCGCGCGGCAATGCGATGCACAGCGCCGATAAATGCACCGCGGCCACCACCGACCATGGAATAACGAATTCTTGGTGTTGTCATAATTTTATTTCCTGAAACTGGAAGCTAACCATTAAAGACCGAGAATGCGGCGGTTTTTTGTTTCATCAATTCCGCTTTTGGCAAAATCATCAAACGCGCGCTCGGTCACTTTAATAATGTGTTGCGCAATAAATTTCGCACCTTCTTCTGCACCGACTTCCGGATGCTTCAGGCAGCACTCCCATTCCAACACCGCCCAGCCTTCGTAATCGTAGGCGGCGAATTTGGAAAAAATTTGCTTGAAATCTACCTGGCCATCGCCGAGTGAACGGAAACGACCAGCGCGGTCCACCCAACTTTCGTAACCTCCATAAACACCTTGCTGTGCGCTTGGATTAAATTCCGCATCTTTCACATGGAACATTTTGATGCGCGTGTGATAGCGGTCAATGAAGGCAAGGTAATCGAGTTGCTGCAACACAAAATGCGATGGATCGAACAAAATATTTGCGCGCGGATGATTATCTACCGCTTTCAAAAAGCGCTCGAAAGTTGCGCCATCATGCAAATCCTCGCCCGGGTGGATCTCATAGCACACATCCACACCCGCTGCATCGAATGCGTCCAGAATTGGTTTCCAGCGCTTTGCCAATTCCGCAAAACCATTTTCCACCAAACCCGCCGGGCGCTGCGGCCAAGGGTAGAGGAAGGGCCATAGCAACGCGCCAGAAAAAGTAGCGTGCGCTTTCAAGCCAAGATTTTTACTCGCTCTGGCAGCCAACATTAATTGTTCAACCGCCCACGCCTGACGCGCGGCCGGATTCCCGCGCACCGACTCTGGCGCAAAGCCGTCAAACATTTCATCGTAAGCCGGATGTACAGCCACTAATTGACCCTGCAAGTGGGTCGATAATTCTGTTGCCACCAAGCCGTGTTTGGCGAGGGTTGCCTGAAAGTTTTTGCAATAATCCAGACTGTTAGCTGCCTGTTCCAAATCAAATACGCGCTTGTCCCAGGTAGGAATCTGCACCCCTTTAAAACCCAGGCTGGAGACCCAGGCAGCGATATTCTCCAGGTTGTTAAAGGGCGCGGTATCGCCCAAAAATTGGGCAAGGAAAATGGCAGGGCCTTTCAGGGTTTTCATAGGTATCTCCGGCAGTGGCTGGATGTCTGGCATCCTTTAGTTATTAACGGCTATAGTTATTAACATCTGTTTAGAAGGTGATTATTGCGGTTCCTGTGCAAGAACCGCCAAGTAAATCCGATTTATTCATCCGCGCAAAACTGTATTCCATGTCGTTTCAGGGCGCGACACGGGAAACAGTTATTTACACTTCTTATAATCCCCAAGCA
>JAGKXA010000204.1 GCA_021151615.1 Cellvibrionaceae bacterium | reverse complement strand
TAATAAAGCCTCATGCCGCTCCGATTTTAATTGTACCAACCAAGCCTGCTGGCTATCAGTCAATCGGTTTTGTACAGGTACAGTAACGCACACAGCAGCAGGATTAACGCAATGATTGCAAACCCCGCAAGCAGGCGCGTTGGATTCACCAAAATACTGCATCAACTGCTGGCTCAAACAGGCGGGATTATTAGCAAATTCCAGCACACGTGCGATGCGTTTTATATCGCGGGCTTCGCGCCCGGCAAATAATTGCTCCAGGTAATCGCACAGGGCCTGAAAATCGGCGGCTGAATTTATTTGTTGATTGTTTTTATAAACCTGGCGCAAATTGGCGACTGACAATTCAACCCAACTTTTTTCGGCCAGATAATCCAGGGCTTTTTGAATCCGCTCTTTAGGCTCAGCTATTTGCGAAGCAACTGTCGCCACATCCAGTGTTAGCCACTTTTTACCCATACGCCCCGCAGCAAAAACCTGTCGTAAAAATTGCGCACGCGCCAGATCAAACTGCCCTAAAATAAAATCCTGCGATTGATTAAACTGCAGTTTATATTCACTGTAAAACGGTGAAAGCGCACTAATCACACCGCGCAACTCTAAATAGGTTAGCGCCGTAGTTAATACCAGTGGCCGCAAATCAAAACGTTGCGACAACTCATAAGTTGATATATCAAACACATCACCTGCCGCCAACAAATGCCGCACCAAAGCCTCCAGTCCTTCGCGGGAGGGTGTATCGCCATAACTAAAATTCTCCAATACACGAATATCCTCACCTGCGGCTAGCAACTCGCATACAGAGGTATTGCCATCGCGGCCCGCGCGGCCAATTTCCTGTACATAATTTTCAATCGATTTGGGCAAATTGTAATGATACACCGCGCGGATATTGCTTTTATCGATCCCCATACCAAATGCAATGGTGGCCACTACAATAGCGACCTCACCACTCATAAATGCATTCTGGATCTGATCGCGCTCGTCATCTTTTAGACCTGCGTGATAATAAGCTGCACGCAAACCAGAATCTTTTATTACCTGCGCGATCTCCTCGGCAGTTTTTTGCAAGGTGACATAAATAATGGTCGCAGCTGCAGGAGACTGCTGATGCAAACGCTGCAGTAATATTGATTGGCGAGCATCTGCCGCACAGGGAGTAACACGCAACTGCAAATTCGGACGCGCAAAACTTGTTTGTATGTGATGCTGCGGCTGAATGGAAAATTGCCGGCAAATATCTGCGGCTACCTCAGGTGTTGCTGTTGCCGTTAATGCCAGTACCCGTTCCACACGCAATTTTTTGGCAAGCTCGGCGAGCAACAAATAATCCGGGCGAAAGTTATGGCCCCACTCGGAAATACAGTGCGCCTCATCAATCGCCAACAAACTAATACTGGTGCGCGCAAGCCGCTGCACAAAGCGCTCGTTTTTCAGACGTTCGGGGGATACATACAATAATTTTAAACGTCTCTCGTAAAGCCCATCATAAATTGCCTGGACCGCCGCTTTATCCAGCGAAGAGTCCAGTCGTGCAGCGGGAATTCCCAAGGCCTTTAATGCATCTACCTGATCTTTCATCAACGCAATCAGGGGCGAAACCACCAGCGTTAAACCATCCAGCAGCAGGGCCGGCAATTGATAGCAAAGGCTTTTGCCTCCCCCGGTAGGAAATACCGCCAACGCTGATTGGCCTTGTAACAAGGCATTGATCACTGCCTCCTGTCCAGGGCGAAATGCTGGCAATTTAAACGACTCGTGTAAAACCTGTAAGGCAGAAGACATAGCGCGCGACCCATCGCGGGGCAAAGATGTTTCCAAAATACTAACTGACATCGTCCGTGACTCCGTTTATCTGTGCGTAAAAGTTTTAAGGTAATTGTGCCCCTGGTATCAAAAGGTTTGGGGCTGATAGAAAAATACCAGTTTTGCATTCAAAAATACATTTTCTACCTGCTTCAACTTGGCAGAATAAATTTAGGGAGCAGGATTCACCATTAATCGCTCATGCGATTTTTCACCATAAAAATCCGCCGTCACACGCAAGACACACAGGGATACAAATAAATTCACACAATAACAGCGAGGTTAATATGATCAACCCTCAATACCTGCGTCACCTAAAAAGGCTTATGGTTTTTATGGTCGCCAGCTGCAGCAGTTTTATGTGCTTCAGCGTGCAAGCAGTCAGTTGTAGTAATTTAAGCGAATGGAATAGTGCAACGGCTTACAACGGTGGCACCCAGGTAAAACAATCTGGCAAAGCCTATAAAGCCAATTGGTGGTCACAAGGTCACAGCCCGGCGAATTATTCCGGCCAATGGCAGGAATGGACATTGCTCGGCAGTTGCGATGGCACGGCCGCATCCTCAACAAAAAGTTCAAGCAGCAAACCTGCGTCATCATCGAGCAAATCCAGCGTCAAAACTTCCATTGCTTCCAGCAAGGCCAGCTCATCCGCAGCCGGAAATGATTGTGGCGCAGCCTGGTATCGCGCCAACCTGACCCATTATGAATCCTACCCTGCACCTGGCAGCGACGAATGCGTAATTTATAACGGCTGTACCTGGAGCGGATATTTCTACGGCATCTCCGGTAAACAACCAGAATCCTGGGTAATGGCCAACAACATTGCCGCCGTGCATTTAAAAGACTGGAGCTGGCTGGGTAATAAAACCCTTAACCTGCGCCAGGGTAGTAAACGCATTACCGTGAGAGCTTATGATGCCTGCTCCGATTCCGATTGCGACGGCTGCTGTACCGCCAACTTGGCGGGAGACGGCTATCTGATTGATTTGGAAAAATACACTATGCAACGCTTTGGTTCTGGCTCGGGTATCGTTGAGTTTCAGGTTTGTAATTAGTCCAACAATCTCCCGTGGACTTTTTGGGCCGCACTGCGGCCCGTTTTTATTTATCGCTTCTTTCGTCTGGCGTTAGGATTTTGCATAGCTACGTTTAAATTCTCGCGGCGTACATTTTTTTAGTTGCATAAAACGGCGATTAAAATTGGAGAGATTATTAAACCCGCAGCGATAGCTGATATTCGCCACAGGCATATCCGTTGTTAGCAATAGCGAGCAGGCGCGACCAATACGCAATTGATTGACAAATTCGGTAAAGGTTTGCTCCGTGCGTTGTTTAAAGAAGCGATGAAAATGATTGGTACTCATGTGCGCGAGCGCCGCCATAGTTTCCGCACTCAAGTCCTCTGTGTAATGCTGGTGAATATACGCAATGACTTTATCAATTTTTTCCGTCGACGAATCCGGGAAATTCACCGGCGTATAGCCTTCACTGGAAATGGGGCGCGCACTTTCATCCACACACATCAATTGCAGAATCTCCAACAACCATAGTAACCGCTGCATAGGCGCTGCATCACCCATAGTTTCAAACCGTGTGCGACACGCTTGTGCTGTCGCTAGTGAGAATGCTACTCCACGTTTACTTTTTTGCAGCAAATCACCCAGTGGTTTTAGCTCCGGCATTTGCGCCAAGGATTCAATCCAAGCAGTCGGCAATTGCGCCACATAGGTGAGATGCTGACCAGGAAGCAGCAGGGATTGAGAATGCCAGGTGTGCGGTAATTTTGGTCCCAGTAACACTAAATCCAGATCACCATAGGCATTAATGTTATCGCCAATATACCGTTGGCCTTCGCTGTTAAGGGTTAGGCAAAGTTCATATTCCGGGTGATAGTGCCAATTGAAGGGAATTTCATCGAGCGCATACAGCCAATAACGCCAGGAGCAATTTTCAGTAGGTAAGACTTTTTCATACATTGGCTTCATGGCAGCACCCCAATACAAATACCGCAGGTGCGAGGCACTTGCAGGTTATGTAAATGTATTTATCAATATTTGAAGTTCGCCAAAGCTGCCAGGTTATATTTAGTCTTATTGGCTGCCATTAATAAAAACAGAAAAAACTGTAGGAGACAAGAGAAACAGTAAGTGAGAAGAAAAAAATCCCCGCAGCCTGCAGGGATTTTTAGAACACGTTATCTGGCCAGATAAAAGCCTGTCAATGCAAGCGCTTCACCAATTCCACACGACGATTTTTTTGTTTACCCGCATCACTGGTATTGTTGCTGGCAGGCGCATAAGGGCCAACACCTTGCGCCTGCAAACGGTTAGAATCAATTTGATAATCTTTCACCAGGGCAGTAACAACCGAATCGGCACGCTGCTTGGACAGAGTTACGTTAGCAGCCCCATCGCCGGTATCGTCGGTGTGACCTACTACATAGAGCAACAAATCACTATTGCGTTTTAATAGGTCAGCAATAGCATCCAGTGTTGGTTTGGACTCGGCTTTAATATCCGCTTTGCCGGTATCGAAATATATGCCATAAATCAGCGCCTTGCCATCAGCATCTAATTGCTGTTTCAGTTGATCGGCATTAACTGTCACCAAACCGGTTTGCACCGATTTTTCTTCCAGAATAATTTGTTGTAACCCCACTTCATCTTCACTGCCGCCAATAAATATCACCGCAAATACATTGCCTGTTGGCAAGGCTTTTTTGGCTAATAAGTAATAGGGTTTGCGATACCAATTGTAAGCACTTCCCTCAACGGAAACCTGCCCACCCAACTCACTTGCCTGTTTGTCAGTTCCACACTGATCCAACTCGCATTGGGAGATAAAAGAGAAGCCGGCACTGACTAATGCCGTTTTATAGTTTTCATACACCTTCAGTGTTGAAACATTCTGGATTTCATAAGTGTGTCGAGCCAAATCACCGGTTAATTTCAGCGGTGTTCTGTCAGTGGCATTGCGCGCAACGGGGATAGTGATAGTTTCGGTATCAACTTTTTTATGTGTGCGCAGCTTCGCCCCCGGGTAGCGCGGCAGCATGGAGTGATCTTCCGCTTTATCTTCTGCTGACAAGGGCTCAACCGATGTTGGCGTCGCCGATTTGTTCGCATAGCTTGCATCAACTTTTACCAAACCGGTTTCCAGCGGCTCAGATTCAATAATCACCTGTTGCAAGCTAACCATATCCGCATGGGAACCAACAAACCAGGCAACATATATTTTTCCCTTCGGTGATTCTTTTTCACCGACCCAGTAATAGGGTTTGCGATATTCGTTATAGACACTGCCGCGCACAGCGATCAAGGTTCCCAATTCGCTGGCTTGTTTTTCATCGCCACAGGCTTCCAAAGCACAGGAAAAAATTTCTTTAAACCCCAACTGTTTGGCCGCTGCCATGTAGTTTTCATAGACCTTCAGGGAGGACACATTCTCTATTTCGTAGTTATGCCAATACACATCGCCAAGCGCATCCAGCTTGGTAAATGCCGGTTCGTTTTTAGTCACATCAACAATTGACGTCGGCAATGCGAATTTTTCATAGTCATACATCTGCGCCTGCTCGAGTTCCGCCTTGGGATAGGCAGCAAACAATGGATGATCATCTTCATAGTCCGCGAATGCAGTGGTGCTCAGTAAAATAACCCCCAAACTGACTGCCATAAGGCTGTGCTTGAACATAACAACTCCTTGGTAATTTTTAATGATTTATAAATGGTGTAACAATTCACATACGGCAAGAATTTGCACCTGGCAAACCGACAGCCACCTGATGCGCTGTTGATTGCCAAAAAACCTTGATGCGCGGGCACGCTAAGCGTTAAACGCTGAATTTTAGATGAATATATTTGCCCGGCTAGCAACTAATTGTAACTTTGCTGACTGGTTTAACTTTTCCGATGCAGCCGCACGCTCACTAATTTATTTTCTTGCCCACTAAAAGCAAAAAACCACGCCTGCGCGTGGTTTTTTTGCACCGAAAGGGTTGAACTTACTTTTTAACACCTTCGACTTCGAGCTGCAATTTAACGGTTTGTGACGCTGGGCCTAAATCCATTTTTACATTAAAGTCTTTCAATTTGATTTCGGTTTCGCCAGAGAAGCCAGCGCGGTAGCCGCCCCATGGGTCTTTACCTTCACCGACTTTTTCCACTTCAATAGTTACACTTTTGGTTACGCCATTCAGGGTCAGGTCACCGATGATATCGAATTCGTCTTTATCGCTCGCATCAACTTTGACTGACTTGCTGACAAAGGTCGCAGTGGGGAATTTTTCCACATTCAGGAAGTCACCGCTGCGCAAGTGCTTGTCGCGCTCGGCGTGGTTTGAGTTAATGCTGGTGGTATCAATAGTCACGCTAACGGTGCTGGCTTCCGGCTTTGCAGGGTCATAAGTAAATTCACCGTCGAATTTATCGAAACGACCGGTTAACACGCTGTAGCCCAAATGCTTGATAGCAAAATTAATCGAGGCGTGCGCGCCTTTGGTGTCTATCGCATAAGTATCTGCCAAGGCAGGCAGTGCCACTACACCAATACTGCTTACTGCCAAAGCAAGAAGGGATTTTTTTAACATGGAGAAGCTCCTTTGAGGTTGATCGTTTACAGGTTCATTGTCACGGGGTTGAAAGCTGGATTTTCAAATTAATAGATTACACATCAGATTTTTTAACTGGCTTGAGCATACGAACCAGAGTTTTGTCGCGCATCACGAAATGATGCATCAACGCGCCTAATGCATGGGCAACCACCAGCGCGATAATTCCCCAGGCAAAATATTCGTGCAGCTCACCGGCGAGGTCCACATTGCCCGCACTCAACTCGACCAGTGCCGGAAATTTAATCAGGTTAAACATACTGGCTGGTTGGCCTTCCGCGGTGGTAATTAAATAACCGCTGATAATCACCACAAAAATAAAAATATAGAGCGCGAGTTTGACCAATTTAGCGGCTTTTTGTTGCACCGGCTTTGCAGGCAAATCCACCGGCGTTGGATTACTCATTCGCCAGACAATACGCAACAGCATCAACAACAAAACCACCAAACCCAGGCTGATATGCAACTCCGGCCCTTTGTGATACCAGTCGTCGTAATAGGTCAGATCGACCATGTACACACCCAGCCCGAATAAAAATAAAATCAGTAGCGCGCTGATCCAATGAATTGCAATGGCAACCGCACCATAACCCTGGGGTGAATCTTTTAGCATACTGGCCTCTATTGGTTTTATTGGATAACACGGCAATGACTGCACGATAGCAGCACATGCTGAAAATTTCAGTACCGAAAAATTTTAGAGGATTGGCGGCGGACTGCCCGAAGAGTCAATGTAAAGATGGCTTTACACAAACAACATCAGGGATTTCAAGCAGTTACCACAAATTGACGCGACACACTCACAAACGCATTCAAGGTATTGATCAGTTTTTTCGTTGTTTATGATTCAATTTTCAAGGACTTTTTTAGCCAATCCGTGCGGCGTTTAATTTTATGCGTTGTTAGTTCCGCGCCGATCTTGCCCTGTGTAGTTTTTTAACCCTACGTGGATTGTATAACAGGGCGTTTGTGACCCTGTTCATCAATCGCCACATACACATACTCACCTTCAGTAACCTGGCTGATGTGATGTGTGAGAAAGTCTTTAATCCAGACCTCCACTTTCACGCGGATAGACGTAGTACCAATACGCAGCGTACTGGTGTAGCAACTAATCACCGTACCAACCGGCACCGGCCGAATAAACACCATACTCCCCACCGCCACTGTCGTAACTCGCCCCAGCGACACTTCATTCGCATGAATAGCTCCCGCAATATCCATCTGCGCCATCAACCAACCGCCGAAAATATCCCCAAACGGATTAGTATCCGCCGGCATGGTGATGGTTTGCAGGGTCAGTGTACCTGTGGGTGTGGTGTTGGGTGATTGCATGGTAAATATTCTCCAGCGAAGTATCGAGTCAGTAT
>JAGKXA010000026.1 GCA_021151615.1 Cellvibrionaceae bacterium | reverse complement strand
GGTCCAGGTTACGCAGGCCGACGTCGAAGTCGACGATGACGGTCTTGTGCCCGCGCAAGGCGAGGCCGGTACCGATGGCAGCGCTGGTGGTGGTTTTACCGACGCCACCCTTGCCGGAAGTGACTACGAGGATCTTGGCCAAGGTGATTCACCCCAAAAATGTGAAATGCGGGAATCCGAAGCCAGGCGTGGCTTCCAGATGCCCTTTTGTGTCCTGAAAAGTGGCCGCAGTATCCGTTAAAGCCGGGTGATGTTCAACACATCGCCCGACAGGGTGACCTGTACCGCATCGCCCCATAGCGGGTCGCGGCGCAGGTCTTCGGAAACCTTGTATTGACCGGCGATGGAGAGCATTTCCGCGCCCATTTGCTGGCAGAAAATGCGCGCCTTGGTGTCGCCTTTCACCCCGGCCAGAGCTCGGCCGCGCATGGGCGCGTAAACATGGATATTGCCGTCGGCGAGAAGTTCCGCACCGGCACTGACCGGGGCCAGCACGATCAGGTCGCCACCCTGGGCATACACCTGCATGCCACCGCGTACCGGCGAGGTGATCACCTTGGTCGGTTTGACTACCGGCTCCGGCGGCTTTTCCGCCTTGCGCTTGGCGGCGATCTCCACCGGCTCGACCAGTTTTTCCCGCGCGCCGGAGGGCGGCAGCACCGGAATGTCCAGGGCCAGGGCGGCGGCGATGTCTTCTTCACGGTTGGCGCGGATGGCCAGGGTGCGCAGGCCATGGCGGCGACACAGGGCCATCAGCTCGCCGAGGTCGAGAATGCCTTCGGCGGCGGGCAGCTTGTCCAGGGCCAGCACCAGCGGGATATTGCTGAAGAAGTTCGGCGCCTGAGCAACCTTTTCGGCCAGTTGCTGCTCCAGGCGCTCGAGGTCATTGTGCGCAAGCTCCAGCACGGTGATGGCGAGCATACTGCCTTTGAGCTGGAATACGGGGTCTTGGTTGAGCAAATCGGCTTGGCTCATGGGATGCCTGATGCGCCTTGTAGAAATATGCTGAGTGCAATAACGGCCAACCGGTTCGGCGCCGGTCGGGCCTTGAATAAGACCGGACTTATAGCGAGAACGGGGTTGGGCCGCAAGCCGCGTGCGGTCCTGTAGAATGCCCGCCTTTGTTTGATTTTCGGAAGCCCAGATGGACCGTCCGCCGTTTCGTCGTCAATTTTTTCACCCCCGCTACTGGCCGCTATGGTTCGGCCTGGGCCTGCTCTGGCTGCTGGTGCAGTTGCCCTATCGGTGGCTGCTCGGCCTGGGTCGGGTGCTGGGTGCAGTGATGTACCTGGGCGCTCGTTCGCGCCGCGAGATTGCTACGCGCAACCTGGAGTTGTGTTTCCCGCAGATGAGCGCCAGCGAGCGCAAGAAGCTGCTCAAGGAAAACTTTGCTTCCACCGGCATCGCCTTTTTCGAAATGGCCATGAGCTGGTGGTGGCCGACCAAGCGCCTGGCGCGCCTGGCGCATATCGAAGGGCTGGAGCATCTGCAGGAAGCGCAACTGCAAGAGCGGGGCGTGATCCTCATGGCCGTGCACTTCACCACCCTGGAAATCGGCGCCGCGCTGTTGGGCCAACGGCACACCATCGATGGCATGTACCGCGAGCACAAGAACGCGCTGTTCGACTTCGTCCAGCGTCGCGGTCGCGAGCGGCATAACCATGATGCCCAGGCCATCGAGCGCGAAGACGTACGCGCGATGCTCAAGGTGCTGCGCGCCGGGCGGGCGATCTGGTATGCGCCGGACCAGGATTACGGCATCAAGCAGAGCATCTTCGTGCCGCTGTTCGGCATCAACGCCGCCACCGTCACCGCCACCAGCAAGTTCGCCCGCCTGGGCCGCGCCGAGGTAATGCCCTTTACCCAGAAGCGTCTGCCCAATGGTCGCGGTTACAAGCTGGTGATCCATCCGCCGCTGCGCGATTTCCCCGGCGACAGTGAAGAGGCCGATTGCCTGCGGGTCAACCAATGGGTCGAACGCGCCATTCTCAGCTGCCCCGAGCAATACCTGTGGGCGCATCGGCGCTTCAAGACGCGGCCGCCGGGTGAAGCAAAGTTGTACAAGAAACGCGGTTAGCTCGATTGCACTTCTATACTCGGAAAAAATCCTGAGAAGCCCCGATGAATCTAGCGCACGACCCTACAAAACCGGTGACTGGGCTGATTCTTTCTGGCGGCGGCGCACGCGCTGCCTATCAAGTGGGGGTGTTGAAAGCTCTCGCTGAGATATTGCCGGATGATATTGAAAATCCCTTTCCGATTATCTGTGGCACCTCCGCTGGAGCAATTAATGCGTTGGCAATTGCAGCCCATAAAGGCAATTTCAAATCGGCGGTAAATGCGCTGACGGCAATGTGGCAAAACCTGGAAATAGGGCAGGTGTACCTGCATGGCTGGATTGATATTTTTAAGGGGCTTTCCTACCTTGGTTTTTCTTTGATGAATGAAGGTATGGGGCGGCGTCGGCCCTTGTCGTTATTGGATAATGGCCCTTTATGGAATTTGTTAGGCTCTAAAATTCATTTTGAAAATATTGCGCAGTCCATTAATAGCGGCAAATTGCTGGCTGTTAGTGTCTCTGCTATGGGCTATACCTCGGGGCACTCGGTAAGCTTTTTTCAGGGGCATCCTGATTTAGAGGGGTGGAATCGTTATCGTCGAGCAGGTGTGCCTACTCAATTGCGTTTGGAGCATTTGTTGGCGTCGTCCGCAATACCTACAATATTTCCCGCTGTGCGTATTAATCGTGAATATTTTGGTGATGGTGCCTTGCGTCAGCTAGCGCCTATGAGTCCGGCGTTGCATTTGGGTGCTGACTCATTGTTTGTAATCGGTGTGAGCGGTAATCGCACGGCGATAAAAGCGAATCGTCGCGTGCCGCACCGACATTCACCGTCTATGGGGCAAATTGTTGGGCATTTATTTAACAGCGCATTTGTGGATGCAATGGAAAGTGATCTGGAGCATTTGGAGCGCATGAATCAATTGTTAAAGATGATTCCAGAGGAGCAGCGACTCAAAGAAGGGATTTGCTTGCGGCCGGTCGAAAATATGGTGATTTCGCCGAGTATGCCTATTGATGGAATTGCAGGACGCAATGTGCGCTACTTACCTAAAAGTTTGCGTTTCTTTATGCGCGCGACCGGTTCTACCGCAAAAGGTGGCGGTGCGACTGCAGCCAGTTATTTATTATTTTCAACCGAATTTATTAACGAGCTGATCGAGCTGGGTCGAGCAGATGCGTTAGTAGAGGCGGAAAATATTCATAGATTCTTTGTCAATAAGTAGCGTCTGCTGTGGCACAAATAGCAATAAAAAAGGCTGCAAGTCAGTGCAGCCTTTTTTTGTTTCACCAGTAGTCAATTATTTTTGATAATTGACTACTGCAATGTAATGCATGGCTGTAGGTTTATTTTCTACAAAGCCGGGAATGAAGCGGGATTTTTTCAAGGAGGATTCAATATTGGCAGCGTCCGCCTGTTTGCGTAGTGCGGCTTCAATTGTACTGACCGTTTCCACTTTCCCATCGGCTTCAATATTAGCCATTACACGCGTTGTTTTCCCTTCGGCAAAGAAGAGCTTGCCATCACCGCGTTCTTTGGTGGTGTAGTTTGCATACCAGTCACTGGTATCCAAACGCTCTTGCGGCGCGTAATAGTTGGTGCCGTATTGCGCTTGTAAGGTGCCCAAATTCGGCAGCAATACAATAGGGGCCTGGGTTCCGCCGAGCGAATAAACTACACGCAGTTGCATTCTTACTGGCACAGCCTTGCCATCAATAGTCGCTGGCTCAAACGTAGCGGATTTGAGCGCTGATTCAGTCACATTTTGCATGGATACCAGAGGGCTGTTTTCATAACAGGTTACTGCGTTGATATTGCCGCTGGTCAATACGTCGGCTTGGCAGTAAACCGCCACAGTTTTAACGCCTTCCCCGAAAGATGCGGGCAGTGTGATTTGTTTGCCCAAGGTATCTACTGCGTTGCCGAATTTGGCGGGAGTATAAGCAGTCGCGTAGCTCGCAAATGGGGTGACCGCTGCTAAAATTGCCAATGAGCGGATCAGTTTTTTAAGAACAATATTTGTCATTGTTGTGCTCCTCGTGAATCAATATACGGCAACCTGCACCCTTGTGGGTCATCGATCTCCGATTTCATTGTCAGATTAGCACTCGCGATATCACACTATTGTGAATAGTTTGTGACAATTTTGGCTGTAAATGAAAAAAAATTAAAAATTTTTAGTTATTTGGATGCGTACGGAGAAGCAGCCCGCGCCCGGGGATGCCGAGCGCGAGCTAGTTGAGCGATTGGATTTATTTTGAGAGTTGTAATTCCTTGGTCAAGTGATCGGCTTTATAAACCTTCTTCAAGGCTTCGCCAATAGCTGCCGAGTGGACAGATACGGCACGATTAACGGATTCATCGTAGAAATAACTTCCGCCCAATGACTGGATATTGCCATCAAAAATCAAACCCACTAACTCACCCTTGCTGTTGATTAACGGGCTGCCTGAATTCCCACCTACTATGTCATTGGTGGAGACTTGATTGAAGCGAGTTTTCTTGTCCAATTTTTTCTCATTTGTAACCCAGGTACTCGCCAGTTTGAAAGGATCAAAATCGGTAGCGCGATCGAATAAACCGGTAAAATCGGTAAAAGGTTTAACGGCGATGCCGCGCTCATCCCAACCGCGAATTACACCGTGTGAAAGGCGCAATGAGAAGGTTGCATCCGGGTATACTGAGGTTCCCTTATAGGGCAATCGCCTCAGGGGATTCCTTGCCAAGAATCGCTTTTACCACGGGATTATCTACACCCAAACGCTCGCGCAATTTGCTCAGTGACCAGCTAAGTTTTAATTGTTCAAATTCGGGGTAGAGGGGTATTTCCGCAAATAGGCCGGCTTGCACATTGGGCAATGCGGCTTGGGAGAATTCGCGCAGGCGCTCTGAATCGGGTTTATCGCGCTCAGCGGCGCCACGCACCAGTGTTCTCGCCCAGGTAATCTGCTGGGAAAGTGAACCCATTCCCATCTCGATCATCACATAATCCAGGTAAAGGTTGCGCCACGCAGTTTGCGTGTTGCTAATGGTTTGCCATGGGTCGCCATATTGTTGTTGGCGTGAGGTATCGGCATTTACCCAGTTGCGAAAGTTATTTTCACTATCGCGTTTTTCTTGCATAACGGCGGGCGATAGCAATGCCTGGAACATACCCGTGCGCGCTTTAATACCGTTTTCGACAGAAAATAATTCAGTCTGGGCAATGCGCGATTGCTCATCTCCCTCGCGTGAATATTGGAGCAGTAGCCCACGATACTCCGACGCAAACATTAAACGGAAAGGCAGTACCAGATCGCGTTGCGTTTCCAGTTCCGCCATAGTGAGTAGGCGCTGGGTGGCGCCTGGGTGCCCCAGTGTCATTACCAGTTCATTTTCTTTGGCGCCTTTGGTGTTGATGGGAAACCAATTAGTGTTGGCAATAGGCTTGCCATTTTCATAAACACGTAATAAACCCATATCCAGGTTGTAGCGCGGGAAGTTAAAGTTGTCTGGATCACCACCAAAAAACCCCGCGGCATATTCGGGCGCAAATACTAATCGCACGTCTTGATAGCGATTGTATTGATAGACGTGATACTCGCCACCATTGTAGAGCTCTACGATATCGCAGCGGCGCTTATCGCCTGCATCGCCCATGCATTCTTTTTCAATTTGCGATTGCTCAGCTTTTTTGGCGTCGGCGAAGGCTTTTCCATTCAGTCCTGTCAATGCTTTTTGCATGCGTGCAGTGACATTCTCAGTTTTTTCCAGTTGGTTAATCTCCATGCCCGGGCATTGCTTTTCTTGATTGCGCGCGCGTGCGATAAAACCATTGTTGATCAGGTCTTGTTCCTTGCTGGATAAATCTTCCACACAGGAAACCACACAGTGATGATTAGTGAGCACCAATCCTTCGCCCGAGACAAATGAACCCGAGCAGCCACCGGCGAGGCGTACTGCACTGCGCATCGTTTTTTGAATCCATTCCGGGGTGGGTTTGAAGTTGTAGTTTTTTTTCAGGTCAGCATAGGGGAGGTTATCCAATGTCCACATGCCTTCCGCAGCCAACAATGAACTCGCCATAGTTAATCCGCCTGCCATACACAACGCCCGTGTTACAAATCGCATAGGGAAACTCCTGAATAACATACAGAATGAATAGAAACTGATTGAAGAAATAAAGTGCCTGAAGTGTAAACCAGCTGGCGCGCTCCCGCTATGTAGACGCAAATTGGTACGCGATTTTATGGTTCGCGGAAAAATCTATCGTAAGCGGAGTGATATTGTATCCCTCAGCTTTCGCGTGGATTTGCGAGCCCGCTAGTTTTCGGATCTCGCTTGGTGGTCAAGAATAGCCGAGGGCGCCGGCCCGGAGCGATGATTAGACGGAAAATAGCGAGAACGCATTTGCATAAACGGCGCCTCTACCATTTTATACAGGAGCCAACCTGCAATCATGCTGATCAATAGAATAATACTCATACCCAGATAGCCATCGATGTTTATGCCATTCGTTTTTAATGGTTCTTTCAGCAGCTGATATAACGGCTTATGGATTAAATAAATTGCGTAGGACCATAGCGCCAGACTCGCTGCACCTGGAATTTTGTACCGGTATAGCCATGATGAAGGTGATAGCGCTGAAAGTACCAGTAATGCAAAGCTAATTGCTATGGCGGTGTAGCCGAGGCTGGTGGTCCAGCGGTTAGTGCCGATACCTTGTTGATAATGAACATTCAGAAACACATAGAACATAATGCCACTACAGGTTAGGCCTGTAATTAACCACAGATTGCCAAAGCGTATTAATTTGTTGAAGGTGGCTTGGTGGTAATTTTTGACAAGGGCGAGTGCGATTCCCGGCAAAAATTCATCGAAGCGGGAATAGCTCGGATAGTAAATAAACTCCCAGTAGTCTTTACCGGTAATTGCAGAATCTCCATGAGTAGTAAACATATATAGTCGCAACAGTATGGCGATGATGAAACCCAATCCGATGATCAACCATAGGCGTAGCGCCTTGGTTGTGTTGGTTAAAGCAAGCACGCAAATTAGGGGGAATAGTAAATAAAACTGTTCTTCCACACACAGTGACCAGGAGTGAGTAAAAGTTTCGCCCGGGCGCATATCCAAATTTTGGGTAAAAGTTAAAAATTGCCAAAGGGGCGCGGTATAGGTACCGCTCAGTAGTGTGGGCAGTAGTAGATATAATGCCAATACCACGAGATAGTTGGGAATGGTCCGCAGCAGGCGCCGTGCATAAAATAGTTTTAACGATACTTCCTCGCCCTTGGCATATGCGCGTAGAAGCTGGTCGCCAATTAAATATCCGCTCAGGACGAAGAAAAGGTCCACACCGACCCAGCCAATTTTGGAAATAAATCCAGCGAGCGGTTGATTGCTTACCACCACCAGATAGTGAAAAATCAAAACCAGAATAATTGCCAGTGCGCGCAGAGTATCAAGACCGTTTAATCGATCCTTGATCTGATTGGAGTTCATGTTTATTCCTTGGATTAGTGTGAATTGGGGAACCCGGATTTTAGCTACCCTTGTAAATCAGTTGGTCTTGTATTGCTGTCAGTTTATTATACCGACGATAGGTTTCGAATCCTATTGCAATAAACGGTTTGAATCTGTGTTGTTGATTGTTGCTACCATGCATAATCTAATGAGTAGACTCGTAAAGTCGGGTTAGGTTGAAATTCTGTTAAATATTGGTCGTAAAGATGGTGTTTACATGAGAGAGAAATTTTTTTTGTTGTTATGTTTGCTCTCTGTCGGATTACGAGCGGAACCCCAATCGCGTGATTATGCGCAGGATGCCCTGGGTTACGCGCAGGTTTCCAGTAACGGCAAGGTTGCCGCTGCCAGCGTAAATCCGGATGCAACCCGTATTGCTATGGATGTGGTCAAACGTGGTGGCAATGCGGTGGATGCAGCGATTGCGATTGCCTTTGCGCTGGGTGTGGTTGACCCGCACAACTCGGGTATTGGTGGTGGTTGCTTTGTCCTGGTTCGCCTGGCGGATGGGCGCATTCTGGCAATTGACGGGCGTGAGATGGCCCCGGCGGCAGCGCAGCGCGATATGTTCCTGCAAAACGGTAAGGCGAATCCTGAATTAAGCCGTACAGGTGCGTTAGCAATTGGTGTTCCCGGCTCGGTAATGGCGTTGCACCAATTGCAGCGTGAAGGAGGCAAATTACACTTTGCCGAGGTGATTTTGCCGGCGGCAGAATTGGCCGAACAAGGCTTTGTGGTATCACCCGTTGTCGCTGAGCGCAGCGCGGCTACCGCGCCTGATATTAAAAAATTTCCCGCAACGGCGGCTATTTATCTGGATGAATCTGGTCAACCTTTTAGCGTAAATACGCGTATCAAAAATCCAGACCTGGCGAATACCTATCGCCAGTTGGCGAAACTGGGGCCGGATTATTTTTATCGCGGTGACTTCGCGAATAAAACCGCAGAGTGGATGAAAAAAAATGGTGGACTAATTACCCGCGATGATTTTGCCAATTATCAGGTGAAATTGCGTCAGCCGGTGGTGTCACAATTTGCCGGTTACACGCTCTATGGTTTTCCGCCACCCAGTTCAGGTGGTACCCACGTAGCGCAAATTTTAAATATTCTGGAAAATTTTGATTTACAAAAGACGACAACTTCCGAGCGCTATCATCTGGTCGCAGAGGCAATGAAGTTTGCGTTTGCGGATCGCGCGCATTGGCTGGGTGATTCTGATTTTACCAAGGTGCCTGCGTCATTAACTGACAAGGCTTATGCAAAAACTATCGCGCAAAAAATCAATCTGAATCACGTTGCCAACAATGTGGTGCACGGTGATCCGGAAGTTGATATTCCCCATTTAATGAATAAACACACCACACATATTGCTACTGCCGATTTGGATGGTAATTGGGTAGCTATCACATCAACTGTGAACACCAGTTTTGGTAGCAAGGTGGTTATTCCTGGCACAGGCGTGGTGATGAATAACCAAATGGATGATTTTTCGGCGCAAGTGGGTGCCGCCAATGCCTTTGGTTTGGTTGGCTCGGATGCCAACGCCATCGTTGCAAAAAAGCGTCCGCTATCCAGTATGAGTCCGACTATTGTCTTTAAAGACAATCAACCGGTAATGACTCTGGGAGCAGCCGGTGGGCCAACGATCATTTCACAGGTGGTACAAAATTTGTTGTATACCCTTGAATATAAAATGCCAGCGGAAGAAGCGATTAAGCAGCCGCGCATTCACGAACAGTGGAGCCCGGATTTATTATTTGTTGAAGCCGCTATGCCGGACATGGTGCGTCAGTCTTTGAAACAAAAAGGACATAATATCAGTGTGTGGCCGAGCATAGGTGCTTCGCAAATTATCCAACTGCGCGATGGAAAACTGGTGCCAGCGGCTGAGCCGCGGGTAATGAAATAGATTCAGTCTGACTCGAGAAAAGTTAGCTTATCGTAGAGATTAAATAATAAAACTCATGGAGTTGATATGTACAAAGGTATTGTTTTTTTTCTGGCATTAAGTGTTTGTGGAGTAACCTGTGCAAATGCGGTAGCACCTACGGATACAGGTGATCAAGGTTTACACGTGACACAGCTCCGGGAAACATTAACGGGCACTCAGACTCAGGTTAGTCAGCATGTTTCAGCAGGCGGCGCTGTGTCTGTAGTGAGTCTTCCCAATGGCTCGCAACCTCAGGTACATACACAGGCGCTTGCGGCACAATCGCAACGGGTATTGATCCGGTTGAAATCCCCGGCTACCCAACCTTATGTAAAACAGCAGCGAATGCAGTTAAAGGCAACGGGAAAATTATCGCGTGCTGAACAGCAGGCGTTGTCCAAAACTACACGAAATTATCGCCAGGTTTTGCAAAAAACACAGGCGCAGCTAGTGGATGCACTGCGCAATAAAAAATATCTTCAACAAGTCCACAATCACTTTGTTGATTTGACGAATACGCTGAATGTCACGGTATCTGCAGATTCCCTCGCGGAGATTCGTGCATTACCACAGGTGGCCGAAGTGTATGCCGATAGCGAAATCTCTGCGCTGCTCGATAAAAGTGTACCCGTGACAGAAGCTCCAGAGCTCTGGGCGATGCGTGACGTAGCGGGGAATAGCATCACTGGCCGTGGTATTACGGTCGCCATTTTGGATACCGGTATTGATTACACTCATCCGGATTTGGGCGGTTGTGTGGGCACCAACTGCAAAGTTGTTGCTGGTTATAACTTTGTGAGCGGTGAAGACCCAACCAATTTTATGGACAAACATGGTCATGGTACCCACGTGGCAGGCATAGTCGCTGCTAATGGAAGACTGCGCGGTGTAGCACCGGATGCACAACTCTATGCTTATAAGGTGTTGAGCGATTCCGGTTATGGTTCCAATAGCGGAATTATTGCCGCGCTGGAAAAAGCCGTAGATCCCGATGGCGACCCTGCCACGCAAGACCAAATCGATATTGTGAATATGAGTTTGGGGGGAACAGGTGGCCCGGATTCACCATTATCGGAGGCGGCTGATAATGCTATGCAGGCGGGAACTTTAGTGGTCGTAGCTGCAGGTAATTCGGGGAGTGATTATTCAACGATTGGCATGCCGGGTAATGCGGAGCATGTGCTAACCGTCGGTGCTACCGATGCTATGGGTTTTGTTGCTGGCTTTAGCTCGCGCGGACCTATCGCTGGGGGAAATTATGTTAAACCCGAAATCGTTGCGCCGGGGGTGGACATTAACTCTACGACACCGGGCGCTGGTTATTCGGTCAAAAGTGGTACCAGTATGGCTACACCGCATGTCGCAGGTGGAGCTGCATTGTTAAAACAGTATTATCCGCAATTGACTGCTGCTGAAATAAAAGATTTATTAATTTCGAGTGCTTATGATTTGGGCGGAGATGTTTTCGTCCATGGCGCTGGAGCGATGAAATTAAAGGCGGCAATTAATACCAAACTGCTTGTGTCACCGCGCTTGCAATCTGCCGGGCGAATTGATTTGCAGCAACCACAATTTTCGCGTGATCTTGGCTTTCGAGTGAAAAACATTGGTAATATTACCCAGACCATCACTTTTTCTGCTCCCACTGATTTACCTCCCGGTGCCACTGTCACTGTGCCGTCGAGCCTAAGTTTAACTCCCGGTAGTACCGCTACTCTTTCCGTCCAATTTAATGCAGACACTGCGACCTTACCTTTCGCAGAGTCAAAATCTTTACATCACCGCGTAAATAGTAACTTGCATGTTAATGGGCAGAGCATAAATTTGCCGCTGGTGTTTTCAAAGGCGGCATTGCTGAACATTAAATGGGGCGGGCAACCTTATTCCGTGTTGTTGGCAAAGGATGACGGGAGCAGCTTTGATTGGTCTCTTTACGAGTGCGACAGGTCTCTACAAGACAACTTGCCTGTGCCAGAGGCAATTTATCTCCGGCCGGGAAGTTATCACTTAGTTACCGCGTTTTTTGAAGAGGGTTGCTCTTCCAGCCAAACAATGGTTTTTACCGAAGATATCCAGTTGGAAAAGGAAACAAGCGTAGCCATTTCTCCTGAATCGGCAATATATGAGATTAGGCTTGGGCAAGTGATTGATCCCCGAGGAAATCCCATTGCGCCTTCACGCTTGTATAGTTCGGTGAGCGACTTATCCTGGGCGCGCGAAGGCTCCCGGATTATTCAATCTATGTCAATTCCCAACTCCAACGGGTTGCTTTTCAAATTTTCTCGCTCGTCGGAGAAAATAAAGGTAAATACCTCCATTTTATTTAAGGACAAGGAGTCGACGACGACTAACGTTGATTATTACTTTTTGCAAAAGCAATTTTTACAGGGGATTAACGCTGATCAAACGCTGGATTTTGACGCACGTACGTCAGCGGGGATGACACTCCATTATGCAGATTCTTTCCGTTTGAGACGCGGAGTTACCACGGAAACAGCGCTGAAACAGCTGCAATCCTTGTCCGCTCCAGATCTGGCCTCTTGGAATATAGCGACCAGCCTGGACACTTATTACGCACCGTTTAACTTCAATATTTACAGCCAACAATCTACCTTCGTCCAAGGCGATAGATTTCCGGTTTTCAGTTTTAATACGGCACGCTCAACGGACCCCCAAGAATGGTCAGGGCAAGTATTTTCTACGGGCCCAATAGCGTTTGAAAGCCCCTCGTCATTTACCAAGATGCGAGACGCTGGTACGAGCTTCCTGGAGGATCGTTTATATCAGAGCGATACGCGCGAAATGGTAGTTGACGATAGCGGTTATTTTTTTGCAGGCAGTTTGAGCTACAGTCGCACTTGGAAGAAATTGAATATTCTTGATGTGAATAACTTCAGTTTCGGTTTTGGAGTACTCCGTGACTCACAGCAAAACATATTTTTTGAAGCTGTTAATTATCGAGCATTATGTAACCAAACTCTGCTTGAATCTGGTATTACCCATGTGAGCGATTTTAATCCGGATTTAAAATTTGATCTCTGTGCCAATCAGCGTTGGGAATTTGATTTTCCCACTCGCTTCCGCGGCGAGACATACACCTCCAGCTTCGCGGTGGAAATGGATCGGGCAGCTGCAGAAAAGGCGAGCGAATCGCTTGACTCACCGCTTATGATACAACTTGCGCTGTTCAGCGATGGAAAACTGTCGCGCCTGTTGACGGGTAACAATATTACTTTGCAACTGCAGGCGAGGGATGATCCCCGCTCGAAATCCGGATTGCCCAAAACTGTAAAAATTGAATACGCACTAGGAAAAGCGGTTACGGAAATTCCGTCGGCAAGTGTAAGGTGGTCGGAATTGCCGATTACTGTTCAGAATGGCCAGATAGTTGCGCGCTTGCCAGACGTGTTTGGTGAACAACTATTGTCGTTGCGCATTACGCTTGTAAATAATGAAGGCGTTAAGCTGGTGCAAACGCTGAATGCTGTTGCACTAATTGGCAATAATTCGGAGCCTGCGCCAGTGTTCGAACCGCTACCCGCGGTAACGGTAGAAGCCACCGGCCCAATGACCACATTTACGCTATCACCTGTAACCGCCAAAGACAGCAGCGGCCAAACGGTAATTGCATCAACAACGGATCTGGGTCCTTACGCGCTGGGTACGCACCAAATCCGTTGGCAGGCAAAAAATGCCATCGGGAAAATTTCAGAAGCTTTACAGCTACTGACTATTCGCGATTCCACCCCGCCGAGTTTGACAGTACCGGCGGACATTCGAATGACAGCGGTATCCACGCTAACCAGTGTGGCGTTGGGTGAAGCAACGGCAGTGGATCTTGTGGATGGCGCTATTGTGGCCAGTGCAAGTAACAAGGGGCCATTCGCAGTAGGTAGTCATACGATAATCTGGACCGCGACGGATAAATCCGGAAACGCGAAAACCGCCAGTCAGCAGCTGACTATTGATCCCAAACCACAAGGCGCTTCTTCTAGCTCAGCCTCGGGTACAGGAAACAGTGGCGGGAATTCGGGGGGAGGTTCCGGTGGCGGTGGGGGAAATGGTAGTGCCTGGTTATTACTGCTGTTAACCGGGCTTATGTTTGGACGTTTCGCTCAGTACCGATAACCTCTCCCATTGGATTAAAGCGCCGCTCTTATTGGCGGCGCTTTTAATTAATGTACTTAGTGGTTATTACCAGCGGGTTCTGGAATACCTAGCCACACAATTTTTGCAGGTGTGCCTGTGAGCTGCAGGCTTCCGGTAACTTTTGCTTCGTCCAAATCAATTTCTTTTATCTGATTGGCTATGGGGTCGCTGACATAAACTTTATGTCCGGGTGTTAATGCCAATTCCAATCGGCTGCCGGTGGGTAGCGCACTGAGGTTGCTCGTAATTACCTGAATGCGAGTGCTAATGCTCCAGTTGTTAGTGTTTAACAGTGTCAACCAGCCTTTGCTATCCAGAATCACAAATAACTCGCCCTCATCGGCAAATCCGTAGGCCAGCGCTGTTGTGTCAGTAACTTCTGAAGCTAACCAACTAATCGGCGTTATAACTCCGGTTGCAGTGTTAATGGAAAAGAATTGTCCAGAGGCGATGCCCACGAATTCTGCATTGTGTTCAGTACCTAGCACTGTGCCTATGCGAGCAGTACCCGTTATGGTTAAGGGGTTAGCAATTTTGCTTGCGCTGAAATTATCACCGCTTTGCGTAACAACTAACACACCATCAGTACAACCAAAAACGACTTGTGTTTTATGTTGTGCGCTGCCATGCAATCCCGGGCAAGTGTCAGTAAATACTTGTTGCTCGCTATAAAAACCATTGCTGGCTTTGTACAGGCCAACTTTATCGGGCAGGGTACTGGTGGTTAGCGGGTCGCGAATAGTGGAAATCAAATAATCACCGCGTGCTTGTGCAGCACCGTGCATATGCGTGGTGTATTCAAGTCTGGTGCCTGGTGTATTGTTTTTAATATCGGCTTCCGTAAATACGCCGACTTGTGCGGGAGTATTGGTATCGCCATTGCCATCGTAAAAAATAACCGATTGTGTATCTGTGCCAGTGAAATGCGTTGGGCGAGTTTTGTCGGTAGCAAATGCCAACCAGCGCGGTGCTTCAATAATATCGTCTTTATGATCGCCGTGATCCTGTTGCGATAAACCGCTGTCTATAACATTTACGCGATTAGCGGTTCGTTGAATTACAAAACCGTAGCGATAACTCGGGCTGGCGTAAACTGCACTTGCCGGTTCGGTGAGTGTGTATTCTTCCAGTAGCTCTGCCTTTTTGATATCCCAAATGCTGACTTTGGGTTGATCTTTAGTGGCAACCAGTAAACGACCTTGTGTTAATGATTCGTTGTCATGACCGTGATCATCTTCGATGGGGATTGGGTCGCGCTCAACAATTTTTGTATCGCCACCGCCACAAGCCGTCAAAGCAGCTGGAATTACCACTGCGAGTATCCAGGAATTTAATTTTGTCGGGTTGTTCAATATCATTCGTAACATCATCAATACCTTTTGTATTAAGAACCTTAGAAATTGCCACTAATGCCAAGTGCGTAACTGCGGGCGGGCAGGGGGGCTTTATCTTTGAGGAATGACGCGTGAACGCGCGCGTATTCATTCGTGAGGTTGTTGCCCTTTAGATAAATTTTTAAGGTATCGCTAAATGCATAACTGATTTGTGCATCGACGAGGGTATATGAATCAGTTGTAGTTTCGAGTACGGCAATTTTGTCCTGTTCGAAATAATGTTGGCCGCTTAACTCGGCGCGCCAGCCTCCTATTTCATATTCAGCACGTGCGCCAACACGCAGCGGTGGTATACGGGGTAAGTCTCCACCATTATTGTTAAGCGATGCGCGCGTGTAATCGCTGGTGAAGCTCAGTTTTAAGGCGCTGGTGGCTTGCCAAATAATTTCGCTTTCAAAACCGTAGAGTTCAGCATCGCGTGCCTGGTAAATAAATACCGGCAATTCAGTGACTTCTTCGTGTTTATGCTCGTCTGTAGATTCGTGATTATGTTCTGCTTCATAAACGGCATTGGTTTCAGAGAGGTAATAATAGTTATCGATTTGGTTGTAAAACGCGTTAAGGATAAAGCCAAGATCGCCTTCAAATTTGCGTAGCGATAAATCCAGATTGTTGGAGGTTTCCAACTCAAGGTCAGTGCTGGCTAAATCAAAATGGAACTCACCATTTGTTTCTTCATGTAATTCGATAATTGCACCTACCTCATATAACCCTGAGCCTAGATGCGGGCCAAAGGCAAGCAGTTCTGCAGCTGAAGGCGTGCGCTCGGCGTGGGTGTATGAGAAACCTATGTTGTAGCCGGGAGTGAAATCCCACACTGCACCAGCGGATGCACTGAAAGGGGTGGATTCGTGATCAAAATCGAATACACGAACAAATTCGGTCTGATCATGGCCTTCGTCTGTGTGGCTGTGATCGTTTAAATCCAGTTGCAAATTGTTGGCGGAAATTTTTACCTGCTCAACGCGCGCACCCAATTGCACTAGTAGGTCGCCAAAGTGACGTTCTTCCATTAAACCCAATGCCAGGGTGCTGGTTTTGCTGGGCGGTGTGAAAGCTTCATCGCCAATTGCTTCAAAATCATTGTGTTTGTAGTGAAAGCTTAGGGCGCCACGCCATTCCGCAATTGGATGATGAAATAATTCCCAGCGCGCTTCTGCGGTTTCATTGCGGAAGGTGGTTCCAATTGTGCCATTTTCAATTTCGCTGTGTTCGTAATCGGTAAAACCAAAGCGGGTATTGGTTGCGCTAAAAAAATCGTGATCCAGTGTGAGTTCGCTGATCAGTTGCACGCGATCTTGCTTTAAATCGGCGTAAACACTTTCTTCTGTATCGCCGTGGCTATGACCGGGAATACCGTATTGGCGTTCAAGGTGGCCGTAGGAAAGACCAACGAAACCTTCATCCATAATAAAGCTGCTGCCGATATTAGCGCCCTGCGCTTCCGTAAAGGAATTGGCAAGACGCCCGCTATGATCGTGTTCGTGATCTTCTTCCGCATGTTCTTCTGCGGTTTCAATTTCAGCAGTACCGGGGATTTTGTAGTTGCCGGCATCGCGCCAGAATCCATCGAGGTGCAAACCGAGATTTCCAACAGCGGTATTGCCGCTTGCAGAAATCAGCTTGTCATCAGCAACGGAGTCTTGCTCCAGTCGCCACTCGCCATAGGTATCCAAACCGCGAGGTACCCGGTCGTCCACAATATTCACGACGCCCCCGATTGCACCACTGCCGTAAAACAATGTGGCGGGGCCGCGCAGTATTTCAATCTGACGCGCGGTTGATGCTTCAGTGGCAACCGCATGATCGGGGCCAACACGTGATGCATCGCCTGCATCCAGACCATTTTGGGTGATCAATACGCGTGGGCCTTCAAGACCGCGAATAACCGGGCTGCTGGCAACCGGGCCGTAATAGCTCGAATGCACCCCCACCTCATATTTGAGCGTCTCACCCAGGGTAGATGCCTGGCGATCGCGCAGCTTGTCGCCGTCCAGAACAGTGACTGGCTGGGCAGACTCCATATTCGACGCATGCCACGGTAGGCCTACCACATTCACTATTTCCAGCGTTGTGCTGGTCAGCACCAGGTTTACGGGGCCGTCTTCCTTGTGCAGATGTAAGGTTTTATGGGTGTAATCCGGCGCGAATACATGGAGTTCTATGTGGCCATCGCGCTGGGCAGGTAAGTTGAACTCACCCAGTTCATTCGTTTGGGTACTGAGTTTTGTACCTACTACTTCAACGGTTGCGTTGGTGATGGGCAGGCCTTGTTCATCTCGAACATGCCCATGAATTTGGGCCAACGCTTGTTGGCTGCTAAGTATAAGAGCTGCGTAGATCAGGCTTCGCTTCACTGTGTACCTCGGTTAAACATAAGAAGGTGGAGGTCGAATCAAAAATTCAATGAGATGTTATACTATAACAATTGCGACTGAAAAGGTTTTTTTGGGATTGTGGCGAGTGCGGTGGTTTGGGGGACTAAAAGAGATAAGGTCAGTTTGTCTAATTGTGGGAGGCAAAAGCAAAACGGGAGCCGAAGCTCCCGTCTGTCGTTCTGCAATTAAATTAATTGCGCACTATGTAAGTACCTGCGAGCTTGTCGTGCCAGGTTTGCTTTTTGGGATCCCAGGCCGCCCATAAAAAACCGAGCAGCAATGGAAGAGTGGAAAGGATGTAAGCAAAGTAGCGACCAACCAATTGTCCCGTAGTGGGCTTGCCGCCTGTCTTTGCGCTGATAATTTTCGCACCGACGACCATTTTTCCGGGAGTTGCTTGACGATAAGTCCAGAATGCCAATACCCACACAAATGGGAATACATAGCTAATCACTACATCCAATGGGCCGGCAACAAATGTTGTTTTAGTGAAGTAAGCCATGCCATACACCAGCAATAAAATGGGTAGGGTGATGATGGTCACTATGATCTGGTCAATGATGACCGCGCCAAGTCTCGGCCAGAACCCGACATACAGAAGCTCTTGTTGATCTGTCGCCAAGTCGGCCGCGGGCGCTTGATAAGGGTTATTCATATAAAAATCCTTGTGTTGTTATTCATCGAATGCAATAGGGTTTTATAAAACCTGATTGTGCGCCAACTATAGCGGTTCAAATATAGGCTTGCCAAACAATAACTGTTGTTACAGGTGCCATAGGAATTGCTTGACTTGCAGAGCCTAGCGCCTTAACTTGCGCGCCGAGGTGTCTGATGGGTGTTCATTCTTTAGTCAGAGTGCAAGCCAGGATCAGAGTCAATGGGAAGTCGGTGCGCCAGGTTTTCGTAAATACCTGGCAATTCCGACACTGCCCCCGCAACGGTAAATGCTGCGATTTTTCGCCATGAGTCCGATACCAGCCTCAATCCCAGAGCCATGCTCTTACTTGTTCACTATGTCGCGGAGGGCAACATAGGTGGAAATCTGTTTATGTTTTGGGCTGCGCCCATTCATCTTTTTCCGCGTTCCCTCCCTCATCCCTATTTCAGGATTGAGGAATCTCATGTCTAGTCAAAAAATTATTAAGCCAAGTGTATTTGTTATTAGTACGTTAAGTGCTGCCATCATTGGTTCACCCGTTGCGTTTGCTGCAACACAAAAAGATGACGCGAAAAAACTCGAAACTGTTTATGTCAGTGCGACTCGCAGCGAAACAGTGCAAATGCCCGTTGCCACACAAATCAAAATTATTACGGAAGAAGAAATTCGTGTAACCGGCGCAAAATTATTATCCGAAGTATTGCGTACACAAGCAGGCATTCAATTAACGGATTCCGATGGCAGCGGCGCGCGCAACGTAACGGCATCCATGCGTGGATTGTCGGGTGCGAATAACGTATTGGTGTTGGTGGATGGCCGCAAACTCAATAACCCTTCACTCGCGGCACCGGCGTTAAATACCGTTGCATTAAAAGACGTTGAGCGCATTGAAATTGTACAGGGTAGTGCGGGTGTACTATATGGTGATCAGGCAGTCGGTGGCGTTATCAATATTATTACCCGTCGTGCAGCCGCAGGTGAAACCGATGGTTCCGTGAGCGCAACAGCGGGCAGCGATAATCTGGAAGATTACACAGCGAGCGTTAGCCAGGGTTTTGAAAATGGTTTGAGTTACAGTGTTTCTGCGCAAAAGCGTAATGCGGATAACTACCGAGAAAACAACCAAAGTGCTTATGAAAACATTTTGGGAAATCTTCGTTACGATTTCGTCAAAGGATTTGTGTTTGTTGAAGGCCAAACCATTGATGACGAGTTAAACCTAGCGGGTTACTTACTCGATACTCAGGCGGCAATTGATCCGCGCAAAGCGCGTACGCCTACCGATTACGCTAATCAGGAAACCGATTTGGCGCGCGTTGGTGGTGGTGTAGATATTACTGAAAATTGGCAATTGTTGGCGGAGTATGCAGATCGTGATGAAGATACAGAATCATATTATGGTTATGGCGCTCCAACGCTCGGCAACATGCACGTAAAAAATGCGACTCCCCGAGTGATTGGAAACTTGGCAACCGCCAACGGAAATGCCGTAATTACATTCGGATACGATTGGATTGACGCAGAGTACGAGGTGCCCGATTGGGGTACCCATGTCGAGCAAACCATTGACGCCGTCTACGGACAAGTTGTCTATCCCTTAACTAAATCGTTTAGTGTTACTGCAGGCTTACGCCAATCTTCTGTAGATGACACCAACCATGCTATTAACGTTAATCATGATGACGATGTAACCGCAGGTGAGTTCGGTCTTAGTTATCAGCTCGATAGTAACTGGCGTATATTTGGTCGCTACGCAGATGGCTTTCGCTTTGCCAACGCTGATGAAAATGGCGTGGTGCTGCCGAGCGTGGAGTTTCTAGAAGTGCAAACCAGTAGTTCTACCGAGTTGGGAGCTGAATGGCGAGGTGAAGACGCGTCTGTACAGTGGACTTTATATAATATGGAACTTGATAATGAATTGATGTATGACGCTACTGCGCTTAATTCTTGGGGTGGCTATGGCGCGAATGTTAATCTGGATTCCTCCCGCCGTCAGGGTGTCGCTGTTGATGCACAATTAATTTTAAGTGATGAAATTAGTCTGCAAGCAAACTACACCTATACCGATGCTGAATTAACTAGCGGTAGTTTTTCGGGCAACAAAGTACCATTCGTAGCGGAAAATCGCGCCAACATTGCCTTAGTGTTTACGCCAATTAAGTCGCTCAATGTGTATCTGGATTCCAGTTATACCGGTAGCCGCTATCGCACTGGCGATGACGCAAATGCACGCGATAAAGTGGATTCGCTTGTCCTATTTAATTTGAATCTTACGTGGCAGTATAAAGGTGTTGAAATTAGCGGACGAATTAAAAACCTGACCAATGAACGCTATGCAGGTTTTTACGGTGTATCGCCAACGGCGGGTTATTATCAATATCCCCAGCCAGAACGAAATTACGAAGCGGGTGTAGTTTATCGTTTTTAGGTAGTGCCGGTACTTTAAAGTCATCAACCGATGGGCAGAGCGAAAGTGATGCCCATCTTTTTATGTAGAGAGAAATTATGACTGACGACATTTCATCAAGCAGTGACGATTCATTAAGCAATGATGGTTCGATGAGCCACGACAAAGCCCAGCGTCATAAAGAGCGCATGCAACAGCGTAAAGAAATTGTGGATGCGGCCATTGCGCGTGCGGATGAAGAGCGCGGTGTGGTGATAGTGTTAACCGGGGATGGCAAGGGAAAAAGCTCATCGGGTTTTGGTACGGCGTTACGCTGCCTTGGGCATGGCTACAAGGTGGCGATCGTGCAATTTATTAAAGGTACCTGGGAGTGCGGGGAAAAGAATTTTTTAACCGAAAGTATTTTTCGCGGCGCCAGTCCACAGCTGGAATATTTTATGATGGGTACCGGGTTTACCTGGGAGACGCAAAATGCCGAGCAGGATCGTGCGGCAGCAGAAAAAGTCTGGGCGGAATGTGAGCATGTATTTCGTGACCCTGAGATTCATTTAGTGTTGCTGGATGAAATCACTTATATGCTCAATTACCACTACTTGGATAAAGATAAAGTGGTTGATGCCATAAAAAATCGCCCACGTAATCAAAATGTCATTATTACCGGGCGTGGCGCCAAAAAATATCTGGAAGATTTGGCGGATACGTTTAGCGAAGTGAAATCAATCAAGCATGCATTTAATGCTGGCGTAAAAGCGCAAAAAGGTATTGAGTGGTAATGGTCAGTAGGGTTAATCATATTAATTTTTTTACTATTTGCTGTTGGTTTTTGCTCTTATTGTTTGTTATTTAACGTTATTTGCTGTTAAAACAAGCTGTTAAAAATTGTTACAAAAAAAACGTTGGTTTCTTTAGTAATTGTCACTATTGCGAACGTAGAATGCGCTTCCTCAGGTGAGAGCTTGAGGAATCATTTACTAATACAAAAGGACATTTATATGATTACTAGAAAAAATCAACCACAGTGTTTGTCTTTATTGTCCAGTTTAATCGGTGCGGCAGTTCTGGGTTTTTCCAGTTTTGCTACAGCGGTAAATTGCGATGGTGTCCCCCAATGGGTCAATACCCAATCATTCAGTACGTCACAACAAGTGGTGGAGAATCATATTCTCTACCAGGCGAAGTGGTGGAACCAGAATGAGCGTCCCTCGATAAATTCGCAGCAGGATTGGCAACCCTGGACTCGCCTGGGCGAGTGCGTAACTATCGATATCAGCAAAGAGTTGTTGATTCGCGATTTGTCGGTGGTGGATTCGGTGCACGCAAAAACCGGGCAGCTTTCCATTCAACATTTAATTGCACAGATGATGCCGCAAGCAAATCCAACGGCGCAGCAGCAATCTGATTTTATCCAGCAGTGGCTGGGGCAATTTTTGGTTAACACCGGTGTGAATGGTGATATCGCACCGGCGCGCGAAAGCTTCGATAGTCTATTTTTGCAGCCCTGGCGCGATCGCAGTGTTGGCTCGGGTGTGAACCTGAACCCTGCAATTGCGCCGTTCCGTTTATTGTCCATTGTGTATCGCCCGGATTTGCATAAGCGTGATGCGAGCGGTACGGTGATCAGTGGCGGCGAAGTGCGTTTTGTATACGGTTTTATTAATGGTAATGCGGTATTTCCTGCGAACGTTATTTTTGAATACGGCCTGCAAGCAAATTCAGATGCGCAGTTAAATGCCTGGGTCGATGAGTTCCATGCATTGAGCAAAATTCCATTTGGTGAGAACTACAACACTGCGCTGCTCACGTTATTAAACAAAGTGACCCGCAAGGGGGCGGTAGCAAGCAAGCCCAATGGCAGTGCATTGAATCAGGTGCGCACTAACGAAATTCCATTTGGTCATGACTGGGAGTTACGTGAGTTCAAACTGAATTCCGCCACAGGTCAATTGCGCCAGGTTACTGTGGCACAAACGCCAGCCAAGCGTCATAACCGCACCGCGTTTTTAGCTGACTACATTAATGCCAATGAAGCCGACATTTTATTAGGTGATCACCAGATCCCTAATATCGTGAACGGAGAAGCATTTGCAGGCGCCGCATCACTGGCTGATTTCGGTCCATTTACTGTGTGGGAAGCTCCCGGCATTAACAATCTGGAAGCGCGCCATAAGTTTTCATTGAATACTTGCGCGGGTTGTCATGCAGGTGAAACACAAACAGTATTCCGTCACGTGTTTGGCCGTGCAGAAGGGCAGGTCGCGGATCTGTCTGGATTCTTAACCGGAATGCAGATGAATGATCCTAAATCTGGCGTACAGCGTCAGTTTAATGATCTTGAAAAGCGCAAAATCGTTCTAACCTGTTTGGTCCAACGCTGTGCATCTTCGCCAACAACACTGGCACGTGCTGCAGGGCTTTCATCGAACGAAGCAGGGCTTTCAATCGGGCAAGCGGCTGGTGCCAGTGATTTGGCGAGCCAATTCCAGCAAATTATGGATGAACGCCGTAACTTGACTCACTAAAACCGCAATTGTTTCGGTGAGTGATGAAAACCCTGATCCTTGTGGTCAGGGTTTTTTATTTAGGATGAGTTTAACCAATTGTTGGTAATTACCATCAAAATGGTGATCGCCGGGTAAATAAATTAGCGTCTGGTTATCGGGTTTTTCAGCACTGTGTTCCTGAATCTCATCGCACAGGCTCTCACTTTTTTCGCTGTAAAAACAGCGCGTAGGCCATTGGCTCCAGTCGTTCATTTCCGGATAGAGCAAATGAGCGGCTCGATCCACATTGCCCAGCCAACCACTAAGATGAAATACAAAATCCACACTGGTTGATGGATTTAATAAATTCACGCTGATAATTCTTGCTTTGGTTTCGCTATTAAGACGGTTTACCATAAAGGGCATAACATCCGCCCCCATTGAAAAGCCGATAAGCAGAACACGCTTTTTGTTCCAGGCCTTAAGGTAATAATCAATGGCGGCTTGCAAATCTCGCCCGGCAATAGCGGGTGATTTTTCTTCCCAAAAATAATCCAGCGAATTCCATCCGATGGTTGCTATTCCCTCTTTAGCTAATTGATTGGCGATGTCTTTATCAATGTTGGCCCAGCCTCCATCACCGGAAATAATAATAGCCAGTTCGTCACCGCTGCTGTTTGATGGTATTTCAATCAGTGGCAAGTGCGCTATTGCTTTTTTATCCGGGTTTTTCAGTGTGTTCCCCAGTAAAACTTCAAATAATTTTTTATCGTTTTGCCAATTTTTAAAAAGTGGGTAGTCGGGCATCCACTGCTGGATTAATGGATAGTTATTGAATAATTTCCAAGGTGTGGGCGGAGGAGGGAAATCACGGAGTGAGGCTTGCTGTTGTTGCGCTGTCCAGCTGACTTGGCTGCTGTTAATGCAGGGGGCAATAGGTAATCTAATGTTATTGTTCCAATCAATGCTGTAAGCCCCGCGAAAAATTCCTGCAGGAACTTGCGTTAGCATTGCAAACAGATAGCTACCAGCAGTGCCAAAGCCGGTAACAAAGGATGGGGTAAATTGCTGGAAATGGTGATGTTGTTGTAGGTCCTGTGCGTAGACAGATAACGGCGTTGCGGCATCAAAGCAGTTTGAGTTGCGCTGAACGATATTTGCAAGGTAATCATCAATCGACAGGACTGCACTTAAATTGCCTTGCTGGCTGAGTTGTTCGGCATAACCAAGCGCTTGTTGCCAATGCGCGGTATCCGTAAGGATCAATTGCACGCCGCGATTTCCACCGGCATAAATTTGTGTGTTACCAAAATCACCCCAACGAAATATCTCTGGTCGATACTGGGCATAACTATTTGCCGCGATCAGCATAAAAAGACACACGGCAATTTTCAGTGCACGCAAGTTTGTCATTTGCTAAAGCTACCGCGAATTCCGCCGGAAATAGCATTGGTGATCGTAAATATTACTTGCGCCAAATGCCCACCCCGTGGCAGGGCTAAATACACCGGGTTCCAGTGGGGATGGAATTTTTCCTTGTAGTGGTGCAAACCTTTGAAATCATAGAACTCATTGCCCATTCTAAAAATGGATGAGCCTAATCTTTGCCAGAAAGGTGCAAGTTCATCATCGTCCAGCCCGGCGAGGGGTGCCATCCCTAGGTTAAAGCTGTAGTAGTGCTGCTCTTTGGCCCACAGCATAATATTGATTAGCAGATAATCCATAGCGCCTTTCGGGGCTTGATCACTGTAGCGCATCAGGTCAATAGAAATTTCTTTGGGTACTTGGGTGTGCAGCAGATTGGCGAAGGCCACAATTTTTCCATCTTTACTGACTGTACCTATATCAAAGAAGCGCAAGTAATGTTCATCGTAAAAACCGAGTGAGAAGCCTTTTTCACGCGATTTTTTATGTTCCAGCCATTGGTCAGAGACAGTTTTCAAAGACGGCAGGATTGGCTCAATATCCGCAGCGCGAACAATGCTGAATGAATAACCTTCTTTATCAATTTTGTTAATAGTGCTTCTGAATGACGACCAGCTATTACCTTTCAGTGCAAAGTTGCTTAAATCAACCTGAGCTTCTTCCCCAAGCTTAATCAGGTTTAAACCCAGATCTACATAGAGCGGTAAATATTCAGTGGTGATTCGGTAAAAAACTGGCTTGGCACCGTGCAGGTCGGCGCGCGTGCGAAACTCCTTTACCAATTCTTTAAAGCCTGTGGGATTGCCGCAAGGGTCGTTCAGGGCTATCCAGTATTTTTTGGTGGTGATATAGGCAATAAAGCTGTCGCGTGCTTCGTTCCAGAATAAATATTTATCACCGCTCAAGCTAATGTAGTGTTCGGTATTTTTTTGCGTGCGGATAATAGATGCGGCTTCACACAACTCGTCGCCTGCTGGCAATTGGGGTTTGTATTGCCCGCGCGATAATAAGTAGTGCAGGAGTGCACCGCTGGTAAGTATGCTGATTAACAAGGTTGCACGTAAAAAGCGCGAGGCATTGGCATCCTGCTCAAATTGCCACCAAAGTTCATGGGCGTAGTCTACTTCCTGGTAAGTAATAAAGCCTGTCAACGTAGTGGACACAATGATTGCAATGATTAACAGTATCCAGCGCGGCGTAAGCAAATGTGCATCAAGTGCAGATTTTCGATAAAAATAGGATTTGCACGGAATAAATAGCACCAACAATAGGCTCAGGAATAACGCTTCCTCGTAATCCAGCCCTTTGGTGAGTGAAAAAATAATCCCGGTACACAGGAAAATCAGCGTAAGCGGGTAGGCCGTATTAATACGCAGCAAAATCGCGCGCGCCAGAATGAGCAAAAACACCCCAATAACGCTGCCTAACAAGTGCGAAATTTCGATCAGCGGCAAATTAATAATATCGGTCAGTGTTTCCAATCGTTCGGGTAAACCGGGTGTGCTGCCAGAGAGTAGTAAAATACTGCCAGCGATAAGAGCTAGCAGGGATAGAAACATGGGCAAGCGACGGTGCAAAAATAATCCGGTGGTAGTGAGCCAATACTGTATACGAATAACACCGGGGATTTTTTGCCAGCTCTCGTTAAGCGAGTGGCGCTGGCTAGTAAAAAATATCAGCAGCGCAATTAATAGCGGTAACAGGAAATAGATCAGGCGATAAGTTAATAATGCAATCAGGATGATTTGATGATCCTGTGCATCGCCCACCAAAAGTAAAAATGCGCTTTCAAAAATGCCTATACCGCCAGGTACCTGGCTGAATAACCCTATCAGCTGGGCCAATATATACACTGTAAAAAACCACATGAAATGCATATGAGTGGCGGGGTATAGCAAACAATAAAGAACCAGTCCCGCAAAGAGTAAATCGCACATACCGGCAATGGTCTGCAAACTGGCGATGCGAGCAGGTGGAAGGCTAATAGTGATTTTTTTCCAGTGTAGTTGGCGGTAGCCGCTGAATGTGAACAACCAATAACCACTCAGGGCCAATCCCAAACCACCAATAAACCAAATGAGATGCCCGCCAAGCAATTGTGGATTGTTAATTTCGGTGGCGGGAAGAAAAAAATAGGCGATGCATAGCAAAGTTGCTGCACCTAGCAAATAAGTAGTGCTGGAGAAGACAATAATTTTTCCGATGGCGGTTGCGTTTAATCCAAGTGCTGAATAAAAGCGAAAACGAATGGCGCCTCCGGTTACAATGGCATGGCCGGCGTTATTACTGACTGCAAAGCCCAAAAAGCTCACCAGTAGTGCTTTGCGCCACTGCACTTTGTAGCCCAGATGATAGATTGCCAGCAAGTCGTAGGTGGCCAATACCCAATAACCCAGCGCTGTGGCTGCCAAAGCGAGAAACAAAGTACTGCTGCTGAAATCCTGTAATATCTCGCCGGCGGTGGCCCAGCTTAAGTGATAGGTATTTATTTCCCGTCCCACCACATAAAAAGCAGCGATGGCAGCGAGCAGCGAAATTCCGTTAATAAGGATGTGGGAATATTTCAATCTTGAACCCGCCTGGTATCCTGATGTTGATAAGCAGTCTAGCTGATGAAATTCAGTTGCTACACCAAAGACATTAGATGGGCAGGCGGGTTTCGTTTTCACAGGCACCACTCATTTATTTTTCGGCTTTTTTACAGGTTAGTTATTCATGTCAGATAGTAGAACCCCGATAGAAAAAAGCGCCACATTAATGGTACAGGGCACAACTTCAGACGCCGGTAAATCCACTTTGGTAGCAGCACTCTGCCGTATTTTTAAAAAGCGTGGAATTTCCGTGGTGCCCTTCAAGCCGCAAAATATGGCTCTGAACTCAGCGGTAACCACTGATGGCGGTGAAATTGGCCGCGCGCAAGCTTTGCAAGCACAGGCCGCGGGTTTGCAACCTCACACAGATATGAACCCCATTTTGATCAAACCTACCAGCGATACCAAAGCGCAAATTATTGTGCAGGGAAAGGCTATTACTGATATGGATGCCGCCGTGTACCACGATTACAAAGCCCGCGCGATGGAATTTGTGTTGGACTCATACCAACGTTTGCAAACGCAATATCAAATTATTGTGGTCGAGGGGGCAGGCAGTCCTGCGGAAATTAATTTACGTGAGCGCGATATCGCCAATATGGGTTTTGCCGAAGCAGTGGATTGCCCGGTGATTTTAATTGCTGATATTGATCGCGGCGGTGTATTCGCGCATTTGGTAGGAACGCTGGAATTATTGAGTGAATCTGAGCGCGCGCGGGTGGTTGGTTTTGTGATTAATCGTTTTCGTGGCGATATAGGTTTATTGCAACCCGGCCTGGATTGGTTGGAACAGAAAACCGGCAAGCCTGTGTTGGGGGTAATCCCGTATTTGCACGGATTGTACCTGGATGCCGAAGATGCATTAACGAGTAGTGCTCGTAAAGCCAATGCAAAATTGCGTGTGGCAGTGTTGGCCTTGCCGCGAATTTCCAATCACACAGATTTTGATGCGTTGCGCTTGCATCCGGAGATAGATTTTACATGGGTAGGGCCCAATCAAGCCATTCCCGGATGCGATCTATTAATTATCCCCGGTAGTAAAAATGTGCGTGCAGATTTGCAATTTTTGTTTGAGCAGGATTGGGATGCTGGTATCCAGCGTCATTTGCGCTACGGCGGCAAATTAGTCGGCATCTGTGGTGGCTTCCAAATGTTGGGCGAGCAAATTGACGATCCGCTTGGAATAGAGTCAGCACCCGGTAGTTCGCGTGGGTTGGGTTACTTTGCGATGAATACGCAATTGGAGGCGGGCAAGCAATTACGTCAACGCCGGGGTTACCTATGGGACCAGCAAGCGGCAGTTGTGGGGTATGAAATTCATTGCGGTATTAGTCAGGGAGATGCGTTGCGCAATCCTGTTTGCTATTTGCAGCAAGGCAATGAGAGTGTTGCAGAAGGGGCGATCAGTAATGACGGACAAATACTGGGAACCTATCTCCATGGTTTGTTTGATCATCCGCAGGCCTTAACCAGGCTACTCGCTTGGGCGGGGCTACAACAGGCACATTCACTGGCGATAGATGTGGTGCGAGAGGCCTCTATTGAGCGACTTGCTGTAGTGGTGGAAGCGGCGCTGGCCCCGGATTTTTTAGCGCAATGGGCCGTAACTTGCGGGTAGATAGCTGAAAGCCGGCAGGGAATATTTTAGGGGTTATACTTTCAGGAAGTTTGTGCGCCAACAGCCGGGATTGATATTGAAGGAGTTTTCGCTATGCGCCTGATGCTAATAATAGTGTTGTTGCTTGCCCCCTTTACCTGGGCCGATCCTGATTTGGAGGAAGCAGCTCCACAGGCGCCTGCTTTCCCACAAGCGATAAACTTGGCCACCAATATTTCCTCTGCATTTAGTTCTGATTTGCCCACCGGCAGCGGCCAGAATTTGTTGCCACACCTGCAATGTATTTTTACCCGAATGAAACGTGATTTTACCGTGCAAGTCATGCCTTGGCGGCGCGCTTATCAGGATGTAAAAAGTAATCGTATTGATGGTTTTTTTACTGCGATTCCCATGCGTCAGGTAGACCCCTATGCAGTACTCTCTGCGCCTATGGTATTGGAAAATTGGTATTGGTTTTGGCGTCCGGACACTATCGCCCCTGAGTCCTGGCGTGAAGGTTACCGTTTGGGTTCTATTCTGGGTAGCCAGCAGGAAACCTGGTTGGCAGAGGCCGGTTATAGGGTGGACATGAGTGGAAATAACTTGCCGCAAATGATCAAATTATTACAGGGTAAACGCATTGATGTGATATTGGCAGATCGCGAGCATTTTTTTCGGGCGGCCGCTGAGTTGAAGTTAAACCCGGATAATTTTCGGTCGCGTTTTTTTCGCTATGTACCACTGGGTGTTTATTTTAATGAACAATTTTTAAATAATAATCCGGATTTCCTTACCGAGTTTAATAAAAACATTACCCAATGCGCTACTGGGCATTTTGCTATTTCTGAATTTGAGAAGATGCAAATTCGCGAACTGTTACAGCGTAAAATAGAGCGCTGGAAACGCTTGCCAAAGCTGGAGGATTTTTTACGTGCGCAAAATCAAACGAATAAAAGCCTGAGTCGGCGTGAAATTGATGATCGGGATAAAAAATGGGTGCAAGCGTTCCAGCACAATGATTTTTCCTATCCCCTAAAATTGGTTGATCAGGAACTGTCGGCACAATTGCGCGAAATTAAAAAACAATCACTGGACACGATTACTGAAATTATTGTCACCGATTCGCGTGGTCTGAATTTGGCGATTAGCGATATGACGTCGGACTACTGGCAGGGCGATGAAGCCAAGTTTACGGAAGCCTATGGCAAACCCGCTACCACACTTTACTTCGGCGATATTACTTACGATGAATCCACCAAGCGGTTTCAGATCCACTTGAGTGTGCCTTTATACACTGAAGAAAAATTTGAACCTCTGGGGGCAATGATATTTGGCGTGGATGTAGAGAAGGTTTTATCGCAAGCACAGTAACTGTGCTTGCGGCGTTATCCTGTTAAAAAAGGCTTTGATTTAACCAGAGATGTGCGTAAACACTGGCGAAATAGCCCAGAGCTACTACCGGCGTCCACTTCAAGTGGCCAATAAAGGTGTAATAGCCGCGCGCTTGTCCCATTAAGGCAACGCCTGCTGCAGAGCCAATAGACAACATGCTACCGCCAACACCGGTTGTCAGGGTGATGAGTAGCCATTGCCCGTTGGAAAAATCCGGGGCCATGGTTAATACCGCGTACATCACTGGAATATTATCGATAACGGCCGACACCAAACCTAGGCTGACGTTGGACACTGTCTCGCTGAAATTTCCATAGAGTGATTCGGACAAGAGCGTGAGATACCCCATAAAACCCAACCCGCCAACACACATAATAACGCCGTAGAAAAACAGCAAGGTGTCCCATTCCAGACGCGCGAGCGGTTGGAATACATCGAAAGGCAAGGGCACTTTGGTAATGGGATTTTCATCTTTGTTGCCAATAAAATCGCTGCTGGCAAGTTCTGCTTTTTTCAAATCCACAATGCCTTTTTTGCGCAGGTAAAAGCCGTAGAGCTTTAAGTAGGCAAGGCCGAGCATCATCCCCAGTACTGGTGGCATATGGATAAGCACATGGCCGAGCACAGCGCTGGCAATAGTGGCCAAAAACAAAAATAAAATCGGGAAGGCGCCTTCTTTATAAGTCAGGGTTTCCAGAAATAAATCTTCGGCATCTTTGTGTGGGTGTTTGTTGACGATAAAGAAACTCATAATCGCGGCCGGGATCAGGAAATTAACCAGCGACGGAATAAATAAATGGAAGAAGGTAAAGAAATCCACTTTACCTGCTTGCCATACCATGAGTGTTGTAATGTCCCCAAAGGGGCTAAACGCACCACCACTATTTGCCGCCACAATAATATTGACGCAACACATATTGATAAATGCTTTTTCACCCTCAGCAATTTTTAATATCACCGCACACATTAATAAAGCGGTGGTCAGGTTATCGGCAATGGGGGAAATAAAAAATGCAAGAAAGCCCGTGAGCCAAAAAAGCTGGCGATAACTGAAACCTCTCTTAATCATCCAGCCGCGCAAGGCATTAAATAATCCACGCTCATCCATGGCGTTGATATAAGTCATGGCCACCAGCAGAAATAACATCAACTCAGCAAATTCGAGCAGTGTGTGGCGAAAGGCTTGCTCAGCCAGTGCAGACTGTTCGTGTTGGGTGTAAAGCCAGCCAATAATGACCCAGATAATTCCTGCTGCTGCTAACACCGGTTTGGATTTACGCAGGTGCAATTTTTCTTCCAGCATGACAAACGCATAGGCGATAACAAATAAACCCACGCAAAACCAGCCGGCAGTGGTGTGGGTTAAATCCATCGCTGAGGATGAATTTATTGTTTCCCCTGTGTTTGCTGCGAATACGCCCAATGGAAAAAGCAAAAGCCCTAATAACAACACAATTGATCTTGTGAACATGAATACCTCTGTGTTCTTGATTTTATGATTCGCTGGAGTGGTGCGGATTATTGTGGAGTGCAGAAACAAAAAAGGCAGCCGTTTCTGGCTGCCTTTGCGGTTTTTAACCTTTGAGCGGTTTGTACTTCATCCGCTGGGGTTGGGCATTTTGGCCTTTACGCTTGATCAGATCTTCGTGGTAATCAGTGTAGTTACCTTCGAAGAAGATGATATCGGAATCGCCTTCATACGCCAGAATATGCGTGGCGATACGGTCGAGGAACCAGCGGTCATGCGAGATTACCAAGGTGCAACCGGGGAACGCCAGAATCGCATCTTCCAACGCGCGCAGGGTTTCGATATCCAGGTCGTTTGAAGGTTCGTCGAGTAACAGAACGTTCGCGCCTTGCTTCAATGTGTTGGCCAAATGGAAACGGCCGCGCTCTCCACCAGAGAGTTCACCCACGCGCTTTTGCTGATCCGAACCCTTGAAGTTAAAGCGGCCGATGTAAGAGCGCGAAGACACTTCATAGTTACCGATTTTAAGGATATCGGAACCATCCGATACTGCTTCCCATACGGTTTTGTTGTTGTCGAGGTTGTCGCGGCTTTGATCAACAAATGCAACCTTCACTGTGTCACCAATCACGACTTCACCACTATCAGGCTTTTCCTGACCGGCGATCATTCGGAACAGGGTCGATTTACCGGCACCGTTGCCACCGATAATGCCCACCACCGCCCCCTTGGGTACAGTGAAACTCAGGTTGTCGATCAACAAGCGGTCGCCATAGGCTTTGGACACATTGTGGAATTCAATAACCTTATCGCCCAAACGCTCACCTGGCGGAATATAGATTTCGTTGGTCTCGTTGCGGGCCTGGAATTCTTGCGATTGCAATTCATCAAAGCGGGCCAAACGCGCCTTGCTTTTTGCCTGGCGGCCTTTAGGGTTTTGTCTTACCCATTCAAGCTCTTGCTTCAAGGCTTTTTGGTGTGCTGCTTCTGCGCGTTGTTCTTGCGCTAAACGGGCTTCTTTTTGCTCCAGCCAGCTAGAGTAGTTACCTTCATAAGGAATACCGTGGCCGCGGTCCAGCTCCAGAATCCAGCCGGCAGCATTATCGAGGAAGTAACGGTCGTGGGTAATCGCCACTACGGTGCCGGTGAATTTTTGCAGGAACTGCTCCAGCCAGAATACAGATTCCGCGTCCAAATGGTTGGTGGGTTCGTCAAGCAATAGCATGTCCGGGCGCGACAGCAGCAAACGACACAGGGCCACGCGGCGCTTTTCACCGCCGGAGAGTTTGGTCACGTCGGCATCCCAGGGCGGCAGACGCAGTGCATCAGCAGCAACTTCCAGGGTGTGATCAAGGTTGTGTGCATCCCAGGCCTGGATGATGTCTTCGCACTTGGCTTGCTTCTTGGCCAACTCATCAAAGTCAGCATCCGGCTCGGCGTAAGCGGCGTAGATGGCATCCAGGTCTTTCAATGCATCAACGGCTTCGCGCACACCATCTTCTACGTTACCGCGTACGTCTTTGGCTGGGTCGAGTTGCGGTTCTTGCGGCAGATAGCCGACTTTAATATCCGGCATCGGGCGGGCTTCGCCGTTAAAGTCCTGGTCGATGCCTGCCATAATCTTTAGCAGGGTAGATTTACCAGAACCGTTCAGGCCCAAAACGCCGATCTTGGCGCCAGGGAAAAATGACAGGGAAATATCTTTCAGGATTTCGCGCTTGGGGGGCACAACTTTGCCCAAGCGATGCATGGTGTATACGTATTGAGCCATGGGGCTGACCTCGCGGTGTGACGATTGTGTGAACGTGGAATCGCCAATAACAGGGAATAATTTTCGCGGGCGTACTATAAAGAAAGCCATGGGCGAGTGAAAGCATTAGCTGGGGGAAGC
>JAGKXA010000514.1 GCA_021151615.1 Cellvibrionaceae bacterium | reverse complement strand
CAGTGAACCAGATCCTGGCATTACGCTATTGCAATTGTTTTCTTTCATGACGGAAAACGTCCTGTACCGTGCGAACCTTATTCCCGAACGCAATCGGCAGAAATTTTTACGTTTACTACAAATTTCCTTGCGGCCTGCAGCCGCTGCACAGGGATTGGTAAGTTTTTCCAATCCACGCGGCAACTTTGAAAATATTATTGTAAAAAGTGGACAACAATTGGCAGCCGGCAATGTGGCTTTTAAAGCGCTAAACGGTTTGGCGGTGCTTCCCATTGACGCGCGCCTTTATTACAAAAAACCGGTGACTGCCGAAGCCGGCAGTGAGTTGAATGCGTTGTATCGAAATTTGTATGCCGCATTTGATTTGCCAGAAAATCAGTTAGCGTTTTATGAAACGGCGATTTTTGAACCCACCAGCGATGGTTTAAAAATGAAAGCTATTGATATTGCGCGCGAGACAGTTGACGGTTCGCTGTGGGTGGCGCTCCTGGCGCGCCCCACGGAAACACCACAACAAGCGCGTGAAAAAATAGCCAACTCTGTTTTATCCCTCGGTTTGCAACCGAGTTATGGCGAAGATGGTTGCCAACTTCAGGACATAGCTGCACTTGCCAGTGAAATCAATCAGGGGTTTGTGTTTGAAATCCCGAATGCCAGCGATACACGCATTCGCTACCAGCCGCTTGAATACACGGCCCAGCACAATGTGTTAACTCAGGCAGGTGTAGTAAAACTGAATATTCCCGCCGCAGAACAACTACAAGTCTGGGAAGAAGAAGCGCTGACTGCAGGCGTGGATAATCGTCCGCCTTCTTTAGCGAATACGGACGATCAGGAGCGCCTGGTTACCTGGATACGCATACGCGCACCACAAATTTCCAGTAGCGAAAATGTGTCTTCAACACAACTATCAATAAAACTTGCCTGGGTAGGTATTAACGCCGCCAGTGTTATGCAACGCACTGATGTATCTGCGGAGCGTTTGAGTGATGGTAGTGGCAAACCCAATCAACAAATGCGGCTACTTAATCGCCCCATTATTGAAAATACTTTTGCGCTGTTTGTAAACGGAGAGCGCTGGAGCGAGGTGGATGATCTTGCTATAGCCGGTTCGGAAATTGACACAGGTAAAAGTGCAAATACTAATAGCAAAGTCTTTCGCCTGGATCGTGAAGCGGGTGAAATTTATTTTGGTAATGGCTTGCGTGGCGCGCGGCCACCACAAGCGGCAATCATTCAAGCTTCATATGCCTACGGCGGTGGCCTGCAAGGTTTAGTTG
>JAGKXA010000513.1 GCA_021151615.1 Cellvibrionaceae bacterium | reverse complement strand
AAGTAAATCTGAAAACCCGTTATCGCATAGCGATAACGGGTTTTTTAAAGCTAGTCCCGGTTCTGATTAAAATCAAATTCCATCCGTGATATGAAAAAAGCATTTAATGATGATGATTGAGTAAAAACGAAAATCTTTATCAAATTTAGTTTTTTGGAGTTGTTATGAAATTGATTCAAATATTGAGCGCCATGCTAGTGAGTGGTTCTGCTCTATTGAGCGTATCGGTAAGCGCGCAGCAAGTGCCTGCAGCTTGCACATGGGAAATTGTTAGCACTTGGACAACCGCATATTCAAAAGAAATTAGGGAGCAATGTATAGATAATAACAGCAGAGTATGGTTTGCCGAACGAAGAACGATAACTGATATACCGGGCTCTGCTACACCTCGAAGCTGCGAGATAACACTGCTTGGGTCAGTCGCTAATAATGGCACTTGCTTACAGCCCGTTTTGGTTAGAACAAGTACGGCTTGCAATTCAGGAAAGTCTGTAGCTAAAGCATGCGAATATACTAGAACAAGGCTGGGTTGGATGAGAGGAAGTGCAGGCTCAGGATGGCTCCCTGATAATGAGCTCGCACGATATGTGTCGTGTGGCGATGCTAGCTGTCCTATAGTCGCCACTCCAATAGGCTTTACTAATGAATGTAAGCCAAAATCAAGCTCGCAGTCCTTCGATAATCCCTTCATGGAATTTAGCTGCCTTTAAATACATATCTAGATTCTGACTGCAACGAAAATAGCAACTTAAGATACAAAAAATCCCGCTTATTTTTTTAAGCGGGTATTTCCAAAAAATACACCACAGTTGATTGTCAATACTATTTAAAAAAGGCGTCCAACCTCTTTCGATACTATTCAGTGGCGCTACTGTCATGCAGTAGCAGTTTTTCTTATTCCCCAGTTCGAGTTATCAAAGGTGTGCACAAACCACTGCAATGCCTTACCTGGATTATTTTTTCTCCAGGCAATGTAAAGCGGAATATTTGGGCGTGGCACTGCGCAATCTAAAATCACCAAATCCCCGCGCGTAATTTCATCGTGAATTAAATGCTTCGGCAAAAAGCCAACACCAACGCCCATTACTTGTGCGTGAATTTTTGCAGCGACGTTAGGGACGCGGATAATTTGCCGGCTTTCTAATAAGCCTGATGAGCGCCCCGGCGTGCTGATCGATGAATCGGCGATGACAATCGTTGGAAAGGCGGCAATAGCGGCGGCATCCACTGCACCCTTGTGAAAACGTAGCGGGTGATCGCGCGCAACCGCAAATACAAATTC
>JAGKXA010000203.1 GCA_021151615.1 Cellvibrionaceae bacterium | reverse complement strand
GTGTATATGGTTTCTTGTGGCGTTTCTGAGCTATCAGAGTGCTCATTAAATATTTTGGTTTTTAAGTACTCGTAACTCGGGTTGTCTTTTTCATACCCAAATAAATATGACCTTGATATTCCTCCGTCTTTTGTTTGGAATATAAACTTAGATCGTATTTCATCTTTGGATGTGTAATTTAATAGCTCGCCATCGTTTAAGCTTTCTTGAATGGTCTGTATTAAGATTATTGACGTGGTTAACCGCTGTTGCCCATCTACAATATAATAAGGAATGTAGCTTTTGGATTTAATAATCCATATATCATCTGACCATGCTGAATAAATTTTCTCGGGAACATCCTCTAACGTAAGGACGCCGACATAATGATTATGTGTTTCTTCAAGCTGCGTTAGATCATTCCAAAACTCTTTAAGTTGTTTTAATGTCCATGCATATCCGCGCTGATAATCAGGAATCCTAAAAATCCTTTCTGTAAATATTTTTGAAATTGATTGAAGTTCGGTTTTCATGCTGCCCTCATTGATTCTTTTAATTTTTTAGAAAAAATCTAATGTCCCATCTGGTGTATTGCTGCTCGGTTTTTTTGTTCAATAACAGCTTTATTTTCAGAAAGTGGCTTTTCGTCAGTTGCATCAACAATCTTCGCCATTGTTTGGTGGAGGTTGCTATGATTGAAGGCAATGCCACTAATGAGTTTCCATCCTTGATTTAACATTTATCCGACTTTCGCTTCAAAATCTTCAAAGTCTTTATCGCTAACAACAACTTTATAGACTAACTTTTTCATTCCAGCTCCGTTCTAGCTTCTTTATATTTTCCGAGTTAACAAATTCATTTTGCTGCTTAAAACAAGATCCGTTCACTAAACCTTCCTCCATCTACTGGCAACCTTGGCTGCAATAATTAGGCCCTCCCTTGTGCCCCTAAGTCACCCAGGGCTTTCCTGGTCATCGAGTGTAATCAATGGCTGCCTTATCGCCAAGGGTGGTTTTGCTCGTGCGATCAGTTTCAGTAAATAGATTGATGCTGTCCATTACATTCAATGACGTTTCCTGGGGGCTGGGCTTTAGCGGTGCGCTTGGGGATAAGATGCCAGCCCTGCTGCCAAATTGAGGGTTGACAGAGTGCGCGCAGGTCGCCAAAATGCGCGCCTCACAAATATGGCTAGATAGCTCAGCCGGTTAGAGCACAGCACTCATAATGCTGGGGTCGGCGGTTCAAGTCCGCCTCTAGCTACCATATGTATGAAAAGCCAGCTTGGGAGACCAAACTGGCTTTTTTTATGGTTACTTGTTTCGTGGTTACGTGATTTGATTGCAGGCATTTTTCGCGTTGGGAGCCGCTCGGGCAGAAACGGCGTGTATGCGTTAATCTACTCGCCACGGCTATCTCGAACAACCTTTAATAAACAGGCTCACGATGGAATTTCTCGATCTCGCTCCCGTTACCCGCGCTCAGGGCAGTGTGCATTTGCCCGGTTCCAAAAGTATCTCCAACCGTACCTTGCTGCTGGCGGCCCTGGCTCAGGGTGAGACCGAGATTCGCGATTTGCTCAAGTCAGACGATACCGACCGTATGCTGGAGGCGCTCACCGCGCTGGGAGTGAGCCTGACCAAAATTGGTGAGAACGATTACCGCGTGACTGGCACTGGCGGCAGCTTTCCCAATAAAGAAGCGGATTTGTTCCTCGGCAACGCCGGCACCGCCTTTCGCCCCCTGACAGCAGCCCTGGCACTGAGCGGCGGTACCTACAAGTTGCACGGCGTGCCGCGTATGCACGAGCGCCCGATTGGCGACCTGGTGGACGCGCTGCGTCAAATCGGTGCGGATATTACCTATCTCGGACAGGAAGGCTTTCCGCCGCTGCTGATCAAACCGGCGAGCATCGTAGCCCGGGGCAGTATCAAAATTCGCGGCGATGTATCCAGCCAGTTCCTGACCTCGTTACTAATGGCGCTGCCGATGACTGGCAAGGAAACCCAAATTGAGCTGGTGAGTGAGCTTATCTCCAAGCCCTATATTGAAATCACGCTTAAGTTGATGGCGCAATTTGGTGTAAATGTAGTGCGCGATGGTTGGGAACGCTTCACTGTACCGGCGGCGACCGGTTACACCAGCCCCGGCCATTTGTTTGTTGAGGGCGATGCCTCTTCTGCATCCTATTTCCTTGCTGCGGGTGCGTTAGGTGGCGGTCCATTGCGTGTGCAGGGTGTTGGTGCCAACAGTATTCAAGGCGATGTGGCCTTTGCCGATGCGTTGGCCGAAATTGGTGTGATGATCACCAAAGGTGAAAACTGGATTGAAGCTTCAGCGCCTTCCTTACCGCTCAAAGCTTTTGATCGCGATTTCAACCACATTCCCGATGCGGCTATGACCCTCGCGGTGGTAGCGCTTTTCTGCGATGGCCCTTCACGTTTAACGAATATTGCCAGTTGGCGGGTGAAGGAAACGGATCGGATTGCGGCTATGGCAACCGAATTGCGCAAGCTGGGCGCGATTGTGGAAGAGGGGGAAGATTGGTTGCGCATAACGCCGGTGAAGGAATTAATTGCCAACGCCGCTATCGATACTTACGACGATCACCGCATGGCGATGTGTTTTTCGCTGGCGACTTTTGGTGGAGTACCGGTGCGTATTAACGATCCAAAATGCACCGCAAAAACTTTCCCAACCTATTTCGATGTGTTTGGCTCAGTCGTTAAATAAGTAATTGATTAAATAACTGTCCAATAAAAAATGCCGCAGCTGCGGCATTTTTTTGTTCGTGATTTGAATATATAACTACCCACTAAATGCAATCTTACAGCCCCAAATCACTCAAACTTGGATGATCATCCGGGCGTCGGCCCTGTGGCCAATAAAACTTACGTTCGCTTTCGGCGATCGATAAATCGTTAATGCTGGCGTAGCGTTTTTGCATTAAACCATTTTCATCGAATTCCCAGTTTTCATTGCCGTAAGAGCGAAACCACTGTCCATCGTCATCATGCCATTCGTAGGCAAAACGTACAGCAATGCGATTGCCTTCAAATGCCCACAATTCTTTAATCAGGCGATATTCTTTCTCCTTCGCCCATTTGCGCGTTAAAAACTCCACAATCTGTGCGCGGCCTAGCGGGAACTCACTGCGATTGCGCCATTGGCTATCGGGCGTATAAGCCAGTGAAACCTTATGTGGGTCGCGGTTATTCCAGCCATCTTCGGCAGCCCTCACTTTTTGTATTGCTGTTTCGCGTGTAAAGGGCGGTAGGGGTGGACGTGGTTCGTTCATGGTTAACTCCGGCAGTTTATAAATAAGGTGGAATAGGCCTGTTGGGCTGCAAATTCAATACCAGGCAATATCTGTCTTGGCTTGGTTGGTGTAATCGACAGCAGTCAATGCTAGATAGTAGGCCTATAATGGACGCCATTGCTTGGTTAAAGAACCTTCGTCTGGTTGAATTAATAATTTTCACTTATGGAATAATTCGTACATTAACCGGTTTCTAACAGTTGAATTCCACTCGGAGCGAGAGTGTTTCTATGTCTTATCAGCAACTGCAACAACACTTTGTAAAAATTTCATACCTACAGCATTTGGAGGCGATTTGCTCCTGGGATCAAGCGGCGATGATGCCTGATGGTGGTAATGATGCGCGCAGCGCAGCTATGGCGGAATTATCGGTATTGGTGCATCAGCAAACGACCGCAGCGTATTTGGAGCAATGGATTGATGCTGCAGGGCAAGAAAAATTATCGACCGCCGAACAGGCGAGTCTTACTGCCATAAAACGCCGCTGGAAACAGGCCACACAATTGCCGGAAGATTTGGTACAGGCACAATCTCTCGCCAACTCCACCTGCGAACATGCTTGGCGCGAACAGCGCAAAAATAATGACTGGAATGGTTTTAAGCCCAATCTTGCCAAAGTGGTTGAGTTAGTGCGCGAGGAAGCCCGTATTCGTGCAGCGGATTCTGGTTTACGTCCCTATGATGCGATGCTGGAACTTTATGAGCCGGGTATGACCAGTGCCAAGCTGGATGTGTTATTTGCCGAGGTAAAAACCTGGCTGCCGGAATTTATTCTCCGCGCTGATGAAATCCAGCAGCAGAAAAAAATGCTTGTTCCACAGGGACCATTCTCCATTGGGCAACAAAAAGAGCTTGGCCTCGCAGCAATGAAGTTACTCGGGTTTGATTTCACCCATGGTCGTTTGGATGTAAGCACTCATCCCTTTTGCGGTGGTGTGCCCAGTGATGTGCGTATTACCACACGCTACGATGAAAGTGATTTTATGAAAGCGCTGCTCGGCGTAATCCATGAAACTGGTCATGCACGCTACGAACAAAATCTGCCAAAAGTCTGGGCAGGCCTTCCGGTGGGGGAGGCGCGTTCTATGGGTATTCATGAATCGCAAAGTTTATTTTTTGAAATGCAGTTGGCGCGCTCCAAAGAATTTACGCAATTGCTCGCACCGTTTGCACGCAATATTTTACAGCGCGAGCAAGACCCGGCCTTTAGCAACGACAATCTCTACGCATTTAATACCCGTATGAAGCGCGGTTATATTCGGGTAGATTCTGATGAGCTGACCTATCCCGCTCATGTGATTTTGCGCTACGAAATCGAACGCGCGTTGGTAGAGGGTGATATCAATGTCGATGATATTCCCTCGCTCTGGAATGAAAAAATGCAAGCTTACCTGGGCTTGTCCACCGAAGGAAATTATCGCGATGGTTGTATGCAAGACATTCACTGGCCCGGCGGCGCCTTTGGTTATTTCCCTTCCTACACCCTTGGTGCAATGTATGCAGCACAAGAGTTTGCCGCCGCTAGTCGCAGTATTATGCAACTTCCGGAAAAAATCGCACGGGGTGAGCTTGCCCCTTTATTTGGTTGGTTACAGGAAAATATCTGGAGCAAAGGCAGTTTGCTTGCTACCGATGAATTAATCACTGCGGCAACCGGTGAACCTTTAAATGCGCGTTTTTTCAAAGCGCATTTGCAGTGTCGTTATCTGGAAACTAATTAAGTTGCACCCCTGTGAATATAGTTAGTAAATAATTGCAGTAGAGTTGATTTATGCAAGTGGGTTTTGATTACGGTACATCGAATTGTGCTATGTCATTTACTGATGGTGGGATTGCCAAGTTGGTGCCGCTGTATGGTGATGATGCTTTTGTGCCCTCCACACTTTATGCGTTGGAACGTGGCTTTATTGCCGAGTTGATTGCTCAGCAGCTACAGGATGCGAGTGAAAAGCAGGCTTATGTACAGGCGCGCTCCGGCGCCTTGGCGCAATCGCGAGCTGGAAAACTGGAGCATGACATAACCCAGGTAAGTGAAGGATTGTTTTACGGTACTGACGCCATTGCCCACTATGTGGCTGCGCCGGAAGAAGGGTTTTTTATTAAATCACCTAAATCTTTTTTAGGGGCTAGCGGGTTACGCCCGCAAATGGTTGGTTTTTTTGAAGATCTGGTTGCCGCCATGATGCTCAATGTAAAACAACGCGCTGAAATCTATTTTCAGCGCGATATTACCCAGGTTGTGGTTGGTCGCCCGGTTAATTTTCAGGGCATCAATGCGCAGGAATCCAACCGGCAAGCGCAAGCGATTTTATCGGCAGCGGCGCAGCGAATTGGATTTCGCGATATAGAATTCTTATTTGAACCGCTCGCCGCCGGTTTTGATTTTGAAACCCGTTTGCCTGAAAACAAAAAAGTATTGGTTGTGGATGTCGGTGGTGGGACCACTGACTGTTCCATGGTATTGATGGGGCCTTCGCACAGAAATAATCTACAGCGCGCACAGGATTTTCTCGGTCATACCGGTGAGCGCATAGGCGGAAATGATTTTGATATTTTGCTCGCGCAAAAAGCACTGATGCCTTTTTTTGGAATGTTATCGCCGTTAAAAACTGGTCTGCCCATGCCGCTTATGCCCTTCGTCAATGCCATGGCGATTAACGACATAGGTGCGCAATCTGACTTTTATGAAGCCAATACCGGTTTCCTGCTGGAAAAGTTGCAGCGCGAAACCACCGAGCCAGAATTATTAAAACGTTTTGTTGCCATGCGCGACCACAAACATAATTTTGCGGTCGTGCGTGAAGCGGAGCTGGGAAAAATTGCATTGTCGTCTGTGGACACCTATCGTTTTCCTTTGGGTTTTATTGAGCCGGGGTTAGCGCCAGAAACCAATGCGCAATCCTATGCCGAGATTGTCAGCTCGCTACTGCAAAAAATTGCCAATCTGATTAATGAGGCAACCGCGCAAGCAGGTAGCCTGCCTGACATTGTTTACATTACCGGTGGCAGCGCGAAATCCCCATTGATTCGCCAATTGGTACGTGACTTATTGGGTGGGCAAATTGCGATTGTCGATGGTGACCACTTCGGCAGTGTGGCGGCGGGCTTGGGGGTTTGGGCGAGCAGGATTTTTGGTGCAAATTAAGGTAACTGGTTAAGGTTGTTTCGGGCTGGCTAAACCTCAATTCAGTTTCTGTGAATAATTCCTGGCATGTTAAGTTAGCCTGGGTGTTTCAAACTTGCTGAATAGAGTTGTGCTGGCTGCGCGGCGTCATCTGCATCGGTTACCATTAAGAGTTCAACGTTATGGCCTAACCGTTTCGCTTCAATACCCTCCAATTTTACGGTTTTATCAATCGGTTCTAATAACACCAAATCCCCCACGCGACTAATAACTCCGATCGCCGACCCCATGCATTGCCCATCCAGATAGGAATCGGAGGTGTTTTCGGCACTGGCTGTGAATATTATGTCGCCGTTATCAAGCGGAGTGGCATCGGTAAAACACAACGGTACTTCATCGATGTAACCCAAGTCGTAGGGCGTGATGTGAATGTGTGGTGCGAATTTTTTATCGGGCGAGCGCAGTACTTTATAAAAATCCGCAAGCGATAAACGAATGCTTGCATTTAATTTATTCTTCTTATTCCCGCGTTGAAATAAATACATTGAATCTTCTACGGCAGCGGCACCTTCAATATTGAGTTTTCCGATTTCCTCCTTCAGAAAATCGTAAAACTTTTCCAGCGCAAGCAGCATCGGTTTTCCGTGAATATTGCCGTGGCTATCCAGAGTGATCAGTGTGCTGCGGTTACGATTCTTTTTTGAGCCTGAGCCGAGCGCGAGCAGGGTTGGGTGAGTAGAAAATCTGGGCAGCTGCGTGAGCACTTCGATATCGGGCTTTGCAGCCTTGCGCTCCTCAGTATCCAGCGGTAATTCACCCTCAAAACAGCGATGCAGTTGCCCAGGCGAATTGCCATCCCGCAAAAATTGCCCTATGTGCAGTTCATCATCTGCGACTACATATAGCCACAGACCCACTTGCACCAAACCACTGGCGGCACTCAAATGCGGAGGGCGGTCAGCATGGGTTCCTTGCGTGAGCATCAAGCTTTTCAATTCTGTGAGTTGCATCATGATAATATTTTCGTTAGGCAGTAAAAAAATTGACGTCAATAAATAGTGAAAAAAGTAACACACTGGTGCGTAGTAAGTAATGACTTTTGGGGGTGCGAGCTATTCAATGTGGTTATTTTTCCGCAGTATTTATGAGCGTGGGAAATTGCCAATTTGGCCCCTAAGTTGGTTCGGTCTACCTCTTGCTGCATCGGTGTGGCAGTCGGCTTTAGGTCTCTCTGCCCGGCTATTACCCCCTGCTAAATTACCCGTGTAATTAAATTTTATGTTTCCCCTATTCCAACCCCTTAATTTTTTTTTTCAAAATTGTATTAAGGGATATATGGCGTGCTTTGCGCCAGGACAAATTCATATAGGGGAATCAGGAAAATGGTTGCAGTAGTAAGCGGGAACGG
>JAGKXA010000512.1 GCA_021151615.1 Cellvibrionaceae bacterium | reverse complement strand
GGTTTCCCAGGGGACATGAATATCGCTAACGCCTAATAAAAAGGCGCATATGGGCGCAAAAGCAAAAATCATAATCACATCATTCACTGACACTTGCACCAGCGTGTAATTGGGATCGCCTTTGGTGAGTTGGCTCCACACAAATACCATGGCGGTGCAGGGTGCTGCGGCCAGTAAAATCAGCCCGGCAATATAGCTATCCAGTTGATCGCTTGGTAGCCATGGGGCAAATACATGACGGATAAACAACCAGGCCAGAAATGCCATGGAAAAAGGCTTTACTAGCCAGTTAATAAAAAGGGTAACTCCAATACCCTTAACATGATGGCGGACATCTATTAATGCTGAAAAATCGACCTTAAGCAGCATAGGGATAATCATCAGCCAAATCAGTAGGCCTACAGGCAGATTCACCTTGGCAATTTCCATGTGGCCAATGGCTTGAAACAGGTTAGGGAAAAATTGGCCTAGTACAATGCCGACAATAATGCACAGGAAAACCCAGATCGTCAGGTAGCGCTCAAAAATGCTCATGGCTTATATCCGTTTAAACGCCTGCATCGCAAAGGCATAACACTTATTTGACACGGCTGCCCTCTGCATTAATGACACGCTCACCATCTTCCTTGGTAAATTCATTTAATTGGGGTGATGGTAAAATGTCCAGTACCACTTCAGATGGCCTGCAAAGGCGAATGCCCAGTTTAGTCACCACAATAGGGCGGTTAATCAGGATTGGATATTGCAACATAAAATCAAGTAACTGGTCATCACGCCATGCCGGATCATCCAGATTAAGCTGGGTGTAGGGTTCAACATTCTTGCGCAGGACTTCACGTACCGATAAGCCAGTCCCTGCGATCAGGGTCACCAGTTGTTCCCGGCTGGGTGGATTGTTCAGGTATTCGATAATTTCAGGTTCGAGACCCGTATTACGGATCAGTGCCAGCGTATTGCGTGAAGTGCCGCAATCGGGGTTATGGTAAATCACCACTGCTTCAGGATCAGGCATCATCAGTTCTCAGGCGTTGGCTTTAAGGGCGTCTTACACGCTATATCCGGTGTACAGTGAACCCCCTGACAACAGTTTTCGGTTAGGTAAGCCAGCAAAGTATTCATAGTGTCAAAGTTGGCGCTATAAATAATATAGCGTCCCTCTTGCCGGGAAGTAACCATGTTGGCATGGCTCATTTCCTTTAAATGAAAGGACAGGGATGACGGGGCAATTCCTGCAATTTCACTAATACGGCCAGCAGACATGCCACTCGGGCCAGCCTGTACC
>JAGKXA010000511.1 GCA_021151615.1 Cellvibrionaceae bacterium | reverse complement strand
ATCGCTGTTCTGCCTCCCTGCGTTACACCCGCTTTAGCGGTAAAACCGTCCGCTAGGTCATAGGCGAAATCAAGACGCAGCATATCTGTATCAGAAGTAGCATCGTACAAGCGATCGCGATACTCGGACATTTCCCAGTTAGCCGGGTTAGTAGTATCAAAACTGTAACGAATTACCGGTGAATTCATGTTGGTAAAATCCCAAAACACAGTGTCACTGGTATCGGCATATGCTGCGGTCAATTCTTTGCGGTTATCACCACTGCTGTAATGTTCATAAATAACTGTTACTTCACGGTTATCCAATTGCGATTCTGTTTTACCAGCAAAGGCAGTCATTCTGAATTTGTCAGAAAACTCGTGCTTCAATTCAGCAGAAAGCTGAGTAAATTCTGAAGCCCAATCAGCGCGAAATGCTTCTGAACGGAAATCTGCATCTTCAATTTGCGCGGTCACCATAGTCATATTGGAATCGACGGTGTAATCAATCACGTTCATTTGGTTAATACCGGTAGCACCAGTACGCGCCAATGAAATAGCCTCCATAAACGGTTCATCGCGAGCCACATCGATTTTTGAATAGAGCCCATCAACACTCAACAAAGTCTCATCAGCAATTTGCCATTGGAAACTGGATGTAACGCCCAAACGCTCCTGATCATTAGTTTTATCAGCATAGCGTGGGATACGCGGCGCCCAGGAGCTGCGCACTTCTTTCAATTCAGCAGGAGTACAACTGGTACATTTGAAAATATTATTGGTCGCGCCCTGTTGCGCCCAGCGCCCGGTTTCAGCACCAGTGAGTGGCGCTTCCTTTTCCGAATAAGCAACCGATGCAAGGAAACCAATAACATCATTATTAAAACTCACCAAACCGGAAACACGTGGCTTTGTGCTACCAGAGCCATCGTAATAGCCTGCTTCCACATTGGCAGCAGCAGCGAATTCTTCGTAATCAAATGGACGTGCGGTACGCAAACCCACAGTCGCACCCAGTGACCCATCTTCCAATTCGCCTGAAGTAGATTTGTAAACATCCAAACGACTAAATAATTCTGAAGCAAAAACGTTAAAGTCAAACGCACGGCTGGTGCGCACACCGCCAGAACCTGCTGCCAGTGATTGGCCAGGCATACCGTTTACAGTCACCATGGTGTAAGCATCGCCAAGACCGCGCACTGTAATAGTACGGCCTTCGCCATCATCTTGCGCTACCGCAACACCAGGAATACGTCCCAGAGATTCAGTGAGGTTTTGATCAGGGAATTTACCCACGTCTTCCGC
>JAGKXA010000510.1 GCA_021151615.1 Cellvibrionaceae bacterium | reverse complement strand
CACCAGACCCACATCCACAATGCGCGTACTCATATCAGCGCGCTCAAGGTTGCGGCCAATGCGAATTAAATCGTACGCGTTGTTGTGACTCATGCAGCCAGCCAGCAAGCCGGTAAATTGCTGCACACTGCTAATCACGTGTAACAAAATAATATTGCGATCACGGCGTGAAATGACTTTATCCGCACGGTCACGAATATAGTGATACAAATCGTTAATTAATTCCCAGGCCTCCATGGGCATGATTTCGCGCGTGATACGCGAATTCTCACGCGCAAAACTGAGTGAATTAATTAGCGATGCAGGGTTGTCTTTATCCGCCAGAATAAAATGCACAACGGTTTTTTCGTCGGCACTCAGGGTATCTTTTTTGAAATAGCTGCCGGTGCCACTGATATCAATCAGCGAACCCCAACCCACACGCACACCACTGGGCAAATCCAACAGCAAATTGGAATTCACATTTACCAGGCGCGCGGTATTTTCGCAGCGCTCCATGTAGCGCCCCAACCAATAAATTCGTTCAGCAACACGGGACAACATAATTTAGTCCTCCACCACAATCCAGGTATCTTTACTACCACCACCTTGCGACGAGTTCACCACATAAGAACCTTTACGCATGGCAACGCGCGTCAAGCCACCGGGGGTTACACAATGATCTTTACCTTGCAATACAAAGGGACGCAGATCGATATGGCGCGGCTCGGCATTGCCATTGGTGAGAATCGGTGCAGTGGATAATGAAATTAAGGGTTGCGCCATGTAATTGCGCGGATTGGCTTTAATGCGCAACGCAAATTCTTCCAATTCTTTTTTGCTCGCTTGTGGGCCGATAATCATGCCGTAACCGCCGGATTCGTTGGCCGGTTTCACCACCAATTTATCCAGATTGGCAAGTACGTAATCGCATTGCTTTTTATCGACACACAAATAGCTAGGTACGTTAGGCAGAATAGGTTCTTCACCCAAATAATATTTAATCATGTCCGGTACAAAGGTGTAGATCACCTTGTCATCCGCCACTCCGGCACCCGGCGCATTGGCCAGTGCCACATTACCCTTTAACCAAGCGCGCATTAAACCGCGCACGCCCAACACTGAATCCGGATTAAACATGTCCGGGTCCAAAAATAAATCATCGATACGGCGATAAATAACATCCACGCGCTTTAAACCATCGATGCTGCGCATATACACACAATCATCGCTGTCCACTACCAGATCGCTACCTTCTACCAACTCCACGCCCATTTGTTGCGCGAGATAGGAGTGCTCGAAAT
>JAGKXA010000509.1 GCA_021151615.1 Cellvibrionaceae bacterium | reverse complement strand
GTTTTCTCTTTCAGCAGATTGCTTGCTTCTGCAGTAACAGTGTAGTTATCCAGGAAGGTGTAACTAACTGATGCATCCAGTTGACCGTAGTCGTCGTTATAAACAGGCAGACGCGCCTTACCACTTGTGCCATCGTTAAAGTCTGGATCAAAACCATTACCGCCCCAATTAATGAGGTATTCACTACGCCAGGTGTATGCCAAACGCGCAGAGAAACCATCTTTTTCATACATACCTACGATGTTGTATGCATTCTCGGAGAGCTGCTCAAGCGGCATTTGACCATAACCTGAATGATCTGTATCAACTGGAGTTACACCATCAGGGTTACCAGGGTTTTTCGCCTTACTGTCGATGTAAGTGTAACTGGTTTGAATACCCAGACCGTCAAATGGCGCAGGTAAGGAATCAAAGAATTTGCTTACACCTATCTCCGCACCATTAATATCGCCAGTACCAATATTTTTCAGCACAGTGGTATTAACTGGAACGATGACACCGTTTGGATTTGGCAGGTTATACACCACATTTTCACGACGGAAGAGATCGTCAATTTCTTTGTGAAACAATGCAGCGTGTGCCATGCCGCCATTATCATCAAAGTACCACTCCGCAGAAATATCAAATTGCGTAGCTTCCATTGGCTTCAAATCTGGGTTACTAAACTGATCCTGCGCAAACTTAATATGGTCAACAGTAGTTGCTGTAGTTATATCCGGTTTCTTGCTATTGTTGATGATACGTTTCGCTTGAAGCTCGGAGAAGCTCGGAGACCAAATAGCCTGCGATGCAGCAAAACGAATAAACAAATCGTCAGTAGCTTTTAATCTCAGGTTCAAGCTCGGCAAGACATAACTGCGGCTATGCTGAACGTGATAAGGGCTTGCCTCTTTGTCAAAACCCTGGCCTGGTGGAAGATCTGCCAGAGCACTCCAACCTTCGTAACCATCAGCTTCATTGTCAACTTCAATCACCCGTACACCAACGTTACCGTCGATTGGCATAGCCAAATCATCGAAACCAAAATTCGCCATCAAATAGGCTGCAAAATTGGTTTCACTTTGTTGATTGCGATATTCAGGTGCACCCAAGCGATTGGCATCTGGATAAATCGAGTCACAGATCCATGGTTGGAAATTCGCGCAGGTTGTAGCGCGATCACCATTGATGGCAGCTGTGGTAGCAGCAAAATTTTTCACCGCTGCCGCTGAATACAAGTAGCCGGCTGCAGGTACAGCAACATCACCACGTTGGAAGTTATCAAACGAATAGAGATTTAAATG
>JAGKXA010000508.1 GCA_021151615.1 Cellvibrionaceae bacterium | reverse complement strand
CAAATAAAGCGGGAATGTGGGGTTCATCAAGCCAACTTCAAGGGCACCAGATGGCGAATCCCATGTCCGGGGAGTTTTTATTGCGCTGGTCGGGCGATATTCGCGCAGTTCATTTGCGCTATATCAAGTAGCCATGGATTTACTGCACAGATAATGGCCAATCCTGGCAATAACAAACCCGACAATAACAATAGAGGATCTGACAATGCTCAAAACACTCCTGGTCTATATCCATTTAATCGCCGCCTGCCTCGCCGTAGGTATTTTGCTGTTGCAAGACCTGGCGCTCGCCAAATGGCGCGGCCGCGCGATGGACAATGAAGCAGTACTCAACCTGCAACGCAATGCCGCACTGGTGACACTCGCCCTGGCAATACTCTGGGTATCAGGGTTAGCGATAGTTGCCATCGGCTATCTGGATAACCCCGCCTACCTGATGAACCAAAAACTCTGGGCCAAATTCACCGTGGTCAGCATCCTGACCATCAATGGTTTATTTCTGCACTTCTACAGCTTCCCGGTGCTGGCATCACCCAGGGGCTTTCTGGGTGCTAACAAAATGAGCCAGTTGCTGGTGCTGGTCACAGCAGTTATATCGCTCGTCTCCTGGCTCTACTCTTGTTACCTGGGAATTGCGCGCCCCTGGAATAATGTGGCGCCCTACACTTATGTGATGGCGATTTACGCCCTGGTGATGGCTGTTGCTCTGGCGGTTGCATTGGGAGTCTGGCGCGAACTGCGCAATGAATTTCGCCTGCTTGCTCACTAATCACTAACGCGTCCGGTAATTTATGCCGCCGGAAAAGGCAATGTGCGTTTTAGCACTCTGGTGTATCACACACTGCCATAAACAATCCGGTTTATTAAAACCGGCGGAATCAATTTCATCCTCTGAAAAAATATAGCTAGAATCAAGTTACCCTGTGTGGGCAACTTGAAAAGTTGAAATTATTAAAAATTTCACTTATCCAGCATTATTATTTACAGGATATAAATATGATTTTAAAAAAGGTTTTTATTTTCACCAGCGCGCTTATCGGTATGAGCATTAGCTTTCAATCAACTGCACAGCAAGACATGCCGCCAACACTGCCAATTTTTCCCCAAAGTGGTGAATACCTTGACGTGCAAGAGTTTGATATTGCAGTCGGTTTGCCATCAGGGCTGCCGCCACAAGTATTTGTCGCTAACAGCCCCTATCAAATTATTGCAGGTGTCAATGGGACAGATGTCACTAACTGGTTTCGTCAATGTACCGACCAATATCGCACCACCGTATATGGA
>JAGKXA010000202.1 GCA_021151615.1 Cellvibrionaceae bacterium | reverse complement strand
TACTTCTACATCGCCGGAATTTACCAACAGAAAAAATACCAAAATGGTGAAGATATCCATTAAGGATACCAGGTTAAGACTCGGCACCTGATTCAAACGGCGGTGATGCTTGGCCATACGTTTGGCGCGCAGGGATTGCTTCATTGCGCACCTCCTGCCGGGCTCGCTACTGCACCAGTCGATGCGCCGGGCGGGGGTGCATCGCCCAAGGAAATTTCCGGAAACAATTCTGCATCCACCACGCTCGCAGCCACGACGGCTTTGAATGAGCGCACCGTATCCATAGTGGTAACCAGCGTTTGATAATCTGTATCTTTTTCCGAGAGAATATAAATATCTTTTTTCTGGATGCCTTTGTCTTCCAACAAACGTTTGGTCTCTTGCAATACACCGGCAAGTAATTTGAAATCGTATTCGCCAGCGGGAGTTTTCTCGACCCACTTTAATTTAATGCCCGCCGGATAATTCACTTCAAATTTATCTGCGCGGATAATTAATTCCAATTGTTGCGGAGGCTCCTCAGTTTGGGGAATGCTGGAGTCGGCCATGTCCGGCAACTTCAGGTCAAGCACCGTGGTGCGCGCGAGCACCATGCCCATCAACAACACCGGCACCAATATGATCATCAGATTCATAAAGGAGGTGATGTCGAGCTCCGCGTCCGCTTTAAATCGCCGTTTAATGCGCATAGATTGAATCCACTCTGTGCAACTAAATAGATGTTAATAATAATCAGCGTTAACCAATTTGCCGATTAAATTATTGCGCCGCTTGCGGTTTGGTCGCACTGGTTTCTTGCGTGCGATTGCGCGGCACATCCTGCACATGGGTAATCAGGTTTAAGCACTTAACGCCAGCCATTTCCAGACTGTCGATAATTTCGGTAGTTTTACTTTGCAACATTGAGTGAACTAACAAGAGTGGAATTGCAGCAACCAAACCAAATGCTGTGGTGTTCATCGCCACCGCAATCGATGATGACAGCAATGCGGCTTTTTCTGCCGGGTCGGCGCTGGCTACTGCAGTAAATGCCTGGATCAAACCGATAATCGTTCCGAGCAACCCCAGCAATGTTGCGATGTTGGCGAGTGTGGCTAAATAGGGGGTGCGCTTTTCAAGGCGCGGCATGGCTTCCATTACGCCTTCTTCCATCGCCAACTCAACATCATCACGGCGTGGCGATTGGCTCATACGTGCAATGCCGGCCGCAATAATCCGCGCGATAGGTGCATCGTCACTTTTGCCAAGATTCACAATGCCCGCATAATCTTTTTTCTGCAGCATCGGCAATATGCGATTAAAGGCCTGGCGATTCGCACTTTTGGCTGAACTCAACACCAGCCAACGCTCTATGGCTATCGCAATCCCGACCACCAACACCACAGCGATGGGATACATAAAGGCGCCGCCTTCTTGGAAAAAACGAATCAGAGTATCCATAACTTTATTAACCTCGAAAAAGAAAACCATCAATGAATGTATAAATTAATTATTAAAAAATTACTGCTCGGTCGAATCAAGTTCACCCGCTGCTTCCAGGCTGCGTTGCAATTCGTCGCGCTCAACATGGCCGAAGACTGCATCCTCCTGACTGCTTAACATCTCCATTTCCAGATCGGGGCTAAGCGGTGACTGCCAAGGCAAAATGTACATTACCCGTGGCTGCTCCTGATTGCCCGTCACTGTGGTTTGCAAATTAATATTGGCTTCGCGCACCATTTTTTTTTCGCTCGCTTGTTCGTCACGCGCTACAGGCGCTTTTTTTTCTGCTGCTGAAGCAACAGCCGATGCAGCCTCTACCGGTTTTTCTGATTCCTGTGCCTGCGCACTGAATACGAAGAGGCACACGCCAATTAACACGATTTTATTCATCACTCACTTCCTCTGCTGGAGTTTCAGTGGTGTTCTCTGCGGACGCGGATGATTCTTCAGTCGCGCCAGGTTGTTCTTGTGCAGGTGCTGCCGCCTTGGGCTTGGGTGCTATACCCAAACGCCGCTGCAAATCCGCAATCCAACCGGTCACTTGCTTATCGCCATCACCGCGCAATTGCTGGTAAGCCTCGAAGTGCGCCAGGGCCTCGGCATTTTTGCCGAAATACAAATCATAAAGTATGCCGATATTGCGATGACTCTCCGCATGGAAGGGCCAAATGCTTAGTGCCTTTTTATAATTGCTTTCTGCATCATTAAAGCGCCCCTGTTCGCGCTGCAAAATAGCCAATTGATTGTAGGCATCCAGGTTGGTGTGGTTGGCATTGATCGCTTCTATAAAAGCCTGCTCCGCCCGCTTGTCTTCTTTCTGCGCGCGATAGACCAAACCCAAATTCAGATATGCACCGGAGAATTTATTATTTTGCGCTACCAACTGTTGCAACAAGGTTTCCGCCTGTTGCCATTGCTTGTTGCGCATGGCGCGGGTGGCATTGGTAAATTGCTGGGCAGCGGCACTACTGATTGAAGGTCTATTTTGCAAATAGGGATTGGGCGTAACCGGGCCAGCAGGCAGAATCGATGCACCCGCAGGTGCAACTACCACAGCCTCATCAGCTGCCGCTTTTTTGTCAGCAGATTTTTTAGGTGCTGATGACGAGCAGGCTTGCAGCAGGATCACTCCCGCTAACAACAACCAATAGCGCTTAGTGAATCTCATCGCTCACCTCCAAACGCGCTTCGGTTTTGTTGTAGCGGCCGGGTAATAGTTTGGCGAGCGCCGCAAAGCTGCGTTTTACGCCGGCATCGTAAGTTCCTTTCCAGCTGCGCTGGGCATTGGCCTGATGGATTTCGATCGCCTTTTCCTCAAACGGATAAGCCTGTTCCTCCAGTAAAATTTCGTATTGTTCCAGTGCCAATTCATCCAGATCTTTGGGTCGCTGCGAATTCATCAGGTCGCGACTCAATTGCGCATAGACCTCGCCAATTTTAAAACTGGCTTCGGTCGTAAATTCACTCACACCATAGGCAAGGATTTGCTCCTGGGCTTTGATCGCTTTTTCCATTGCCGCGCGCTTGCGCTGCAAGCTGGCTTTTAACGGCAAGCTCAGAGAAATGCGCGCAAACTCATCGTAACTGGCTTGGGAAATTTCAGTCTGCGCACTTGCTGCCAACCAGGTTGAGCGATCCGATTTTTCACTGCCCGCGCGATTGTGGGTATTCACAATATTCTGCAACCAGTAATTGCGCTTCTCGCGATTGGCGGAGGCTTTGTACAATTCCGTCAATTTGAATTGCGCTTCCAGGTTATTGGCCAATGGCCGTGGATATTGCGTGGCATAACGCTGGTATTGTTCAATGGCCAGTGAAAGCTTGCCCGATTTTTCGTACAACTCTGCGCCCATATAGAGCGATTGGCGTTTTACATCCGGATCAGTACTGGTGCGCTCCATCACCACCAACTCATCGGCAGCCTGTTGCCATTTATTTTGGTTTTGATAGATCAATACCATTTTGGCCGGAAGCGTTGCCGCCAGTGAATGCTGCGGATATTTTTTACGGAATGAGGTGTACACATTTTCCGCCTGGGTCCATTTTTCCTGATCCATTAAATAAACACCGGCATCGTACTGTGCTTTGATGGCCACTTCGGTATCGGGCGTGACTTGTGTAATACGCAGCAACTGCGCAATCGCCGCATCCTTATCACCAAATTCAAGGCTGGCTTCCGCCTGGCGATAAATACTGGCCGCAATGCGCTCGCGCACTTGCTGCGCACTGGGCGCGCCGGCGGTTTTGCCATAGGCGGGCAGTAAATTTAATACCTGCACGTAGGCCTGCTCTGCCGCGGCATACTCTTTGGTTTCAAAACGGCTGTGCCCCAGAATTAACCAACTGGTAAATTGCAGCGAGCCTTCTGCCGGTGGTTGCCAGGCAATGACCCGCTCGGCGATATTTTTTGCATCCACATAGCGATTTTGTTGCAACAAATCATTTGCCGCTTCCGCCAGCACAACGACCGCACGCGGATCGTTTTTATAGACATCGGCAAAGTTCAACGCATTTTGTATCTTGCGATTTTGCCATTCTTCCATGCGATTATCCGGTAGGCTGCGCGCTGATTGGATTAATTGCTGCGGAATTAAAATTGCCGCATAGCCGGCATCGGCACCACGCAATTTATCTGTGTAGCCGTAGGCCACCTGTTCATAGGCTTCCATGGCAGGGATTAAATCACCCGATTCATTCAAGCATTCGGCCAACAAAAAAGTCATCTCTGCAACCTGCGCATCTTTGGTAAAGGTTTGCACAAATTCGCGATACCATTTTGCCGCGCGCGCAAACGCGGCAGTGGCTTCAGATTTATTCGTTGCCTTTAAATTCTGCGCCTGGGCATGTTCGTATTGCGCTAACTCTTGCAGGGATTGATGCAAGTAGGCGAGGGCATTATCGCCAATGGCACCTTTTCGCTCTGTCCAGAAATTACTGCTAATTCCGTAACGCTCTACAAATTCCTGTTTAGCCGGCAGGATCAAACTGGGGAAATCGCCCTGCTGGTAAACATCAATCGCTTTAATACTAAAGCTGGGCGCAAAATCGGAATTGGGGTTGTGCTGCACAAAATGTTGATAGGTTTCGGCGCTATCAGTGAAGCGTTTTTGCTCCAGATACAATTGACCGAGCTGTTGGTAAAGCAAATATTCGTACGCACGAGGACTACCCAACGCGAGTTGCAGTTCGCTAATGGATTTGGCACCTTCCAGATACGACAGCGACAAACCCATAACGCGCAAGGTATCTTTTACCAGATTGGCTTTGGAGGGACCGATATCGGTTAATGCCGCATCCACGTCTTGCGGGTTGCTGGCGTGGCCAATTAATTGATCCAGCACTCCGGCAAACGATTTCAATGCAAGGTCGTAATCACCGCGCTTAAACTGCGCCCAGCCTTTCATGTAAAGTGCATTTTGTTGTAACTCGGGATTATTGCCCTTCACCACCGCATCATAGTTGCGCTCGGCTGCGGCGTAGTCGCCATCGGCAAAAGATTTCTCCGCACGGCGAAATTGTGTCTCCGCCATAAAGGGCGAATCGGGATTGGTTTGCGCCAATTGATCGAGGATGACCGAGGCCTCTTCAGTGCGCCCATCGAGCGACATTGCCTTGGCCAGCTTGTAGCGCAACTGATCCGCCTGAATACCTTTGGTGGGCGTCGTCGCGCTGCCCTGCATAGTTAATAATTCGTTGTAGAGCGCGATAGGTTTGTCGTATTGGCGGCGCATATCGGTTGCATCCAACTGCGCCTTTTCGCTGCGCGCCATCTCCAGGTCAGCAATACGCACCATAATTTGCTGGCGCAAGGCTGGCTCTTCCGCCGCCGCGAGCGCGCGCTGATAACTTTGCTCAATGCGCGCCATATCCAATACTTCTACTTTGGTTTTGGCATTGGGAATTTTTGCATCAGGTAAATCCGCCAGTGTTTTACCGCGCCCATCATCGCCAATACCGAAAGTGCCACAACCTTGCAGATGAAAACTGACAGCAATAATTAACGCCAGCAAGGTTATTTTTGTTGCGCTGTGCGGCTGCGCTGATTTTTTAGTGAGGAATATCATTCAGGTTGTTTCCTCAATTCGGCATCATACAAACGCGCCACCGCAAGATGCGCTTGTGCGAGATAATTGTTCAGACGCTTTTCATGGGTTGCAAGCTGCGCATCCACTTGCTCACGCAAGCTGGCGCTCTGCTGGTCAATTAATTGTTCGGTGTGCTGCAAATTATTATTTACATCCTTGCGCAACACATCCAAACGTACCAGTACCGGTTGAATATCCATACTGGTGAAGGTCACTTCTTCAATGCGCTGGCGAGTTGCAACAATATTCGCCAGTGCATCATCAATTGTTTTCAGCTCTGCCTGTTGCTCCGCCATACGCTCTGGAAATGCTTGGGCCGCACGCCAGAGCAAAATACCTTTAAACATCTTCAAGCGAGTTTCTGCTTCCACCGTATTTTGCCCGGCCGCTTGCATTTGCTGGATAGTTTTTTCGCCGCGCTCGATCCGCTGGTAAAGCGCACGAGTTTCCTCATCAGCAAGGGCGATATAATTTTCGGCGCTTGCGATGGTTTGCACACGCGCGGCAAGCTGATCTCGCTCAGCGCTTAAGGCCTGTTGTTTATTGGCCAATACTTGCTGTGCACTTTGTTGCTCGTGACGACTACGACTGGCTTGCTTTTCCAGCAACAGTTCGCGATAGGCATCCAGCTTGGGTTGCCATTGCAGCAAGAGTCTTTGGATGCGCAGCAAATCGCGCAGATCGAGCACAGAGGTTTGAAATGAATTTTTGGCAAACAATTCATTTAAGTAAGCTGAGCGTGTTTTTATCACGCTGGTTTTATCCAACTTAAGCCAATTTTGTCCATCGTCGGTAATAACCGCCGTAGGTGCACCCTGCGCCGTTCCATCACCGCGCAGAATTTTTTTTGCCTCTTTATCGGAAAATGCTTCGCTGCCAACCAGAGTCAGTAATTCACCTTGCGTAAGAGTTGCGCGCATCTCGCGAATTAATTGTATTTCACGCGCAAGTAGTTCTTCAGCGGTGTGATATTCCTTAACGGCTTCTCCCTGCGCATCAAGCTTTTCGTAAGCGTAAGGAATGGCAAGTAGCGATTCCTGCACCGCTGGTTGCATTAAACTGCGCTGGCGCAATACCTGCCAGGGCTTAAGCGCAACGGCGTATTCCTCTTGCGCAACGGCCGCCCAACCGTAGCCAAGCAATGCCTGATTGGCGAGCGGACCATCCAAACGTACTTTGGTGAATTCGCGAATTGCCGCGCGGTATTTTTTTTCCGCCAGGAATGAATAGCCGAGTGCGGTATAGGCTTTATCTTGCAGCGCCCATTCTTCTTTCTGACGCGAAGGGTTATCAGAAATGTCGATATCCGCCAGCTCTTCGAAAAATTCCTGCGCACTTTTAAAGTTGCCAGCACGAGCATGAGCCGCACCGAGGTTATAAAGTGCGTAGGGATTCCAGCTGCGCAATTCGTCAAGGTCCTCGGGTTTGACCTCGGCAAAATTATTGTTACGAATGCGAATATTGAATTGCAGCGCCTGCAATTGTGCGCGTAGGGACGGTTTAAAGTTGCTACTGACGCGCGCAAAACTTTGTTCTGCCGCTGCCTGATCCCCGCGAATGTAATGCAATTTGCCTAAATAAAACCAGGCCGCATCGCGAACATGCTCGGGGCGACGTTCATCTTGCAATATAGTGGTGAATACACTTTCTGCGTGATGCTGCATACCAAACGCGAGGCTGATGCCGCCGGCAATCAATTCCGGATTATCGCTGTGACCCTGAATCCCATCGCGTGTGTCAGCGACCATGAGTTCAGAGAGCGCTGGAATATAATCCTGCTGGTAATAGTGGTAGAGCGCTACACCGTAGCGTAAATCTGCCACTGAGGTTTTCATCTTTTCTTTTGCCTCTACGCCCGGAAAAAAGGCGAGGCTCGCCAGTGCAAGCACGAGCGATTGATGCCGAAAGAGCGCAGCGGCACGCATTACATTTGCCATTGCTTAATAGTAAATTCCGGTTGCAACTGCGCGGTAGAATCCACTATGCGCAATTCCAGCACTACCGGATCTTGCGCTTTGCTGATCACCAGTTTTGCGCCGCGTTTGTAATCTTTTTGCGGGCCGCGCCCGGTAAAAAAGGCGCTGATTTCATGCTCGCCGGTTTTTAAATTACCGACATACAAACGCTGCACGCCGCCGCGAAACAGGGCCTTGGTTTGCTTGTCAGTGTAGAGTTCGCTCGCTACCAATTGGCCATCAATTTCCAGTTTGATTGCATCCAAATTAAAGAAAGCACCCAAATCCATGGACACGTACACCGCCACCTGCGTACTGGCGGGATAGAGCAGCTCCTCTTCC
>JAGKXA010000507.1 GCA_021151615.1 Cellvibrionaceae bacterium | reverse complement strand
TCTTCATCCCGCTGACGCGGCTGTGCGCCACGCGGTTGCCCACGGCGTCGAGCGTGAAGCCCTCCGTGTCCGTGCCGAACAGGCCGCCCCGGTCGGTGACGGCGCTGGTCAGGCGCATCTCGTCGTCGTAGTCGTAGGTCGTGGTGACGCTGGTGGAGCCGGCGGTCGTCGTGTCGGTGCGCGCCGAGCTGCGCAACTCCAGGTTCTGGCGCGAGCGCGTGAAGATTTGGCCCGCCTGAGCACGGCACTGGGGAGCGTCGAACGGGATCGACTGGAACAACATGTCGCCGCGTTGGATGTTCTGGAGCAAAAGCTCAACGCGGCGTCAATGTCCGGTTGTCTGGACGTAGGAACCAGCATTAAACCGCGAGTGGATGCGGTGATCGGCGGTGAGGAGCAAGCACTCTGGGCGACCCAGGTACTAGCCAACATTTCCGCCATTCAACAGGACATCGCCGTGGCAACCCTGTCTTGCGGCATTACCCGTAGCATCGCCTTTATGTACGGCGTCCCCGTATCACCCATAGTGGTGCCGGGTACCAGTACCGGCGATCATGACTTGTCCCACCAGGATGCGGCAGCTCACACCACCAGTAAGGTCTGGTGGATGGGTCAACTTCGTCAATTTATCCAAAAGTTGGCCGCCACACCGGATGTGAACGGTAGCCTGCTGGATAACACCATCATTTGTACAGTCTCTGACTTGGGCCATGGCAATTACCACAACCATCACCGCATCCCCATGTTGTTAGCGGGTGGAAAAAATGCCGGACTGATAACGGGACGTTCGGTTGATTTGCGGCCATTGGGCGAGCAGGGCAAACGCTGGGGCGATCAGGTAGCGACACAAGGCGGGGTAAACCACAGTAACGTGTTGATGACCATCGCCGAAAAAGCTGGCTACGCCAATGTGCGAATGCCAACGGCAAATGGCCGCATTAATAATGTCTGGATAAACGGAAACGGTCTGTAAACCCAGGAACCTGGAACGCAATGTGGATGCGTTCTTTACCCGGAAAGCCAATTGGCTTTCCGGTTTTTTTGTTTTGGTACTCTTGCACCCGCAGCAGTAACTCGCCGTCTCATCCCAGATACATAACGCCTGAGTAGAACAAAAACCTATCTAGTTGCTGAGTGATCACGTGGGAATATTTTTATTACCAAACAGGCTTCGCACATATGATAAAACCAGCATTTTAATTTTGGCGACATTCTCTTAAAAAACAAATAGTTAATAAAAATAACGACGCTTCTTGCACATCTCTTTTTTAAAATTTGTATCCGATTACA
>JAGKXA010000201.1 GCA_021151615.1 Cellvibrionaceae bacterium | reverse complement strand
ATTGGCATTCATGTTGCTAAACCCCTCGGGAGGAGAATTGCAATGGCTATAGATTCTGATTACGTCAAGCAGATGGCGACCCAACTGGCCAGTTATGAGGTGCAGGCGGCGCTGACCAAGGCGAATCGCAACCAGTCCAACTACAAGGCGCAATTGACGGCGGTGGGCTCATTGGAAACCGCGCTGAAAACCTTTAGCACCTCGGTAAAAGGCTTGAAGGGCGTGGATAAAAGTGTGCTGACCAACACTGCCACGTTTAGCAGCGAGGGTTTCGCGACGGCGAAAGTAGGTACGACTGCAGTCGCTGGCAATTACCAATTTTTTGTAGAGCAACTGGCCAGTGCCCATCAAGTGGCATTGGAAGGTTTGACGGATACGGATATCCCCACCAGCGGTGACCTGGTGATTGGCCAGGGTGCAGGCAGTTTCACTATTGACTTAAGCAGCATCGACACCGATGGCACCGCAGGTAATTCACTCGCGGAATTGGCGGCAGCGATTAATGCTGCAACTGACAACACCGGTGTTAACGCCACGCTGGTGCGCAGCAATGGCAATGTGTCACTGGTACTGGCGAGTGAAAAAACCGGTGCGAGTAACGCGATCAGTTTATCCACCAGCGGTGTTGCCGCCGGTGCATTCGATACCGCAGTGGGGGCTCCACGTGAATTGAGCGCTGCCAAAGATGCGAAGGTGCGTTTGGGCGGTGCAACCGGAATGCTGTTAACCAATTCGAGCAACACCTTCGACAACATTATCGATGGTGTGAGTATGAGTTTTACCAAAGCCCACGCAGTGGGTGAAACACCTTTGTCAGTCACCGTGGGGCGCGATGATAAAGCGACCAAAGACAAGGTGCAGGGTTTTGTAAATGCCATTAATAGTTTGTTTGGCACGTTTGATAGTTTAACCGCGAGTGGTGGTGAAAATGCAGCGCGCGGTGTGTTAGCGGGTGATTCCAGTATTCGTTCCATTGAAGGCATGTTGAACAAAGTATTGCGCACCGAATTTGGCGGCGTGACTTTAATGGAAATGGGCATAGTGGCTGATCGCTACGGCAAGTTAACGATTGACACGGCGCGCTTTGAAAAAGCCATTGCTGCAAATCCGGAAGGTCTCGATAAATTATTTAATGCCAAGGATGCGCTGCTCGACACTATCGACAAAAACATCGCTGTGTATACCTCGGGCCCAAACAATTTGATGAAAGCACGCAAGGAAACATTGAACACCATGTTGCGCCGGGTAGATGACCAATTTGATGGCATCCAGAAACAGTACGACAACTATTACACCCGTTATTTAAAGCAGTACACCAACATGATGCAAACCATGTCGGCAATGGAGCAAACCTTTGGAATGTTTTAACGCGTGATTTGCTTTAACGCGCTGCTATTCATTACGTATCAGGCCTTAATTAAAGAATAGGAACAAGTTCGATGAATGACCTTTATCTTGCGCATGAAAGTTACGATAGCTATCGCGCCATTGATTTGGAAGCCAAAGCCGCCACTGCATCACCCTATGAATTGGTGCTGGTGTTGTTTGATGGTCTGCTTGATGAGTTGGCGCGCGCGCGCGGTCACATTGAAGCAAAACGTTTTCAGGAAAAGGGCCGGTCATTGGAAAAATGCATGAACATTATTAATGGCCTTAACAGCGCGCTGGATTACGACAACGGCGGCGAAGTCGTGCAGGGGCTATCGCGTTTGTATGACTACTGCATTTATCGCCTGTCCGATGTCAGTGTGAGTTTATCGCTCGAAGGTTTGGATGAAGTGGTGCAATTGCTCAGCGTCGTGCGCGAGGGGTGGGACGGTGTCAATGCCAAGCGCACCTGATCGCTACCAACAGTTAAAGCTGATCACTTTAGGTGAGCAGATGGCTGCCGCATTGAAAGCCCAGGATTGGGACAGTGTGGGCGGAATTGATCAACGTATTCGCGAGTGTTTGCAGGAACTGGACGCGACGGAACAACCTCTGAGCGCGGAGCTGGAAAGCGCAAAACAACAACTGCAACAACTCTATGCCCGCGTGCTGCCGGCCTACGCTGAAGCTTGCGAAAAGTTGCGCCAATTATTGTTGGCACATATCGATTACGCCGAAGCGCGCTCGGCTTATTTGCGCACGGGTTTACTGCAAGGTGAGAAATAATGTTTTCAGCAGCGCTTCAATCCAGTACTAACGCATCGCGCACAACGGCGCCGGCTAGCAGCCCTGTTGCAAATCCTGATGTTAATAATTTGCGGGAAAAAAAGACTGGCACGGAGCAACAAGTGGATTTTTTTTCCGGGCAATTAAGCAATGCATCGGAAGGTGTTGAATTAGTTGATTCTGAATTGAAAGAGACCACATCAATTGCTGTTGCATTTAACAGTGTTGAATCAGCGGCACTGGAAAACTCTGGTGAGCAAATTACACCGCAAAATCCAGATCAATCCAGTTTTGCACATCAGTGTCAGCAGCAGGAACAACCCAATGCAGAGGCTTGGTTGCAAACAATGCTGGATCAACAGCAATTGCAATTGCAAGCGCGCGATTCTGATCTTCCCGCAGTTTCCAATGTTGCTGTCGCCGTGGTAACACCAATGGCTGTGGAAGTTAATCCGGTAACTCAAGCTGCAACGAAAACAGCTGCATTCGTGCAAGTGGCGCAACCTGCTTCTGCTGTCGTGCGGGAAAAACCTTCCTATACAAATTTTGCGAGTAACGCATTGGGTGGGGTGGTGAACCAGCAGCAAGTTCAATTTGATCAAGCGACTCAATCGCCTGTAAGCGCCAAAGCGTTCGATTCGGTTGCACAAACAATCGTTACTCCGTCAGCACCGGAAGTAGTTGCTAATACCCTTCCCGCAGCGGATGTACTTACAGTTGATGAAGGCAATACCGCTATTCGCACAGCGGCGGCGATAAGTTCATCGGCTACCAGTAGTGCGCAATTGGCAGCCAAGGCAATAAGTGAAACAACTACGAGTGAATCCATTTCTTCAGGTATCGCATCGGCGACCTTAACCACTTCCGGAGTCGATGCACAGCGCAGTGTGCAATCGCAATTAAGTTTGCATGCACCGGAAGCCAAATGGGGGGAGCAATTGCTGCATGCCTTGCGCGATAACGTGCAGGTACAAATCCAGCAAAAAATTCAAAACGCGACTATTCGCCTCGATCCGCCCGAGTTGGGTAGTTTGGAAATTTACCTCAGTCACGAGTCGGGCCGCTTGCAGGTACAAATTACTGCCAGCCAGGCTGATGTGGCGCGTCTGATCCAGAGCACCAGTGATCGCTTGCGCCATGAATTATCTGGTCCGCAATTCACCCATGTGAATATACAGACTTCTACGGAAGGTCAATCAGGCCAACAACAATCGCGTGAACGTCAGCGATTGGTAAACGATGAACTTATTCTCGCAAATGAACAACCATTGGCTGGCAATGACCAGCACACCAGGCGCTCTGGTGATGTTCTGGTGACTGTATAAGTTTGTAGAAAACGGTTTGTAAGTTTTATTTTTTCGCTCCGGTATTTGGCTGGAATCATTCTGTAAGAGGAAACACTCAATCATGATGCAACGGATAATTTTAGCTTTGCTGGTTGTTAACACACTGGTTGCGGCGGGTTCGGCCTATATCAGCTTTCAGGTGCTGTCGCGCCCACAAGCTTCCAGCGCACCTATAACAGTCAATGGCGGTGGGGACAATTCTTCCCCCGTGGCAAATTCCGGTGAAGCCGAAGAGTACACATTTTTCCCGATTGAAAAAGTGATTGTCAGTTTGCAAGGCGAGGGGCGCGAACATTATTTTGTATTGGATTTGGTGTTACAAGCCGAACAGGATACTGACAACAAAAAACTCAAACAAATTGATCCTATGGTCCGCAACTCAGTGGTGGCCCATTTATCGTCGATGAATTTTAATACGCTGCGCGCAATGCCAATTGCAGAACTGCAAACCAGTTTGGAAAAAGTCGTGCAAGCGGATTTCGCCAGCCGCCAAATAGTTCAGCCCTTTGCGCATGTGTTAGTTAGCAAACTGGTTGTGCAGTAAGGATTGTGGCTATGAATGCCTCGGTAATGAATAGCACAGTCGTGAATAACCCGACCATGGATAGCACTGCCATTGATAGCTCTGTCATGGATAGCAATAGGGCAAGCGATTACGACTACGCATCCAATCTGGCTACGGGAGCGGCGACTTGCACGCTTGCACCGGCGCAAGAGCAGCAATTATTAATTCAATATTTGCCGCTGGTAAAACGCATCGTTCGCCAATTGTCGTTACAAGCCAATCAAGTCATGGATCGTGACGATATGGAGCAAATTGGTTTAATGGGGTTATTGGAAAGCCTGCGTCGCTATGGCCAACCCGATGAAAATTTTGCTGCATTTGCCAAGCTGCGGATTCGCGGCGCAATCCTGGATGAGCTGCGCCGGCAGGATTGGCGCCCGCGTCAGGTGCGTCAGCAAACGCACAAAATTCGCGATGCAATTCGCGAGCTGAGCCGTCGCTTGGGGCGAGTGCCGCAAGATTCCGAAGTGATGGTCTATACCGGCTTGAGTGAAAAAGATTATCAGGCGTTTTTGCAAGCGGATGCTTGCGAGGCGATTGAAAGTCTCGATGAATTATTGTTGAACGGCCCGGAAACCTTTTCCGATGGTGGTTCGGGTTTGGAGGAACGCGAAATTACCGAGCGCTTGTTGGCGCAGGCGCTCTCCATCCTGAATGAGCGCGAACGCTTGGTGTTGATGCTCTATTACCAGCAGGAATTGAGTTTAAAAGAAATCGCCCTGGTGCTGGATTTAACCGATGCGCGTGTGTGCCAGTTAAGTAAACAGGCGATTCAAAAAGCCAGCCGCTTTATGAAAGAAGGTAAATAGGGCGCGAGAACGCGATTAAAAACAGCAGGACAACCAAAGAGAATTTATCGTGCAGAAATTATTAGGTGCAATCATTATCGTGGGTTGTGTGTTGGGCGGCTATAGCCTGGCGCACGGTGAATTGGCCATGCTTTGGCAGCCTGCAGAAATCCTGATTATTTTGGGCGCCGGTTTGGGCAGCTTGGTGGTAGGCAACCCCAAAGAAGTTTTGCTGGAAATGTGCCACCAGATTAAAGGCGTGTTTGTCTATACCCGTCGCGGTGAAGAGTTTCAACGCCAGTTGTTGATGCTGATGTATGAATTGCTGGAGATGGTGGATGTGGGCGGCCTTAAAGCTTTGGACGCGCACATTGAAGATCCGGAGCAAAGCGATTTGTTCACACGCTATCCGCTGATTTTGCAAGAGCCAAACCTGATGGCATTTATCGCTGACAATTTCCGTTTAATGGCGATGGGTAAAATTAGTGCGCACGAATTGGAAGGATTTTTGGAGCAAGAATTGGAAGCTATGGAACACGCGTTAATGCAACCCTCGCGCTCGCTACACAAAATCGGTGAGTCCATGCCGGGCTTCGGTATTCTCGCGGCAATCATGGGTATTGTGATTACCATGGGCAATATTGATGGTTCAGTGGCAGAAATTGGCGCGCATGTCGCAGCGGCATTAGTGGGAACTTTCCTCGGCATTTTTGTGTGCTATTGCGTCATGGAGCCGCTCAGTAATGCCATGGGGCAGCGCGTAAAAACCGAATTGTCGGCCTTGGAATGTGTGCGTACAACATTGGTTGCGCATGTTGCCGGTAAGCCAACATTACTCGCGGTGGACGCTGGCCGAAAATTAATTGAGCAGGATGTAAAGCCCGCGTTCCGTCAATTGGAAACCTGGGTGAACCAATACGAAGACCAACGCGATGCGGCGTAGTTATTTTTCGCATTGAGAAAAGTCCGCACGCAATTGAAATCAAAATTTTTTAGCAAAGTATGAGTGCCATGAGAAGACGCAACGACAAAGATTTTGAGGTGATCGTCAAGCGCCGCAAAAAGGGCGGGCATGAGGAGAGTCACAGCGGTGCCTGGAAAGTGGCCTTTGCCGATTTCACCATGGCGATGATGGCATTGTTTATGGTGCTCTGGGTAATCACACCGCAAAACCCCAAGCAAACGGCCGCTGCCGAACAAATTACCAATCCTTTAGTGGATGGTGGTGCCGGTGTATTTGATGGTAATAGCAAAACGCCATTGGAAATGCCTGCTCCAGCTATGCAGCAAAGTAAAGCTGATTCACGTGAACAAGCAAAAGAAACCAGCAAGATTGAACCTGTGAAATACAGCAGCCCCGCTGAATTAAAAGAGTTAGCGGATTTAATGCAGGCCATGGCCCTGGAATTGGATGCGCAAGCCAACGTGGAAGTGCAAGTTGTGCCGCAAGGCCTGCGCATTTTAATTAAAGATGATCAACAGCGTTTTATGTTTGAGCGCGGTAGCGTGCAGTTAAATCCACACTTTGCGACGCTGTTAGAGCGCCTCGCCGGTGTGCTGGCAAAAGTCGGCAATAAATTAATCATTAGCGGTCATACCGATTCTGTGCCTTACAAAACGGTGAGGGGTTACGACAACTGGAATCTCTCCGGTGATCGCGCCTTGCGTGCGCGCAATGTGATGGTGGATTCCGGCCTGGCGCCCAGCTCGGTATTGCAGGTAGCCGCGCAAGCGGATGTGATGCCATTGCGTCCGGATGCACCGGAAGACGGGGCTAATCGCCGCATAGAAATTTTGATGTTAACCGCCAAGGCGGAAGGTTTATATCGCGAGATTTTTGGCGAACAGCAAGCGCGTGTGGATTATTCCGGTGAAAAAGCCGAGTTGGTTATTCCCACGGCAGAGACACCGCAAACCCTCTAATGATTTGTTCTGGCCTGTGAAATAAATGGTTCAATGTTTTGCCTCCTGTAAACGGGGGCTTTTTTTTGCGTTTAGGGCAGGCAGGAAGCTAAATCACTATCGTTTAATTGTGCGAGATGGCTCTCTGAAATATGCAGAGTACGAGCGCTGCCATCAGCGCGCAGGCAAACGATATCCACTTCACTTTCATCTAATCCCACTACTATGTGCAGTGGCGCTTTGACCCTGGCGCCGAGGTGCCGTTCGATCGTGTTTCCGAGTGGAATAAGGCTTGCCAGCTCGTCGGGATGCTGGGGGGCGTAGGTAATCTTGAGCAATTGGTCTGAAGCACCAACGACAGGCGGTTTAGGTGCTGTTACCTGGTGATAGGCAATAGCGGCACCCACCACCAGAAGTGCCGAAACACCTGCCAGAATCGGCATGCGCCGGTTTTTGGTTGCTGCTGGCTCGATCGCGACCGGTTGTTGTGGAATCGCTAAAGGTTCAAGCGCTGTGGCTGCAGCTGTGTTGGCCGATTGTGAAGGCTCAATCGCGGGCGTAGCCTCCAGCGAAATATCGACAAAGCTGGGGTTAATCAGATACCCACGGCGCGGCAGTGTCTGGATAATTTCGCGTTCGCTTTCATCCGCCAAAATCTGGCGCAGGGTATAAATCTGCTGGTTCAAACTGCCCTGGCCAACCACCCGGCCAGACCAGGCATGGCTCATTAATTCATCCCTATCCACTACCTCGCCGGGGTTGCGCACTAAACGCTCCAACAAACGGCTGCCGGAAAACCCCAGGTCTACTTTTTCTTCTACGCCATTTTTAATCAGGGTGAGCTGGTATAGCGACGGATAAAAGCGGGCAAAACAATTCGCAGTACCTGTGCGAATCGTCAGGCAGGTGAGATTTTCGATCGACTTGGCTGCGCGCGGTTCCGCAGGTGCATTCGCTGCATTATCGATTTGCATCATACCCATGGTTATTGCCGGTTAGAGGGATGGTTAGTAGCGGTACCCATGTCATCAATGGGTGTGCCAAAGTGATGGCGCCAACAAATTGCTGTTGGCAATCATAGCTGTGTTTCTGCCTTAAGCCATCGAATTAGGGGGTTTCTACTCAAACT
>JAGKXA010000506.1 GCA_021151615.1 Cellvibrionaceae bacterium | reverse complement strand
TTTTCACACAGCGCTTTTACCTTGGTGAGGTTAAATGGGTTGCCGAGGGTGTGAGCCAACATAATGGCTTTGGTTTTAGGTGTGATGGCAGCTTCAATTAAATCTGCATTGATATTATGTGTGCTTGCGTCGACATCGACAAAAACCGGGATTGCCCCAAATTGAATAATTGGGTTAACAGTGGTGGGAAAGCCAGCAGCAACACCAATGACTTCATCACCTTTTTTAATAGCACGCTCACCTAGTTTGGGGGAGGTCAGTGCACTAAAGGCAACCAGGTTGGCAGATGAGCCAGAGTTTACCGAGAGTAAATATTTAACGCCTAAAAATTCTGCCAATTTTTTTTCAAATTCGGCATTGAATCTGCCGGTGGTCAGCCAGCAATCCAGAGATGCCTCCACCATCAATTGCATTTCCCGGGCACCGACCACTTTTCCTGAAGGTGGAATAACACTCTCACCGGGTGAAAAAGGTTTAGGTGCGGTAGTAATTTCGGCAAATTGTTGCACCAGCTTTGCGATTTCTTGACGCAGGATTTCAGGAGTCATAATGCGGCCTTACAAATGATATAAATAGATTTATGATTACTGGCTGCGCATGCTGGCCATGTAATGGTTAATTTCTGCGATTGAGTATGCTTGCATATCTTCGCTATTTAGCCAGGCGCGATGCCAGGCCACAATTTTTTCCAGCGTATAGTCAAGGTTCCAGGTAGGTGACCACTTTAATCTGGACTGCGCTTTGGAAATATCCAGCTTTAAAAAATTTGCTTCGTGCGGCTGGGGATTTTCGTCCAACTGCCAGCGTGCGTCGGGCCCCCAGTGGGTAATCATATTATCCAGTATCTGCTCTACCGGTTGCGCATCCTGATCGCGCGGCCCGAAATTCCACCCCTCGGCAAACGCGTGGCCAGCGTTGAATAACGCTTGCGCTAAAATTAAATAACCACTTAAGGGTTCAAGTACATGTTGCCAGGGGCGGGTTGCTTTTGGGTTGCGTACCACAACCGGATTTGCTGCACTAAATGCACGCAGTATGTCGGGTACTAAACGATCCTGTGCCCAGTCACCACCGCCAATAACATTTCCCGCGCGCGCTGATGCCAGAGCAGGGCTTGTTGCAGTATTAAAAAAAGAATTGCGATAAGCGGATGTCACCAGTTCAGCACAGCCCTTGCTGTTGCTGTAAGGGTCGTGGCCACCCATAGGTTCGTTTTCACGATAACCCCATTCCCATTCGCGATTTTCGTAACATTTGTCTGTTGTGACATTCACTATTGCGCGCAGGTTCGAGC
>JAGKXA010000200.1 GCA_021151615.1 Cellvibrionaceae bacterium | reverse complement strand
CTACCAAAGAACCTGGGAGGAAGGCACGGATGCCAGCAACGTCAACAGTGAAACCACCTTTAACCTTGCCATTGATAACGCCCTTGATAACTTCTTCAGCAACATGCGCTGCCTCAAGGATTTTCCAGGCTTCAGCGCGCTTGGCTTTCTCGCGGGACAGTTTGGTCTCACCGAAACCATCTTCGACACTTTCCAAGGCTACCTGGACTTCGTCACCGATCTGGAGATTCAACTCACCCAGTTCGTTACGGAATTGTTCTGCGGGGATAACACCTTCAGATTTCAAACCGGCGTGTACGGTCACCCAATCTTTATCGATATCGATAACTACGCCAGTAACGATAGTACCTGGAACCATATCGACGGTTTTCAGGCTTTCTTCAAATAACTCAGCAAAACTTTCGTTCATACTCATGGTATTACCTATAATTTAAAAGCAGTATCGCTAAAGCACGACCCACTTTAGCCGCATGGTCTGTCACGCGGGTCAGTTAATGATAAGGGAAAAGCTTCCTCAGACTGGGGGTTAACAGCTTTGCCTCTGCCAACAATCAGAATTCTCTAACATTAGCAAGAAAAGACATAAAAATTAGCAGGTGCGGGATGCTAGCAGAATGACCGTTATTTTTCAACAGGTTAGAGGAGAAAGTGCCGGACTTACTGCCGGCACTATGGTGCCAATTTGTTAGCGCTTTACTACACTAAGGCCGCGTCCTACCGCATAATATTTAATTCCCAACCCAGCCATTCGCTCCGGCTCATAGAGATTCCGCCCATCAAAAATTACCGGCTCTTTTAAAGCTGACTTTACAAGCTCGAAGTTAGGCGCCCTAAAGTTTTTCCACTCAGTACAGATTATCAAAGCATCAGCTCGCTCAAGCGCAGCCTCCTTTGTACCCACAAGCTTTAGGTCATCGCGGAGCCCATAAATATGCTGAGTCTCATCCATCGCCACCGGATCATAGGCTTGCACCTTAGCCCCTTGCGCCCAAAGCGCCTCCATCAGATTGCGGCTGGGGGCTTCACGCATATCGTCAGTATTAGGTTTGAATGACAAACCCCATAATGCGAACACCTTCCCGCGCAAGTCTCCCCCAAAATGACTAGCCACATACTCAAACAGCTTGCCTTTTTGTGCCACATTAACTTCATCCACCGCCTCCATGAGGCCAGCTGTGTAACCGACACTTTTAGCGATATTAATCAGCGCCTTAACATCCTTGGGAAAACAAGAGCCTCCGTACCCACAACCAGGGTAAATAAAGTGGTAGCCAATGCGGGGGTCAGCACCAATACCATTGCGAACCTTTTCAATGTCCGCCCCCAAGCGCTCCGCCAAATTAGCCATTTCATTAATAAAACTAATCTTAGTAGCCAACATTGCATTGGCAGCGTACTTGGTTAGTTCAGCAGAACGAATATCCATAAAAACCATTCGATCATGATTTCTGTTGAACGGAGCATAAAGCTCACGCATCAGTGCTTCCGCGCGAGACCCTTTGCTTCCTATGACTATACGATCAGGCTTCATAAAATCATTCACTGCCGCCCCTTCCTTTAAGAATTCAGGATTAGAAACAACATCGAAATCGATTTTAACTCCACGCTTTTGCAACTGCTCAGCAAGTGCACCTTCAACTACTTCTGCAGTACCTACTGGCACCGTCGACTTATTGACAACCACTTTGTAAGAGTTGACACGCTCACCAATAGTCCTGGCAACTGCAACCACATACTGGAGATCCGCTGAGCCATCCTCACCAGAAGGGGTTCCCACCGCGATAAATTGTAGCTCGCCATGACTCACAGCCTGATCCATATCAGTTGTAAAATTCAACAAGCCGTTTTGCACCGCCTGCTTAACAATGGGCTCAAGACCCGGCTCATAAATCGGAATAATGCCCTGCTTAAGGTTATCTACTTTGCGCTGATCAATATCTACACACAAAACTTCATGACCAACATCAGCCAAACAGGCACCAGTAACCAGACCAACGTACCCGGTACCAAATACTGTTACTTTCATCAATTACTCCCTAGCAAAATTAATAAAACCTTTTAGGACCGCCCATAACTGTCTTCATAACGGATAACGTCATCGTCTTTCAGATAAGGGCCGGATTGCACTTCAATTATTTCCAGTGGTATTTTACCCGGATTGCTTAGTCTATGTTTCGTGCCCACAGGAATATAGGTTGATTCATTTTCAGAGAGCAGCATATTCTGATCACCTTTCTGAACCAGCGCAGTTCCCTTTACCACAATCCAATGTTCGGCACGATGGTGATGAACTTGCAACGATAAACTCCCCCCTGGCTTCACTCGAATTCGATTAACTTGGTAGCGATCCCCGGTATCAATAGCATCATAACAACCCCAGGGACGATAAATTTCACGATGCTGCAAATGCTCCGACCGCTTTTGCTTTTCAATCTGCGCAATAATTGCCTTAACCTGTTGGGCTTGCGACTGATCAGCCACCAATACTGCATCTGGAGTATTTACTATCATCAAATTGCTGACACCCAGAGTTGCCACCAATTTGTCCTGAGAAAACACCAATGTATTTGAGGAGCCTATATCGATACCATCGCCAATAATACTATTGCCAGCAGAATCCTTATCCGAAAGATCCCAAAATGACTTCCAGTCGCCCACGTCACTCCAGCCGGCATTAAAAGGCACACAGACTACATTGCTGCTTTTTTCCATTAGCGCATAATCAATTGAGATATTGGGCGCTAAAGAAAATGAATCTTTATCAACACGAATAAAATCGAGGTCTTGCACTGACCACACTTTGGCCTGCTCGGCAGCAATCACTACCTCAGCGCTTTGTTCTTGCAGCTCCTTGAGAAAAACCTCCGTTTGGAACACAAACATACCACTATTCCAGTAGTAACAACCCTCTGCGAGATATCTTTCAGCTGTTGCCAAATCAGGCTTTTCCACAAAACGTGTTACCGGGTAGAAAGTTGCCCCGGACTGCTGGGAATCGTGCTGGGTTTTAATGTATCCATACCCGGTTTCCGGCCTAGTTGGATTAACACCAAAAGTCGCTAAATGTCCGGCAAGCGCAGCACCGATTGCATCATCCAGAGCAGAATGAAAAGCGCCTACATCTTTAATCATATGATCTGCAGACAACACCAATAAAATTGGGTTGTCTGCCAATGCACGTGCATGAAGCGCAGCTAACGCTAAAGCAGGTGCAGTATTACGAGCAACTGGCTCAAGAATAATGGAGGCCTGTGACTGACCAATTTCGTGCAGTTGCTCAGCCACCATAAATCTGTGCTCTTCATTACATACCACAATTGGCGGAGCAAGATTGGAAACACCATCAAGCCGAACAATAGTCTGCTGCAGCATTGTCTTATCACCAAACAATTTTAACAGTTGTTTGGGGTAATGCTGACGAGACATCGGCCATAAACGGGTTCCAGAGCCACCTGCAAGAACGACGGGAATAATCATTTAGCGCTCCTTATTCAATAGCTGCGTCAAACCATATTGAGCTGGAATGAATTAATTCGAATAACGTTTCTGCAAAAATGATTTGAAATTATTGCCAACATCGTTATGTCTTTCACCATAAATAACATTGGCCATCAAATAACCCAGTTTGGTACCGCAATCATGGCTGCGGCCAACCAATTGATAAGCCTCAACAGTTTCCAAACCCAATAATGCGTCGAGAGCATCAGTTAATTGAATCTCACCACCTGCACCAGGCTGAGTTTTCGCAAGCAAATCCCACACGGTTTTTGAAAGAACATAGCGCCCAACAATTGCCATGTTGGAAGGAGCCTCATCAACAGGGGGCTTTTCAACCATCGCCTTAATCGCCGCTGTTTTTCCCGATGGAATCTCAACACCGGAACAATCTACAACACCATATTTGTCAACCTGGTCATTAGGCACTTGCTCAACAAGAATCTGACTATTACCTGTTTCCTGAAAACGACGAGTCATACCCGCCAGATTATCTTGCTTGAGATTAGACTCCGCATTATCGACCAGCACATCCGGCAAAAGCACAGCAAAAGGCTCATCTCCAACCACTGGCTTCGCGCATAAAATAGCATGCCCCAACCCCTTCGCTTCAGCCTGACGCACAGAGATAACGGTTAAGCCAGGAGGAGTAATAGACCGAACTTCTGCAAGTAAAGAGCGTTTTAAACGAGCTTCCAACTGAGCCTCTAATTCAAAGCTGGTATCAAAATGATTTTCAATTGCATTTTTACTTGCGTGAGTAACCAATACAATCTCTTTAATACCGGCTGCTGCTGCCTCCTCAATAACGTATTGAATTAATGGTTTATCAACCACGGGAAGCATTTCTTTGGGAATAGCCTTGGTTGCGGGAAGCATACGAGTTCCCAAACCTGCTACTGGAATCACCGCTTTCTTAACTTGCATAGTTGTCGCCCTTCGGGTGTTTGTTAGTTAGCTATTAAGTAAATTAAGGACTTCTGCTGTTTTCTGTTCTACCAGTTGTTTATTACCCCTACTCTCTACATTCAGGCGCACAACCGGCTCGGTATTAGACATCCTGAGGTTAAATCTCCATTCATCAAACTCCAAACTAATGCCATCAGTTTTATCAATTAACTTCGCATCAGGCTCATAATGAGCAAACACTTTTTCAATCGCCAATTTAGCATCTGCTACATGACTATTAATTTCACCAGGCGACGGAAACTTCGCAATCCGATCAGCCAGCATTGAGGACAATGTCTGCTGTTTGCGGCACAAGAGTTCACACACCAACAACCAGGGAATCATACCGCTATCGCAATAAAAGAAATCCCGAAAATAATGATGCGCGCTCATTTCGCCGCCGTAAACCGCATCTTCTGCACGCATACGCTCCTTAATAAAAGCATGACCTGTTTTTGACTGAATCGCCTGCCCGCCATTTGCATTCGCGATATCCAGCGTATTCCAGGTTAAGCGTGGATCATGAATAATCTTCGCACCGGGGTTCTTCAATAAAAAAGCTTCAGCCAACAACCCTACGATGTAATAACCCTCAGTAAACTCCCCAGCCTCATCAAACAAGAAACAACGATCAAAATCGCCATCCCACGCAATACCCATATCAGCACTATGTTCAATTACCGCTTCTGATGTAGATGCGCGATTTTCAAACAATAAGGGATTTGGAATTCCATTAGGAAACGTACCATCAGGCTCGTGATTAATTTTAATAAACGTGAAAGGCAAATATTTTTCAATAGCATCAATAACGTGCCCGGCAGCTCCATTGCCGGCATTTACGACTAAACGCAACGGTTTTAACGCAGACACATCGACATACGAGAGAAGATGTTGAACATAATCATCTACAATGCTTACTTCACTAAGGGAGCCCCGAGCAGAAAAATCCGCGACGGCAAACTGATTGGCTTCAGCAAGCCTTTTTATATCATTTAAACCGGTATCGCCGCTAATCGGCCTTGAACCTGCTCTCACCAATTTCATGCCGTTATAATCAATCGGGTTATGACTGGCAGTAATTTCAATTCCACCATCAGTTTTGAGATGGCTGGTAGCGAAATAAATCTCTTCCGTGCCTGCCATACCAATATCGATTACATCAACACCTTCATCACGCAAACCATTACTAAGCGCAGTTTTTAACGATTTACTGGTAAGTCGAACATCACCGCCTACAACCACACTTTTTGGCTTTATGTATTGGGCATATGCGCGACCAATCCTGTACACAATATCTTCGTTGAGTTCGTCACCCAATCTTCCGCGAATATCATAGGCTTTAAAACAAGTTAAGGTCATATATGAATCCCATCTGAAAAATAACTATATCTAAGCCCGCTGTTGTGATTTAGTTATTCACTATCTACAAAAATTCCAGCCTTGGCTAACCAGCACCCAAGCAAACTAAAGAAGTTGTTTTACCGTTTGTTGACAAAAAGGCGGGGTCGTCAAACCGCCTGTTTGATCAACGCCAACATCCGAGCAAAAACCTGTTCGATACTCATATCCGTGCTGTCAATAATTGTGGCGTCTACCGCAGGTTTGAGTGGCGAAACCGTACGTTTCGAATCACGTTCATCTCGCTCGCGAATATCTGCAATTAAAATGGCTTTGTTTACAATTTCTCCTTTGCTCTGTAATTGCTTGAAGCGGCGCTCAGCACGAGCTTCCGCACTTGCAGTCAGGAAGATTTTTACAGGTGCTTCTGGAAACACCTCGGTCCCCATGTCTCTGCCGTCCGCGATTAAACCGGGTGCAGCTACAAATGCACGCTGACGCTCCAGCAACCCAGCACGAACCGCTGGATGTGCTGCAACTTGGGATGCCCCCATGCTCACCACCTCCTGGCGAATCGCATCAGTTACCTCTTCTCCATCAAGGATGATGCTCGTTGCATCATCGGCAACTCGAAACTGAACATTCAAGGCCAGCGCCACCGGAACAATCAGCCTCTCTTCAGCTAAATTAAGCCCCCTTTTCATACTGGCAAGTGCTACTAAACGATATAAAGCACCGCTATCAAGCAGGTTATAACCCAGTTGGCGAGCCAACATTTGACTGAGAGTCCCCTTGCCTGAACCACTAGGTCCATCGATTGTAATTACGACAGGATATTGCTGATTGGCCATATTATCTATTCCTCAGATTTGTTCATTACGCAAGCGACTGGATAATCGCTTTACACGTTTCAATGGGATCCGGGGATTGAGTAATTGGGCGACCAATTACCAAATAACTACTACCAGCAGCAATGGCAGCAGCGGGTGTTAGTGTGCGACGTTGATCATCCGCAGGAGAAGATTCAAGACGTATGCCAGGTGTAACCAAACAGAAATCGCGACCAAACTGATTGCGCATCATTTGAGCCTCCTGAGCTGAACATACAATTCCATCCAGCCCACAACTATGCGTTAATCGTGCCAATTTCATTACCTGCTCTTCAGGCGAGCAATCTATGCCTACACCTCTTAAATCAATTGCCTCCATACTAGTCAAAACCGTTACTGCAATAAGCAAAGGCTTATGATTTACGCTTTGCTCCAAGGCATTTCTTGCTGCGGTTAACATACGCTCACCACCAGAAGCGTGCACATTAACCATCCATACGCCCAAATCTGCGGCAGCTTTTACAGCTTTGCTTGTAGTATTTGGAATATCATGGAACTTCAAATCAAGAAATACAGAAAAACCAAGCGCCATCAGTTGCTCTACAATTTTGGGGCCGCATGCAGTAAACAACTCTTTGCCAACTTTTAGCCGGCAATCAGAAGGTGAGAGTCGCTTTGCCATTGCCAGGCATTGATCTGCATTATCAAAATCCATCGCAACAACAATTCTGGGACCCATAGAGGACATTTTCTAACCTCGCAAAAATGAAAAAGCCCGGATCAGATCCGGGCCACTATTAAAGCAAATATTGCCGCAAAATTCATTCTATAACGCCGCGCGGCACGGACAATCTATCTAGATACTGATATTTTCACGATTAGCTTCAAGCGTAGCCTCACCAATACCTTTAACATCCAGTAAGTCGTCAACCGCTTTGAAGCCACCATTTTCATTACGCCAAGCAATAATTGCCTCAGCCTTCTTTTCACCAACACCTTTCAGCTTGGTCAATTCCTGGGCATCAGCGGTGTTAATGTTTACAACGTTCTTGGGAACAACTACTTCAGCTTTCGCCGGTTTTGCAACGGACACACCCTCAACTGCAAGCGCCGTAGATACGCCACCCAACATCAACACCACCAAAGAAACAACAGTCAACAATGCCTTCATGGCCAAACTCCTTGTTAAGAAATAATTAATTTAAGAGATACTTTTGCGCTAACCAACTAAGGTCAAGCACCAGCACAAGATAGGTAGAATAGAAATTTGCAAACAGCAGAGATCCACCATTTGTGCTGTACGAAATCTCTTACAT
>JAGKXA010000505.1 GCA_021151615.1 Cellvibrionaceae bacterium | reverse complement strand
GGGTGTTATGAATCCAGAAACGGCGGCGCAATTGGGTGCCGGCGTTGCCTGTCAATTTGTGGCGTGTGAGGCCTAACCGTGGATTTGGATTTGGGGGCGGCAATTAACGCGGCGATTGGTGGCGGGGCAGTGTGGGCCGCTATCAGGGTAGAAATAAAATACCTGTGGAAAACAGTAGACCGATTGCAAAAGCAGGTAGATGAATTATTAAAAAAGGCCGCGTAATTGCGGCCTTTTTTGTTAATAGCATTTGTATTTTATAGTTGTTTGATAGTAATCCTTTGCTGATCCCTCGCCAGTGACAACCGACTTGATAGAGCGGGCAATACCCTTGCCTACGCTTTCACTGTTGTTATTGGTGGTGGTGATGGTTTCCTGGGAGATAATCGCGGGGGATGCGCGCCAGCGTTTACAGAATGCGTTGGCTTGGTCGGTGGCTACTTCAATGGAGCCATTGCGATGGCTGAAATTACCGACTGCAGTAAATGTGTCAGTGGGTATAGGCGTTTGTGCTTTTTCGCCGTAGCGGATATTTTCAACAGTTGAGCAGCCGGATATTAGCGAGGCCGCAATAAGTAAAGCTATTTTATTCATCTGGTGACTTCCTGTTGTTGGTTAACGCGGTTGGAGTTTAGCACCCAGTTTTACGGTGTGTCTCCCTGGGTTGCAATGTGTAATCACTCTCGGGGGTGCCATAGGTGTTCAACAAGTGCGCGGTGAGTCTGGTGGGCAAATGGAATTCATGGTTTGCCAATTCGCGCAGGCGTGCGCGGTATTGGCTGAGCTCAATAATCTGCGCGCTGGTGGCGGTTCGTTCGATTTCATCCAGGCGCAAGTTGATCTGTTTGATCAGTTCAAGCGCGGTGTGCCAACACTGCAGTGAGTAGCTGTACCAGTCCAGGTGTTGCCATGCCATCCCGGGGGCGTGCGTGCCGATATCCAAGGTTCCAATATCCTGGTGAAACTTCCAATGATGGGGCCAGTTTTTTGGCATTATTCGCCCGCGAAAATGCAGTATTAGCAGCTCGATCTGTCCTTCTTTGGGCGTCGTATGTCCGGCGATCCAACGTTGTGCGGTGCGTGTAGAGACGCCACAAATACTGGCGATTTTGGCGGGGGTAATAATTTCGCCTTCCAGATGAGTCCGATTAAATACAGTCTTTCTTTTCATTCCGTTAACCCTTTATTGTTAATTTTCGCGCCGGTTTTCCGGCGCGAGGGGGGTAACGGCAAAATAAATGCCTGTATTTTTTAGATTTTTTTATTCTATGGGCATGGAATATGCCTATAGTAAACTCAATAAC
>JAGKXA010000199.1 GCA_021151615.1 Cellvibrionaceae bacterium | reverse complement strand
GATCGCGAATCTCATTCACATACGGTAAAAATTAGTAGGAAGAATTGCTATGGCTAAGCCAGGTAATAAAACCACAGCCAAGAAAAAAGTTAAAAAGACGGTAATTGATGGCGTTGCGCACATCCATGCCTCTTTTAACAACACCATCGTTACCATTACTGATCGCCAAGGCAATGCATTGGCGTGGGCAACTTCTGGTGGTTCGGGTTTCCGTGGTTCACGTAAAAGTACTCCTTTTGCTGCTCAGGTCGCTGCAGAGCGCGCTGGTGAGGCTGCAAAAGAATATGGTTTAAAGAACCTTGACGTAGAAGTTAAAGGCCCAGGGCCTGGCCGTGAATCAGCGGTACGTGCCCTGAATAATGTTGGTTATAAAATTACCAACATCACTGACGTTACGCCGATTCCACACAACGGCTGCCGTCCGCCGAAAAAACGTCGCGTATAAGGGGGAGCATAGAAAATGGCTCGTTATATTGGACCAACTTGTAAACTGTCTCGCCGCGAAGGAACTGATCTGTTCCTGAAAAGTGGCGCGCGCGCACTGGATTCAAAGTGCAAAATTGAAACCGCACCAGGTCAACATGGCCAACGTCGTGGTCGTTTGTCTGATTACGGTGTGCAATTGCGTGAAAAGCAAAAGGTTCGCCGTATTTATGGCATTTTAGAAAAGCAATTCCGTGGCTATTACAAAGAAGCAGCCCGCCGTAAAGGTGCAACTGGTGAAAACCTGTTGAAGTTGCTGGAAGCCCGTTTGGATAACGTTGTTTATCGTATGGGGTTTGGCTCTACTCGTGCAGAATCTCGTCAATTGGTTTCTCACAAAGCAATTAGCGTGAATGGCAAAACTGTAAATGTCGCGTCTTTTCAGGTAGCTGCGGGTGATGTGGTTTCTGTGCGTGAGAAAGCCAAAAAGCAATTGCGTATTCAAAACGCATTGAATCTGGCTGGTCAACGCAGCAACGTCGAGTGGGTTGACGTAAACAGCGAGAAGAAAGAAGGCGTTTTCAAACGCGTTCCAGATCGTATTGATTTACCTGCTGACATCAACGAGAACCTCATCGTCGAGCTTTACTCCAAGTAAGGGACGATCCGCTAACAGGTGTGGCTATGCAGACTGCAGTAAACGAATTTTTAACTCCGCGTCATATTGATGTAACAGAAAATGGCCCAACACGCGCACGCGTTGTGTTGGAACCATTAGAGCGTGGTTTCGGACATACTTTGGGCAATGCATTGCGTCGTATTCTGCTTTCTTCAATGGCCGGTTGTGCCATTGTTGAAGCAGAAATCGAAGGTGTGCTGCATGAGTACAGTGCTATTGAAGGTGTGCGAGAGGATGTAATTGAGATCCTTCTTAACCTCAAAGGTGTTGCAGTTATCATGCACGGTAAGGATCATGCGGTTCTTACTTTGAGCAAAAAAGGTCCGGGGGTTGTTACTGCTGCTGATATTCAGGTCGATCACGATGTGGAAATTAAAAATCCAGATCATGTGATTGCCAATATCACCGGCAACACTGAATTGAAAATGCGTTTAACCATTGCTCGTGGTCGCGGTTATCAGCCTGCTGACAGTCGTCGTCGCGATGATGATGAGAGTCGCGCAATTGGTCGTTTGCAATTAGATGCGTCTTTCAGTCCGGTAAAGCGTTTGGCTTACAGTGTTGAGAGTGCTCGTGTGGAGCAGCGCACTGACTTGGATAAGTTGATTCTGGATTTGGAAACCAACGGTACCATTGATCCTGAAGAAGCTATTCGTCGCGCTGCTACTATCCTGCAACAACAATTGGCAGTATTTGTTGATCTCGAAGGTGAGAAGCAGTCAGCTCCTGAGCAAAAAGAAGAGGCTATTGATCCGATTCTGTTGCGCCCAGTGGATGATTTGGAGCTCACCGTCCGTTCAGCAAACTGTTTGAAAGCAGAAAATATTTACTACATTGGTGATTTGATTCAGCGCACTGAAGTTGAGCTGTTGAAAACTCCAAACCTGGGTAAGAAGTCGCTGACTGAGATTAAAGATGTTCTTGCGTCACGTGGTCTGTCACTAGGTATGCGTTTGGAAAACTGGCCGCCGGCTAGTTTAAGAAACGATTAAAAAGCCGAAGCTCCGGGCTCGTTAAGTGCCCGGAGTTTTATTATTAGTTTGCCCGTAACTCACTTCGGTGCGGGTGATTAACGAGATTGCCTTGAGCAGTCCATTATTGAAGGTAATTTGTCATGCGTCATCGTCTTAGTGGCCGTCAATTGGGCCGTAATGCTTCTCACCGTAAAGCCATGTTCCGCAACATGAGTGCTTCATTGGTTGAGCATGAATTGATTAAAACTACTCTGCCAAAAGCCAAAGAGTTGCGTCGTGTTATCGAGCCTTTGATCACTATTGCTAAAGTTGACTCAGTAGCTAATCGTCGTTTGGTTTCTGCTCGTATTCAGAGTAAAGAAGCTGTGGGCAAATTGTTTAGCGATCTGGGTAAGCGTTACGCAACCCGTCCAGGTGGTTATGTACGTATTCTTAAGTGTGGTTTCCGCGCTGGCGACAAAGCGCCAATGGCTTACGTAGAACTGGTAGATCGTCCAGCTAAAGCACTGGAATCTGCGGTAGAAGCTGAATAATTCTACTAACAGATTTAAGTAAAAAGGCCAGGCATCTCGTCTGGCCTTTTTGTTTTTCAGGTTTGTAATTATTTTAGTTCTGGATATGTGCAGCCAGGAAAAAGTGCCTCATTAAAATGATCTTCATGAGTGTCAGATCTTTAATCGGGTTGGGTTTTGGTGTGTGTGAAATTTGAACTATGCCCACTGTTTATGTGAACTTTTGTCGGCAATGTCTCACAAGTAATTCCGATTTTGTCCGCTATCTATGGCACTTCAAAAGCGTAGAATGGTAGCTACAGGACGTTGATCGATACAGGACGTGTTGAGGAAAGGAGTTAGGTTGCAGGAAGTAACCACACAGGGATTATGAGGAATCAGGCTGGATGCCGATGCGGTCAAGAAGATCGTTGACCCACGCAGGATGCAACGGGGCTTGCGGATTGCAATGCCCCTTTTTTCTTTTTAGTAGAAGTCAATTAAGCTTTCGTTTTAGCTGCTTTTGCTGGCGATTTCTTTTTGGTTTCCAACAATTTCAACATAGGTTTAAGGAATCGGCCAGTGTGTGAATGTTCCAATTGGGCAATATCTTCCGGTGTTCCAGTTGCAATAATTTGACCTCCTCCGCTACCCCCTTCCGGTCCTAAATCCACAATCCAGTCTGCGGTTTTAATAACATCCAAATTGTGTTCGATAACCACTACGGTGTTGCCATGATCGCGCAGTCTATGGAGCACATTTAATAGTTGTTGGATATCGTAGAAATGCAAGCCGGTGGTCGGTTCATCCAGAATATATAGAGTTTTTCCTGTGTCGCGTTTGGATAGTTCTTTCGCGAGTTTTACCCTCTGTGCCTCACCGCCGGACAGTGTAGTCGCTGATTGTCCCAAACGAATATAAGACAAACCCACATCCATTAATGTTTGTAGTTTATTGGCGATGGACGGGACGGCATCGAAAAATTGGCGCGCGTCTTCCACCGTCATATCCAGCACTTCATTAATATTTTTGTTTTTGTATTTTACATCCAGTGTTTCGCGATTATAGCGTTTGCCTTTACACACATCGCAGGGCACATATACATCAGGCAGGAAGTGCATTTCCACCTTGGTGACGCCATCGCCCTGACAAGCTTCACAGCGGCCACCCTTTACGTTAAAGCTGAACCGACCCGGTTGATAACCGCGCGAGCGTGATTCCTGGGTGCCAGCGAATAATTCGCGAATGGGCGTAAATATTCCGGTGTAGGTTGCAGGATTCGAACGTGGTGTGCGACCAATTGGGCTTTGGTCGATATCCACACATTTATCAAATAAATCCAGCCCTTGAATTTCATCATATTCAGCTGGATCAAGCGTGGTTGCGCCGTTAAGTTCTGTGGCAGCCAGGGGATGTAATGTTGCATTGATTAGCGTGGATTTTCCCGAGCCAGATACGCCCGTTACACAGGTCATTAAACCGACAGGAATTTCCAGGGTTACATTTTGTAAGTTATTTCCTTTAGCTCCAATCAAACGCAGCATTTGTTTCGGGTTGACCGGATTGCGTTTGCTGGGTACGGCAATTTCTTTGGTGCCGCTAAGGTATTGGCCGGTGATCGAATCCTTGTTTGCCATAATGGCTTTAACATTACCTTGGGCTATCACCCGCCCGCCGTGCACGCCAGCACCCGGGCCAATATCGATCACATGATCGGCAAGTCGAATTGCATCTTCATCGTGCTCCACCACAATCACTGTGTTACCAATATCGCGCAAATGTGTGAGGGTTTTCAGCAGCCGTTCGTTATCACGTTGATGCAAACCAATTGACGGTTCGTCGAGAATATACATGACGCCAACCAAGCCTGCGCCGATTTGACTGGCGAGGCGAATGCGTTGTGCTTCTCCACCCGATAGAGTTTCAGCGCTGCGATTTAATGTAAGGTAATTTAAACCTACATCGACCAGGAAGCGGAAACGATCGCGCAATTCTTTAAGAATTTTATCGGCGATTCCTGCTTTGCGACCTTTGAAGCTGAGTTTCATGTAGTAGTCGTAGGCATCGGCTACCGGCATCTCGGTGATTTTGGGCAGCGGGCGTTCATCGATAAAAACATTGCGCGCTTCAACGCGCAAGCGGGTGCCTTCGCATTCAGGGCAGGGTTGGGTGGAGAGAAATTTAATCAAGTCTTCGCGCACCGAGCTGGATTCGGTATCGCGATAGCGTCGCTCCATATTAGGCAGCACACCTTCAAAGGTATGGCTGCGCTTGTAAACATCGCCGCGATCATTGATGTAATTAAATTCAATCACTTCCTCACCGGAACCATAAAGCACGGCTTCGCGCTGTTTGGCTTTTAATTTTGACCAGGGTGTATCCACATTAAACGCATAGTGTTTGGCGAGCGATGCAAGCATGTGGAAATAGTAAACGTTGCGCTTGTCCCAACCGCGGATAGCGCCTTCGGAAAGGCTGAGTGCTGTGTCCTGAATGACTTTATCTTCATCAAAAAATTGATGCACGCCCAAACCATCGCAAGTAGGGCAGGCACCGGCGGGATTGTTGAAGGAGAACAGGCGCGGTTCAAGTTCGCTCAGGCTGTAATCACAAATCGGGCAGGCGTGCTTGGAGGAGAAAAGGCGATCCGGTGCTTCACCATCCATATAGCTAATGCATGCAATACCTTCCGATAAATTCAATGCAGTTTCAAACGATTCGGCGAGGCGCAGTTTTAAATCCTCGCGCACTTTAAAACGGTCAATCACCACTTCCACTGTGTGTTTCTTTTTCTTGTCGAGCTTGGGGGTATCGTCCAGATCGCACAGGATGCCATCGATACGTGCGCGGATAAAACCATCGCGCTTCAACTGCTCAAACACATGCAAGTGTTCGCCTTTACGATCGCGGATAATTGGGGCCAGCAACATTAATTTGGTGCCTTCCGGCATTGCGAGAACGGTATCTACCATCTCGCTAATGGTTTGGGCGGTCAGGGGGGCGCCATGCTCCGGGCAACGCGGCTCGCCCACCCGCGCGTAGAGCAAACGCAAATAATCGTAGATTTCGGTGATGGTTCCCACAGTGGAGCGCGGGTTGTGCGAGGTGGATTTCTGTTCGATCGAGATGGCCGGGCTTAAACCCTCCACATGATCGACATCAGGCTTTTCCATCATCGACAGAAACTGGCGGGCATATGTGGATAGCGACTCAACGTAACGGCGCTGACCTTCGGCGTAGAGGGTATCGAACGCGAGTGAGGACTTGCCTGAACCGGATGGGCCGGTAATAACGACAAGCTTGTCGCGTGGAATATCCAGATCGATATTTTTGAGGTTATGGGTGCGTGCACCCCTGACAATAATTTTGTCCATCTACTGCGTTCCACCAGGGTTGATTGGTCAAAAGGGCAGATTATACGTAAATGCAGTGCCAGTAGATGTCAGGAGTTCGTAAGTCTTGGTAAAAAGCTGTTGGGCATTTTCAGCAAACTTGTGCGGGATTTATGGTGGGGCGCCAGCAGCATTGGTACACTGTCGCACTTTTTCGATAATAAGCTGCAAGATCCTCTCGCCATGCAACCTACAGATTCAATTTCTACTGCCGTGCCCTTTGAGCGCAAAGTGGTTTATTCCCTGGCGGCGCTTTACACCTTCCGTATGCTCGGCCTGTTTATGTTGCTGCCGGTATTGGCGGTTTACGGCACTGAATACGCCCATCACAGCCCATTTTTGTTGGGCGTGGCCTTGGGGGCTTATGGCTTTAGCCAGGCGCTGTTGCAAATTCCCTTTGGGGTATTGTCGGATCGTATTGGCCGTAAACCCTTAATTCTGATTGGGTTGATTATCTTTACCCTTGGCAGCGTGGTGGCGGCGCTGGCGGATTCCGTCTATGGACTTATTATCGGCCGCTTCTTGCAGGGCGGTGGGGCGATTTCGGCGGTGGTGATGGCGTTGCTGACTGATCTGACTTCCGACGAAAACCGCACCAAGGCCATGGCGACCATAGGTGCGTCTATCGGCGTTTCCTTCTCCGTTGCTATGACGCTGGGGCCATTATTGGCGAGCTGGGGCGGTGTCGGGGCGATTTTCTGGCTGACAGCAGCCCTGGGGTTGGTTGGGGTTTACATCCTGCTCAAGTTGGTTCCCGATGTGGCTAAAACCTCCGTGCCTAAGCGCGAAGCCGTTGCTGTTCCCAATCTGCTTTGGGATACCCTCAAGCATCCGCAATTATTGCGTTTGAATGTGGGCATTTTTGTGCTGCATTTTGTGCTGATGTCCAGCTTTGTGGTGCTTCCGTTGGTATTGCAGGATCAGCTGAAAATTGCGCGCGAATACCATGGATTGATTTATTTTCCGCTGCTGGCTCTGGCGTTTATGTTGATGTTGCCCTTCGTGATTATTGCGGAAAAACGTCGCAAAATTAAAAGCGTATTTTTGATTGCCGTTGGACTGTTGTTGATTTCCGAACTGGCGCTGATGTTAGTCGGTACACATCTGATTTTTGCGCTGCTGGTACTCTTTGTGTTCTTTATCGCCTTCAACGTACTGGAGGCTACCCAGCCTTCCATGGTGAGCAAAATCGCCCCGGCGGGCGCCAAGGGTACGGCGACCGGCATTTACTCAACTTGTCAGGTTCTGGGGGTGTTTGGTGGTGGCGCCCTGGGGGGATGGTTATTGCAGCATCAGGGCATTAACTCTGTATTCCTGCTAAACAGCGTGCTGGTGGTGATCTGGCTGGCGGTGGCCTGGTCGATGAAACCACCGCATTTCTTGGCCAGTGTCCTAATCCCTTTGCGCGGGCGCGATCATCAATTGATTGCAGATAAACTGCGCGCAGTGGATGGTGTGGCAGAGGTGGTGATAGTCGCCTCCGAGGACACCGCTTATCTGAAAGTGGATCAGCGTCGCGTTGATCGCAAAACGCTGGCGGCCATAGTCGACCAGGTGTAAAGTGCAAAGCCCCTTATGGGGGATAAATCATTAATCTGAAAGCCGCCGAAGTACAAACAACAGAAGGCGGATACACGGTAACTCAAGAGGAATTTCTTATGGCTCGCGGTATTAACAAGGTAATTTTGATCGGCAATATCGGGCAGGACCCGGAAGTGAAATATATGCCCTCGGGCGGCGCTGTGACCAACGTCAGCGTAGCAACGTCAGAGACATGGAAGGACAAAAACACCGGCCAGCCACAAGAGCGCACCGAATGGCACCGCGTCGTATTTTTCAATCGCCTGGGCGAGATCGCTGGCGAATACTTGCGCAAAGGCAGCAAGGTTTATATCGAAGGCTCTTTGCGTACGCGCAAGTGGCAGGCGCAAGATGGTTCAGATCGCTACACCACAGAAATTGTTGCCAGCGAAATGCAAATGCTCGACGGTCGTGGTGACAACGCTGGAATGGGGG
>JAGKXA010000504.1 GCA_021151615.1 Cellvibrionaceae bacterium | reverse complement strand
ATTGTCCAATATTCCCCACTGCTGCCTCCCGTAGGAGTCTGGGCCGTGTCTCAGTCCCAGTGTGGCTGATCATCCTCTCAGACCAGCTAAGGATCGTCGGCTTGGTAGGCCTTTACCCCACCAACTACCTAATCCTACGCGGGCTCATCCTCTGGCGATAAATCTTTGGACCGAAGTCATCATCCGGTATTAGCAGTCATTTCTAACTGTTATTCCGAACCAAAGGGCAGATTCCCACGCGTTACGCACCCGTGCGCCACTAACCCCGAAGGGTTCGTTCGACTTGCATGTGTTAGGCATGCCGCCAGCGTTCGTTCTGAGCCAGGATCAAACTCTCAAGTTTGTGTCCAATCTCACAACAGCACGGATCCAATGATCCGCAATCTGACGTAAAATCAATCTAGGGTATCAAAACCCTGCACATCTAAACGTATGGTTACGTATAAGACATGCAAGCTCGACTACTTTATACTGCAAATCTGCGCCCTAAAGCCACAAACCGCAGGCGCCGTCGCCCACATGTCCCTTCATCTAAAATCACAATGTCAAAGATCCGGGCCACTTCAGAGGCCCTCACCCTTGCCGATTCGGATACCGAACCGCCGCGGGAAGCGCCCATCTAGTGTGACCGCCGAAACAGTCAACCCTTATTTGGTTGCGGGGGCAGGATTTGAACCTGCGACCTTCAGGTTATGAGCCTGACGAGCTACCGGGCTGCTCCACCCCGCGCCGGGGTTGTTTGCGCTGGCAGCCATTGCGGCGACCGAGCGATCTCTTGATCCTGGACCTTTGCGCTGTGAGGCGCAGGTTCAGGGTGGGAGATTTGTGAATGGGTTTGTTGAACTTCCGCAAGCTTCAATGCCTGGCGACGACCTACTCTTCCAACGCTTGAGCGTTAGTACCATTGGCGCTGTCCGGTTTCACGGCCGAGTTCGAGATGGGATCGGGTGGGGCACGGACGCTATGGTCACCAGGCAATGGAGCCTGCGGATGTTTTTAATCGATGCGTATCATTCAGATGACTGGCTGGAGAACCGTCCGTCCAACGCCAGACCTGATCACGAGATCTTTCCCGTGCAGAGCTGTCATTGATGGTGGGACTCTTCAAGCATGAACAGAGTTATTAGGACCGGTTAGCTTCATGCGTTACCGCACTTCCACACCCGGCCTATCAACGTGATGGTCTATCACGACTCGATGATACCTTATCTTGAGGGAGGCTTCCCGCTTAGATGCTTTCAGCGGTTATCCCGTCCATGCATAGCTACCCTGCTGCGCTCCTGGCGGAACGACAGGTACACCAGAG